>JAYRQF010000186.1:0-1509 GCA_041910735.1 Limnohabitans sp.
CTGGGCACCCCGGTGATGTCGTTCGGGTTGTCCGCCATTTCCTGCACGCGGTCCAGCAGGTCGACCACCAGCGATTCCATCGGCTGGAAGCCCTCCTTCATGCGCGAGCCTTCCTCGCCGATCTTGAAGATCTTCTGCTCGGCTTCGTCGAGGATTTTTTCGACCGGCGTGCCCTGCGGGTTGAAGGCCTTGGTGGCGATTTCATCGCTGGCGGTGACCAGCTTGCGCAGGATGGAACGCTCGCGCACGATCTCGGCATAGCGCCGGATGTTGGCAGCGCTGGGCACGAACTGCGCCAGGGCGTTCAGGTAGACAAGGCCGCCCACCTCCTCTGCCTTGCCCAGGCTCTGCAGGGCCTCGAACACGGTGATCACGTCAGCCGGCTTGGAGGCGTTGATCAGCTTGCCGATCGCCTCGAACACCAGCTGGTGCTCGTGCCGGTAGAAGTCGCTGGCGATCAGCAGGTCGGCCACCCGGTCCCAGGCATTGTTGTCCAGCAGCAGGCCGCCCAGCACACTGGATTCGGACTCGATGGAATGCGGCGGCACGCGCAGCTGTGCCACCTCCCGGTCCACCGGTTGCTCGAAATCGTATTGCCCGTAATCCTCGTGGTCTGTCACAGCTGTTCCTGGTTCAATGCCCGTCAACCCTGCATCGTAATGCGTTTGGGGCCGGCGCGTTGTGCACAAGCCTGTGGACAAGCTGTGTGCGGAGCGTGCACAAGCATCGCCGTACCATCCCGCTCCCCAGGGGAAATCCTCCGACTTGTACACAGGCGCTTGCTTGCCCGGCCTGCGTACCAAAGCGTACAATCGTTCGATTATTCTCTCATCAGATATGCACGCCATGTATCAAGCCGCCATCAGCGGAACCGGCCTGTGGGTCGCTCCGCACACCATCAGCAACGCCGAACTCGTCACCGCCTACAACGCCTATGTGAAGCAGGAAAACGAGAAGCATGCCGAAGCGATTGCCGCGGGGGAGCGCAAGGCCCTGCCCGAATCGAGCGAGGAGTTCATCGTCAAGGCCTCCGGCATCAAGCAGCGTTACGTGATCGAGAAGGAAGGCATTCTGGATCCGACGCGCATGCGTCCGCGTCTGACGCCGCGTCCGGATGACCAGTTGTCGCTGATGGCCGAGATTGCCGTGGCTGCTGCCCGGCAGGCGCTGGAAAACGCCGGCCGCCAGGGTGAGGATATCGAGATGGTGGTGTGCGCCGCCTCCAACATGCAGCGCCAGTACCCCGCCATGGCAATCGAGGTGCAGAACGCCATCGGCGCGAAAGGCTACGGCTTTGACATGAACGTGGCCTGCTCCTCGGCCACCTTCGGGCTGGAACAGGCAGTGAATGCCGTGCGCACCGGCCAGGTCAAGGCTGCGCTGGTGATCAACCCCGAAATCACCTCGGCCCACCATGCGTGGATGGACCGCGACTGCCACTTCATTTTCGGCGATGTGTGCACCGCGCTGGTGATCGAGCGCGCCGATCTGGCCACCTCGGCGAACCGC
>JAYRQF010000187.1:0-3021 GCA_041910735.1 Limnohabitans sp.
AAGTCCTCACTCAACACCCCTGAAACCGCCACGCAGCGCTGGCATCCGCGCCGTGCCTTTTTGCTGGCGGCGGGCGCCGCTGCAGCCACCCCGGCTCTGGCGCAGGTGGACGTGGGCGGCTCGTCGGAAATGCGCAAGCTGGTGCCTGCCGATACGCTGGAAAACTCCGCACGGCAGCAATACAGCCAGGTGCTGGCAGACGCCAAAGCCAAAGGTGCACTCGCACCCGAGGGCCATCCGCAACTGCAGCGCCTGCACGCGGTGGCCCGCCGGCTGATCCCGCACACCGCGCAATGGAACCCGCGCGCCCGCGAATGGAAATGGCAGGTCAACCTGATCGGCAGCAAGCAGCTCAACGCCTGGTGCATGCCCGGCGGCAAGATCGCTTTCTACACCGGCATCATCGACCAGCTGCAGCTCGACGACGACCAGATCGCCATGATCATGGGCCACGAAATGGCCCACGCCTTGCGCGAACACGCCCGCGAGCGGCTGGCCAAAAGCCAGGTCACCAGCATTGGTCTGTCGGTGGCCACGCAGTTGCTGGGGCTGGGCCAACTGGGCAATATGGCGGCCGATCTGGGTACGCAGCTGCTGTCGCTCAAATACAGCCGCGATGACGAAACGGAAGCTGACCTGGTGGGTCTGGAGATCGCCGCACGCGGCGGCTACCGGCCGGAAGCCAGCGTTGAACTCTGGAAAAAAATGCTGGCTGCCAACGGCAATGGTGGTCCGGGTTTCCTGTCCACCCACCCCAGTGGCGCCAACCGCATCCAGGAACTCGAAGCCAACCTGCCCAAAGTGCAGCACCTGTACCAGCAGGCACGCCAGCAGGGCTGATCACATGTCGCGCACGTAAGGGTTGCTGCGGCGCTCGCGGCCAAAGGTGCTCTCGGGGCCGTGCCCCGGGATGAACACCGTGTCATTGCCCATGGGCCAGAGGCGCTCGCGGATGCTGCGGATCAGGTCTTCGTGGTTGCCTTGCGGGAAATCGGTGCGACCAATGCTGCCGGCAAACAGCACATCGCCCACAAAGGCGCGCTGGATCTCGGGCGAATGGAACACCACATGGCCCGGTGTGTGACCGGGGCAATGCCGCACGTTGAGCGTGTGCGATCCCAACGTGACGGTGTCACCGTCTTCGAGCCAGCGCGTCGGCGTGAAAGTCCGGGCGGGTGGGAAACCATAGCTCATGGCCGCCATTGGCAGGCCATCGATCCAGAACTGGTCACCACGGTGCGGGCCAATGATGGGCAGATTCAGCTTGTCAGCCAGATCGGCGGTGCCACTGCAATGGTCCAGGTGACCATGCGTGACCCAAACCTGTTCGAGTTTCAGACCGAGCTTGCCCACGGCATCGAGCAGCACATCCAGATCACCGCCAGGATCGATGACGGCAGCCTGCATCGTCTGGTCG
This sequence comes from Limnohabitans sp., assembly GCA_041910735.1. GTDB lineage: Bacteria > Pseudomonadota > Gammaproteobacteria > Burkholderiales > Burkholderiaceae_C > Limnohabitans_A. The sequence continues at coordinate 1,418 of JAYRQF010000187.1, forward strand.
TCCCAGATCAGGGAACAGTTTTGCTGAAAAGCGGTGACGGGGATGGTGAGGTACTTGAGCATGACCCCATTATCCGGCGCCTGACAGACAGGCCTGAAAACTGAGGCCACACATGGATGTGTGCCGCATAAAATACATTGAAGCTTCAATATTTCAAGGCCAATCTGTCTCACCCGGCTCTGTCTCCAGATCACACCGAAACCATGGCCCGCAAATCACTCCCCCCAGACCCGCACACCCAACAGCTGAGCGACACGCAAATCGGCATGGAGGCAGGGGTTTCGCGGCAGGACCACCGTGCCGTGCGTCTGTGGCTGCGCATGCTGGCTTGCAGCACACAGATTGAACAGGTGATCCGTAACCGCCTGCGCACCCGGTTCGGCACCACCCTGGCGCGTTTTGACTACATGGCCCAGCTGGCCCGCCACCCCGACGGCCTGCGCATGAAATCGTTGTCGAGCTACCTCATGGTGACGGGCGGCAACATCACGATCCTGACGGACCAACTGGTGGCAGAAGGGCTGGTCGACCGGATCATGGACCCGGCAGACCGCCGCGCCATGATCGTCAACATGACCCCCGCAGGCAAAGACTGGTTTGAGCGCATTGCCGTCGAACATGAGCAATGGCTCAACGAGCTGCTGGGCAGACTGGCTCCCGGCGAGATGGACGAGCTCTACAGCAGCCTGGGCCATCTGAGGGTCGTACTGGCCAAGACCCCTTTGGCTGACTGAAGATCAGGGCGTGGGGCCGCCCACAGATTTGAGCAACTCGCGGGCAATGATGAGTTGCTGGACCTCCGTGGCACCCTCGTAAATCCGCAAGGCACGAATTTCGCGGTACAGACGCTCGACCGGCTGTTCACTCACCACGCCCAGACCACCCCACATCTGCACGGCGGCATCGATCACCTGCTGGGCGTTTTCGGTGGCGGTCATTTTGGCCATGGCCGCCTCGCGCGTCACGTTTTGCCCCTGGTCACGTTGCCAGGCTGCACGGTAGGTGAGCAGGGCAGCGCTGTCGATGGCGGTGGCCATCTGTGCCAGTTTGGCCTGGGTGAGCTGAAAGTCGGCCAGCACCCCGTTGAACATCTGTCGCGTGGTGGCCCGGTGCAGGGCCTCGTCGAGCGCGCGGCGCGCAAAACCCAGCGCCGCGGCCGCCACCGAGGTGCGAAACACGTCGAGTGTGCGCATGGCCACCTTGAAGCCTTCGCCGCCAGCGCCCACGCGCTGACTGGCCGGGATGCGGCACTGCGTGAACCTCAGGCGTGCCAGCGGATGCGGCGCGATCACGTCGATCCGCTCTGCAATCTCAAACCCGGGCGTTCCCGCGTCCACGATGAAAGCCGAAATGCCACGCGCACCGGGTGCTTCACCCGTGCGTGCAAACACCACATAAAAGTCGGCGATCCCGCCGTTGGAAATCCAGGTTTTCTCACCATCAAGCACGTAATGGTCACCCTCGGCCCTTGCCGCGCACGCCATGGCGGCCACATCGGAACCGGCCTGGGGTTCGGACAGGGCGAAAGCCGCGACGGCCTGACCTTGCGCCACACGGGTCAGGTATTTCTGGCGCTGCTCTGGCGTGCCGTGCAAGGAGATTGC
>JAYRQF010000188.1:0-3201 GCA_041910735.1 Limnohabitans sp.
CGATGCATTCGTGCGGCTCGATGCCCAGCAGGCTGGCCACTTCGAGCAGGGTGCGGCGTTTTTCGGCGCCGTCGCAGATGTCGCCCCAGCTCTGGTTGACCAGGCCGCCCGTCAGCACGCCGTTCTCGATCTCCAGGATGTTGGAGCGGGCAAAGTCGATCTTCAAGCGGTCTTTGACCCGGTTGGCGAAGTATGTGAAGCCGCCCGAGACCAGCAGCACCTTCATGCCCGCCTTCTGGCAGGCGGCGATCAACTCGGCAGCGCCGGGGTTGATCTTCAGGCGCTCGTTGTAGACCCGTTCCATGTCGTCCGTGGTCACGCCCCTGAGCAGGGCCACGCGGCGGCGCAGGCTGTCCTTGAAATCGGTGATTTCGCCACGCATGGCGGCTTCGGTGATGGCGGCCACCTCGGCCTTGCGGCCCACGGCATCGGCGATTTCGTCCACACACTCGATGCTGATGAGCGTCGAATCCATGTCGAAGGCGATCAGTTTGAACTGCGAGAGGGCCAGGGGGGCGGTGAAGCCCTGGATCACCAGACCCGGGGCAAATTCGGTAGCGGAAGTCATGGCCTGATTATCGGGGCACGCCGACCCGGGCCCACAATCACGGCATGTCAAACCCCAAGGGAGAAAACATGAAACGATGGTCATTGTTGGCGTTGCTGGGTTTTTGCGGCGCCCTGCAGGCGCAAACACCGGTTGTGGCCGAACCGGCCCAGGTTCTCAGCCTGAGCGCCAGTGCGCAGCAGGATGCGCCGCAGGACTGGCTGAGCGTGGTGCTGCGCGCCAGCCAGGAGGGCAACGAGCCGGCCGCGGTGCAGGCCCAACTCAAGGCCGTGGTGGAGCAGGCTCTGGCCCAGCTTCGCCCGCAGGTGCAGGCGCAAGCGTTGGAGGTGCGCAGTGGCAGCTTTGGCATCTACCCACGCCACAACGACAAGGGGCGGGTGGTGGCCTGGCAGGGACAGGCCGATCTGGTGGTCGAAGGTCGGGACTTCGTCAAGGTCAGTCAGGCGGCAGGACAGGTGCCACGCATGACGATGGCGCAGGCCGGTTTTTCGCTCTCCCGTCAGGGGCGCCAGCAGCTCGAAGCCGAGGTGCAGCGCCAGGCGGTGCAAAAATTCCGCCAGCGTGCGCAGCAACTGGCCAGTGACTTTGGCTTTGAGGGCTACACCCTGCGCCAGGTGAGCGTGGGCTCGGCCGACCGCGCCGAGCCGGTGCTGCAGGCCCGCGCCATGGTGGCCGACATGGCGGTGACCGCACCTGCGGCAGCGATCCCGCTGGCCGCTGGCAGGGACGAGGTGCGCATCACGGTCAGCGGCAGCATCCAGCTGCGTTGAGGGGCTCCTGGACTCAGGGCTGAGGCAGCAGGCGGTTGAGCGTGCGCACCTGTTTCTTGAGTTCCGGGCCAACCAGGTCCTGCAGGCTTTGCCGGTCGTTGTCCACCGGCAGGCCGGCCTGCGCCAGATCGGCCTTGAGGGCTTCGGGCGTTTTGCCCAGCACCTGGGCCAGCACCGGGAGCGGGGCGCTGGCCAGGGCGCGCACCGGGGCAGCGTAGCTGGGCGCCTTTTTGGCACCAGCGGACGGGACGAAGCTCAGGGCCAGCACCAGCGCGAACACGCCCATGACGGTCAACGCGGTTTTCTGCCCGAAATAGCGTTTGAAAGCCGGCAGGTTCAGCAGCACATGCAGCAGCACGCCGCCCAACATGGCCCAGCTCAGCCATTCGTGCGCCACCTTGTTCAGACCGCTGTCAAGGTGGAAAAACATCAGCACGCCGGTGACGGCCGACAGCAAAAAAGCGCCCATGACGAGCGGGGTGATCCAGGGGCGGTTGGGGTGGAGGTTCATGTGAACTGCAGGTGTCAACCGAAACCACCAGTGTGGACCGGTGGTTTCAAGAAATGCCTCGATCAGGTCAAGCGCAGGTAAATCCGGTCCGGATCAGGCGCTCAAGGCCTCGACTTTGGGCGTGCCCAGACTGCGCAAAATGTCCCGCACCATCTGCGCCCGCATCTTCGGGTCGGGCAGTTCGCGTTCGATGCGCAGCTTGTCGTTGCCGGCCAGCTTGATGTGCCTGTTCTTCTGGATCAGCCCGATGATGGCCATCGGGTCGATGGGTGGGTTGGGCTTGAAGCTGATCTGGATCACGCCCGGCGCGGCGTCCACCTTCACCACACCGTAGGGCTGGCTCAGCACGCGCAGGCGGTGTACATCCACCAGGGTCTGGGTTTGCGGCGGCAGTTTGCCGAAGCGGTCCACCAGCTCTTCGAGCAGGGCGTCGATCTGGTCGCTGGTTTTGGCGGTGGCCAGCTTCTTGTAAAACGACAGGCGCAGGTGCACGTCGCCGCAGTAGTCGTCGGGCAGCAGGGCGGGGGCGTGCAGGTTGATGTCGGTGGTGGCCGACAGGGGGCTGAGCAGATCCGGCTCCTTGCCGTTTTTCAGGCTGCGCACCGCTTCGGACAGCATCTCGTTGTAGAGCTGAAAGCCGATCTCCATCATGTTGCCGCTCTGGCTCTCGCCCAGCACCTCGCCCGCACCGCGGATTTCCAGATCGTGCATGGCCAGATAAAAGCCGCTGCCCAGTTCTTCCATCTGCTGGATCGCGTCCAGCCGCTGCGCCGCCTGTTTGGTCAGGCCTTCGATCTCGGGCACCAGCAGGTAGGCGTAGGCCTGGTGGTGGCTGCGGCCCACGCGTCCGCGCAGCTGGTGCAGCTGCGCGAGGCCGAACTTGTCGGCCCGCGAGATGACGATGGTGTTGGCCGTGGGCACGTCGATGCCGGTCTCGATGATGGTCGAGCACAACAGGATGTTGTAGCGCTGGGCCACAAAGTCGCGCATCACGCGCTCCAACTCGCGCTCGGGCATCTGGCCGTGGGCCACGGCGATGCGGGCTTCGGGCAGGATTTCTTCGAGCTTTTGCTTGCGGTTCTCAATGGTCTCGACTTCGTTGTGCAGAAAGTAGCACTGGCCGCCGCGTTTGAGTTCGCGCAGCACCGCCTCGCGGATCACGCCGGTGCCCTCGTTGCGTACAAAGGTCTTGATGGCCAGTCGGCGTTGCGGCGCGGTGGCGATCACGCTCAGATCGCGCAGGCCCTCCAGCGCCATGCCCATGGTGCGGGGGATGGGCGTTGCCGTCAGCGTGAGCACGTCGACCTCGGCGCGCAGCTGCTTCATGGCCTCTTTGTGGCGCACGCCAAAGC
>JAYRQF010000189.1:0-3028 GCA_041910735.1 Limnohabitans sp.
GAGTTCGAGGGCAAGAGCTACCGCCTCAAAGAGGCCGCCGCTCGCATCGCCATCACCCCCGAGTCGTCATAATCTGACCGGTCCTGCCTGGGGGAGTTTGGGGTGGCCAAGGGTGGGGGAATTTGACCTGGCCATCGGGGAGGTGGGCGTCCGAGTGCGACAAATCGCATGGATGAGAACATCTGTGCGGACAAAAAGACCTGCGTGTCAGCTGTTTCGATTGCCGCGCTCAGCCTATGTGCCAGTCGATTCCGAATCTTGTTCAGTTGGGCGATTCCGGGCTTCAGCTCTGCAACGGCGGGCGATCGTGTGTCGAGTAGCGCCAGCTTCTGGTTGAAGCTTAGGCGGGCATCCGCGACCGAGCCAAGGCGTGGATTCGCGTGCCGTATGAACTCGGTCAAATAATGTTCGACATACAAGTGGGACCGAAGAATCCGTCCGATCACATCGGTGTCCTGATTCCACCTGCTTACCATTTCTCCAAATTCACGGTCCGTGACTTCTCGCGCCCGGTCGGGCCCGCCGAGTAGTTCAAGGGTTCTCGCGATCACTCTCGCGGTGTCGTGCGGACGTATCACTTGTGACGCCTAACGTAATGCATCCCGCAGAACCCGCGGGATGAGCTGGATAGTGCGGGATATTCTGGTCACTTCAAACTCCAAAAACTCAATCACATCAAAGGGTTGGACGCGAAGCTCTGACTTTTACGTAGATATAAGTAAACCACGAGACCCGGCATCCACATACATCTAGTGACTGCTTCACTTCGGGTTCTTGTATGACAGCAATGGGTCGTCCGCAGTCGCTCTCCCGATCCACTGCGGGCTACAAACCAGCCCGAAACTCAAACCCTCTGGACCCGCCCGGCCGCCGAGGCCAGCGCTCATCGCCCCTGCGGTGAACACCCCGCAAACCCGTACCGCTCACAGAACGGGTTGCCCAGCAGGGGCAGCCAAGGCGGGATGCCGTGGAACTCCTGCGCGATCTTGGCCAGCACCTGTTCGCGGTAGGGCTGGAACTTGAAGCCGGTGCCGTCCACCAGCCAGAAGTCCACACCCTCGATGACCACCTTCTTTTTGCTGACCTGGGCGAAGAAGGGCTGGAAGTCGGCCAGGTCGGGTTCGTCGTAGTCGAAGATGCGGATCGGTTGGCCGTCGTAGGTGCGGAAGTCGATGATCTGGTCGTCCTGCCGGGCGTGGTGGCGGCCCACGCCGAATACCGGCACGTACTGGCCGTACGAGAAGGCGAGCACCGCGGCCGGGTTGTAGGTGCGCGCCATGAGGGTGGTGCCGGGCGGCAGGTTGGCCTTGAGGGCTGCGGCCATGGCGGTCGTTTCGCGGGTGAACACCAGCCGGTCGTAGATCTTGGCGGGCTGCCACAGTGCCAGCGGTGCCCAGGCCAGCGCAGCCACCGCGAGCAGATGCGGCAGCGACAGGGCCAGTGTGGCCTTGAAGCTGGTGCGCAGGGCGCGGGTGTCCAGCCGCAGACCGGCCCAGACGATGAACAGCGGCACAAAGCCCAGCACCCAGTGCAGGCCGATGGTGCGTTTGAGGCTGATGACCGCGAACAGCGCCACCGGGAACAGCCACAGCGCGGTGGCGGCGGTGCGCGTGGCGGGGCTGATGCCGTCGGCCCAGCGGCCCTTGAGACCCTGCCAGAGCAGCCAGGGGGTGAGCAGGTAGACCGTCATGGCGGCGTACACCGCCGGCGTCTTGACGTTCCAGTTCGAGCCTTCATTTCGGTTGAAGACGTTGAACATCACGTTAGACCAGCCGTGGTGGGCGTTGAACACCAGGTTGACGGCGATGGACGGCAGGGCCAGCACGAACATGAGCGGCAGCGCCCACCAGCGCTTGCGCCGCCAGCCCAGGATGTGCACCGCATAAGCAATGCCGAGCAGGGCGGCGAAGTATTTGGAGAGGAAGGCCAGGCCCACGAACAGGCCGGCCAGCGCGTACCAGCCGGCGCTGCGCTGTTCGGCGGCGTTGGCGCGCAGGTAGGCCCAGGCCGAGAGCGCCATGAACAGGATCAGCGGCGTGTCGGTGGTCACCAGCACGAACATCCACGACCAGGGCAGCACCAGGTAGACCGCGCCGGCCAGCCAGGCCACGGCTTCGCGGTCGGGGCGCAGCTGGTGCATCAGGGTGTTGACGATCAGCAACGCGATGACACTGGTGACCAGCAGCGTGACGCTGCGCAGGACGAGCGGTGCGTCGCTGATGCTGTGCAGCACCGCCAGCAGCCAGCCCACCATGGGCGGGTGGTCCGAATAGCCCCAGGCCGGGTACACGCCCCACTGGTAGAAGAAGGCTTCATCTCCGGTGAAGGGGAAACCGGCGGCGAGTACCAGCTTGAGCAGCAGCGTGCCGAAAAAGGTGGTCCAGAACAGGCGCCGCGCGGCGCCGATGGAGAGGTCGGAAGCGTTCATGTTCAGGCGTCGAGGGCGAGCAGGCACACGCCGATGACGATTAGCGTGCAGGCGCCCACGCGCACCCACGAAAAAGGTTCACCGAGCCAGAGCACGCCCGCGGCCATGGTGACCACAAAGCCCAGGCTGACCAGCGGGTAGGCCAGGCTCACGTCCAGCCGCGAGAGCACCCACAGCCACAGCAGGGTGCTCAGGCCATACAGGCCCAGGCCCAGCCAGACCATGGGGCTGGTCAGGGCGTGGGCATAGGTGCCGCCGAGATCGGTACCGGGAGGCGGCGCCATGCCGCGCTTGAGGGCAATCTGCGCCGCCGAGGACAGCAGCACGCAGAACACGGCCAGGGCGAGGGGGACGGCTTTCACGGGGTTTCCTGGTCAGAGGCCGAGCTTGGCCATGAGCCCAATGCCGCCGACCAGCAGCACCATCAGCCAGCTGAAGCCGTCGCGCAGGGCGAACTGCAGCGGGTCCTCGCCGTGCAGTTCGCGCCGCCCGGTCTTGAGCCAGATGCGCATGACCCACAGCAGGGCCAGTGGCGCGGCGGCCCACAGCCATTCGGGCTGGCGGTAATGTTCGTGGCCCTTCTGGCTGTCGATGTAGAGC
>JAYRQF010000190.1:0-2401 GCA_041910735.1 Limnohabitans sp.
CGATCAGGCGGCGACCGTCTTCGGTTTCGATCAGGCAGTGACGCCCAAAAGCGCCGACCACGAGCGCCGAGTGCAGATCGCTGGCGGCAGGCACCGCAGACGGCCTGGTGCGCCGGCTCATGCGGTGGGACCCTGCAGCTCGTCGGTGCGTCGGGCCGCTTCAAAGTCGAGCGGACTTAGCCCGCCGACATCGTGGGTGCGCCAACGGACCACGCAGCGGGCATGGTTGAGCACCAGTTCGGGGTGGTGGTTCATGGATTCGGCCAGCCAGCCGACCTGATTGACAAACAGCATGGCCTGGGCATGGCTGTCAAAGCGCCACTCGCGCTCGATGGCGATCTGCTCGCCTTCACCATGCAGTCGCCAGCCAGGCACCCTGACCAGCGCCGAAACCACCTGGGTCGGTTGAAGGGCACGCACTTCAGGCCGCCCCGGCCGCTGCACCTGCGGCTTGCATGCGGGTCAGGCGCTCACTGGCCGGCGGGTGCGAGTAGTAGAACTTCACGAACAGCGGATCGGGCGTGAGGGTGGAGGCGTTGTCCTGGTAGAGCTTGAGCAGGGCCGAGGCCAGATCGGCTGCCGGCGTCTGCGCAGCGGCATATGCGTCGGCCTCGAACTCCTGCACACGAGAGCGCCATGACGACAGCGGCGCCAGGAAGAAGCTGAACACCGGCACCACCCCCATGAACAGCACCAGCGCCAGTGCACTGTTGCTGCCGCTCATGTTGGGTTGCACGCCCAGACCTGTGTAGAACCAGACCTGCTGCGCCAGCCAGCCCAGCAATGCCAGACCAGCCAGGGTGATGGCAAAGCTCACGACCATCATCTTGACAATGTGTTTGTGCTTGAAGTGCCCCAGCTCATGGGCGAGAACGGCTTCCATTTCGGCGGGGCTGAGCTGCTTGAGCAGCGTGTCGAAAAACACCACCCGCTTGCTGGCGCCAAAACCGGTGAAAAAAGCGTTGGAATGCGCCGAGCGGCGACTGCCGTCCATCACGAAAAAGCCTTTGGCCTGAAAGCCCGCCCGCTGCATGAGCGCCTGCACGCGCGACTTGAGCGACTCGTCGTCCAGCGGCGTGAACTTGTTGAACAGCGGCATGATGACGTTGGGCGCAATGGCCATCAAAAACAGCTGCCACAACACCAATGCACCCCAGGCCCAGAGCCACCACAGCTGGCCGCCCACGTCCATCAGCCAGAGCACCAGCGCCAGCAGCGGCAAACCCAGCACGGCGCCTACCGCCAGTCCCTTGAAAAGATCGCTGAGCCACAGAGCAGGCGTCATCTTGTTGAAGCCAAAACGCTGCTCCACGCCGAAGGTCTGCAAGAGCGACAGCGGCAAGCCGACCAGACCGCCGACCAGCATGAAGGCCACAATCAGCGCGATCTGCTGCAGCAGGCCCGGTTGCATGAAGCCCAGCAGCCACTGGTTGAGCGCGTCCAGCCCGCCCAGCAGCGTCCAGCCCAGCAGCAGCACTGCGTCCAGCAGGATGTCCCACTGCGCCAACCGCGCCTTGGCCAGGGTGTAGTCGGCGGCTTTCTGGTGGTCGGCCAGCGCGATCTTCTGCGCCCAGGCCTCGGGCACCGCGCCGCGGTGCGCAGCCACATGCCGCACCTGGCGGGCGTTGAGCCACAGCTTGAGGGCCACATGGACCACCAGACCGATGGCCAGCAGCAAAGTCAGTGTCAAAGACGGATTCATGTCCCGAATTGTAGATACCGCCCCTGAAGAGGCCCGGCGTGCATCGGCGACAATCCCCACATGTCTGAAGTGAATGCCTCCCCTGCCCCCGAGACCCTGGCCAAGTCGGACCAGAACCTGGTCTGGATCGACTGCGAGATGACAGGCCTGGACCCTGAAAAAGAACGCCTGCTGGAAATCGCCGTCATCGTGACCGGCCCGCACCTGACGCCCCGCATCGAAGGCCCCGTGCTGGTCATCCACCAGAGCGACGAACAGCTGGGCAAGATGGACGCCTGGAACAAGGGCACCCACGGCAAGAGCGGCCTGATCGACAAAGTCAAGGCCTCCACATTGACCGAAGCCGAGGCCGAGCAGCAAATCCTGGACTTCCTCAAGAAGTACGTGCCCAGGAGTGCCTCGCCCCTGTGCGGCAATACCATCAGCCAGGACCGTCGCTTTCTGGTCAGGTACATGCCCAAACTGGAGGCGTATTTCCACTACCGCAACCTGGACGTGAGCACGCTCAAGGAACTCTCGCGCCGCTGGAAGCCGGCCATCTACGAAGGCTTCAAGAAGCAGCAGCGCCACACCGCCTTGGCAGACGTGCACGAATCCATTGACGAACTGGCCCACTACCGCGAGCACTTCATACGTCTCTGAACCATGCATTCGCTTCTTTCACGCCGTTCCTGGCTGGTGGCAGCAGCCGCCCTGACC
>JAYRQF010000191.1:0-3128 GCA_041910735.1 Limnohabitans sp.
CCCTGGACGAAATGGACCGCACCTGGCTGCCGGTCATCAAGGACTATCGCCTCAATGAACGCCACTACGGCGCCCTGCAGGGCCTGCACCAGGCCGACATGGCCAGGCAGTACGGCGACGCGCAGGTGCTGGTCTGGCGCCGCAGCTACGACACCCCGCCGCCGGCCCTGGAAGCCACGGACCCCCGCTGCGAAAAAAGCGACCGCCGCTACCCCAGTGCCGACGTGGTGCCGCTGACCGAGTGCCTCAAGGACACCGTGGCCCGCGTGCTGCCGGCCTGGAACGACAGCATTGCCCCCGCCATCCAGAGCGGCAAGCGCGTGCTGATTGCCGCCCACGGCAACTCGATCCGCGCCCTGGTCAAGTACCTGGACGGCATTTCCGACCAGGACATCGTTGGCCTGAACATCCCCAACGGCATCCCGCTGGTGTACGAGCTGGACGCCAACCTCAAGCCGATCCGCCACTACTACCTGGGCGACGCCGAAGCCGCTGCCAAAGCTGCCGCTGCCGTGGCCAGCCAGGGCAAGGCCTGATTCACCCGGCCGCCGGGCCGGTCTCCTGCAGGGCACAAGGACATTGGGGGCCGCCCCGTCACGGCCAGCCCCCGGGTGTATATTGCCTCCGTTCAAGGAACCACTTTCAGATGGGCAAGATGGGACAGAAACTCAAGATCGTCGGCTGGGTCGGCGCAGGCGCACTGGCTGGGGCATTGACCACCGTGTCGCTGCAAACCGTGGCACGCGGCAACATGGCACCGCTGCCGCTCGAAGAGCTGCAGCAACTGGCGGCCGTCTTCAGCATGGTCAAAAGCGACTATGTCGAGCCGGTGGACGAGAAAAAGCTGATCACCGAAGCCATCTCGGGCATGGTCTCCAGCCTGGACCCGCATTCCCAGTACTTCGACAAGAAAACTTTCAAGGAATTCTCGGAAGGCACCACCGGCAAGTTCGTCGGCGTGGGCATCGAGATCACCCAGGAGGATGGTCTGGTCAAGATCGTCTCGCCCATTGAAGGCTCACCGGCTGACCGCGCCGGCCTCAAGACCAACGACCTGATCACCAGGATCGACGACACCGCCGTCAAGGGCCTGAGCCTGAACGAGGCCGTCAAGCGCATGCGCGGCGAACCCAGGACCAAGGTGCTGCTGACCATCTTCCGCAAGGACGAAAACCGGACCTTCCCGGTGACCATCGTGCGCGAGGAAATCAAGACCCAGTCGGTCAAGACCAAGGTGGTCGAACCCGGCTACGCCTGGGTGCGCGTGTCACAGTTCCAGGAACGCACCGTCGAAGACTTTGCCCGCAAGGTGGAAGACATCTACAAACAGGAGCCGCAGCTCAAGGGCCTGGTGCTGGACCTGCGCAATGACCCGGGCGGCCTGCTGGACGCGGCCGTGGCACTGTCGGCCGCCTTCCTGCCCGAGAACGTGACCGTGGTCTCGACCAACGGCCAGCTCGAAGAAAGCAAATTCACCTACAAGGCCTCGCCGCAGTTCTGGCGCCGCAACGCCAGCAACGACCCGATCGGCAGACTGACGCAGGCCACGGGCGGCGCACTCAAGAAGGTGCCACTGGTGGTGCTGGTCAACGAAGGCTCGGCATCGGCCAGCGAGATCGTGGCCGGCGCCCTGCAGGACCACAAGCGCGCCACGCTGATGGGCAGCCAGACCTTCGGCAAGGGCTCGGTGCAAACCGTGCGCCAGCTCGGCCCCGACACGGCCCTGAAAATCACCACGGCCCGCTACTACACCCCCAGCGGCCGCAGCATCCAGGCCAAAGGCATCGTGCCCGAGGTCATGCTCGACGAGACCGCCGAGGGCAATGTGTTTGCCGCGCTGCGCACCCGCGAGGCCGACCTCGACAAACACCTGTCCAACGGCAAGGAAGCCGAGAAGAAAGATGCCGAGCGCGAAAAAGCCCGCGAGGAAGCTATCAAAAAGCTGGAAGAAGAGGCCAAAAAGCCCGCCGCCGAGCGCCGTCTGCCCGAGTTCGGTTCGGACAAGGACTTCCAGCTGCAGCAGGCCCTCAACCAGCTCAAGGGCCAGCCCGTGAAGGTCAGCACCACCGTGGCCGAGCGCAAGCCTGACGCCAAAGACAAGAACTGAACGTCGTTTTGAGCCGGGCATGGACGACACGCAACTGCTGCGCTATTCGCGCCACATCCTGCTCGAAGAGCTGGGCATCGAAGGTCAGGAAAAACTGCTGGCCTCGCATGCGCTGGTGATCGGCGCGGGCGGTCTGGGCTCGCCGGTGGCCCTGTACTTGGGCAGCGCCGGCGTCGGGCGCATCACCGTGGTCGACCACGACACGGTGGACGCCACCAACCTGCAGCGCCAGATCGCCCACACGCTCGAGCGCGTCGGCCAGCCCAAAGCCGAATCGGTGCGCACGGCCATCGCCCAGATCAACCCGGACCCGGTGGTCACCGTGGTCAACCAGCGCGCCGACGAGGCGCTGCTGAACACGCTGGTGGCCGGGGCCGATGTGGTGCTCGACTGCACCGACAACTTCGCCACCCGTCAGGCCGTCAACGCCGCCTGCGTGCGTCACGGCAAACCGCTGGTCTCGGGTGCGGCCATACGCATGGACGGTCAGGTGTCTGTCTACGACACTCGCGACGACAAGGCCCCCTGTTACGCCTGCATCTTCCCGGCCGACCAGATGCCCGAGGAGACCCGCTGCGCCACGCTGGGCGTGTTCGCACCACTGGTGGGCATCATCGGTACGGTGCAGGCGGCCGAAGCCCTCAAGATCCTCAGTGGCATGGGCTCGCAGCTGGCCGGTCGCCTGCTGATGCTCGATGGCCGGGCACTGTCCTGGACCGATATCCGCATTCAGCGCGACCCAGGCTGCCCGGTGTGCGGCGCCCGCTGCACCGGCGCCTGACCTTCGGTCTGTTCATGGCAGCTGCCGTGGAACTGGCGAAACACCGCCGGTGACATGGCGGTCTGCCGCGCCGCAAACAGCCCCCGTTTGTCCTGCTGCGCCTCGCGCTGCAAAGCGGCATAAGGCCCGCGCCCGGTGCGAAAGCTCCAGGCCCAGGCCCAGCCGCCACGCACCATCGCGGCCCCCACATCCTGCCCGTCCACCCACAGGCGACCGAGTTGCCGACCGTAGCTGTCGTGC
>JAYRQF010000192.1:0-2628 GCA_041910735.1 Limnohabitans sp.
CGGCCATCAACCTCAACCGCAGCGGCACCCGCCGCGAAGAACTGCTGCTGCAGCCCGAAGTGCTGCAAAAGACCCGCATCCTGCGCCAGTTCATGTACAACATGGACGAAATCGAGGCGATGGAGATGGTGCTCAAGAGCATGAAGGCCACCAAGAACAACTCCGAGTTCTTCGACATGATGCGCCGCGGGGGCTGATCCCCTATAATCTCAGGTTTTGCGGAAAGTGCGTTCGGGATGGTCCGGGGCGTGGCTACCGTGGTTTGCTGAAAAGGAAAAACCCATGAAAGAGGGCATTCACCCCAACTACCGCGAAGTGTGCTTCCAGGACATGTCCAACGGCTTCAAGTTCGTGACCCGTTCCTGCGTCAACACCAAGGAAATGATCAAGATGGAAGACGGCCGTGAGCTGCCGCTCTTCAAGCTGGACACCACCAGCGAGTCGCATCCCTTCTACACCGGCACCCAGAAGTCGGTGGACAACATGGGCGGCCGCGTGGAGAAGTTCCGCAACCGCTTCGGCAAGACCGCCCTGTCCAAGTAATTCGGCAGGTCCGTCACCAAGGGCAGCCCGGGCAACCGGCCTGCCCTTTTGTTTTGCCCTTCCCCGAGCTGTTATCTTTGTGCCCGTGAACTCCGTCAGCCCTGCCATCGTCGCCCAGAAAGCGGTCGCGCGACTGCCGCGTCGGGCCCTGATCCTGCTTTGTCTGGCGTATGTGCTGCCGGGCTTCGTTGGACGCCACCCCTGGAAAAACGCCGACATGGAAGCCTTTGGCTTCATGCTGGCGCTGGCCCGTCCCGCCGCGGGTGAAACCGTCAGCTGGCTCAAGCCCATGCTGGCCGGGCAACTGGAGCCCTCGCTGTCCCTGCTGCCGACGTGGCTGGGTGCGTGGTTCATCCGGCTGGCGCCTGCCGGATGGGAAGCCATGGCGGCCCGCTGGCCGTTCATCGGCATGCTGATCCTGACGCTGGCGGCCACCTGGCAGGGCGTCTATGCCTTGGCCCGCACCCGTGCAGCCCAGCCGGTGGCCTTTGCTTTCGGTGGCGAGGCACGCCCCGCCGACTACGCCCGCACCCTGGCCGATGGCGGCCTGCTGGCCCTGCTGGGCTGTCTGGGGCTGGCGCAGCTGTCGCACGAAATCACCCCTGCGCTCAGCCAGCTGTGCTTCACCGCCCTGCTGTTTTTCGGGCTGACCACGACGCCCCGCAAGCGCTGGCTGCGCATGGGCGCTGCCGCCGCAGGCCTGCTGGGCCTGACCCTGTCGGGCGCTCCCGCCATGGCCGTGCTGCTGGGCGCCGGGGGTTGGGTAGTGCATGCCTTGGCACAACCCGAACCCAACCACCGTGGGCGCAACATGTTGGAGCTGGGGCTGCTGGCCCTGTTCATCCTGCTGTCGGTGACGCTGGCGGGCGCCCTCGATCTGTGGCGCTGGCGGCTGGCACCGTCGTCGCTGGCGAACCTGCACACGTTTGGTCGGCTGCTGCTGTGGTTCACCTGGCCGGCCGGCCCCCTGGCCATGTGGTCGCTGTGGCGCTGGCGTCGCCAGCTGCTGCAGGCCTGGCGCACGCCGCACATCGGCCTGCCCCTGTGGTTTGTGCTGGTCACCGTGGGCACCACCTGGTTCACCGGTGTGTCGGACCGCGCCCTGCTCTCAGCCCTGCCCGCCATTGCCACCCTGGCCGCCTTTGCGCTGCCCACCCTGCGCCGCAGTGTTGGCGCCTTCATCGACTGGTTCACCCTGCTGTTCTTCACCTTGGGCGCCCTCGTGGTCTGGGTGGTCTGGGTGGCCATGCAAACCGGTGTGCCTGCCGTGACGGCGCGCAATGTGGCCCGCGCGGCACCGGAATTTGTGCACCACCTCTCCTTCTGGCCTTTGGCCATTGCCACGCTGGCCATGTTGGGCTGGATGGCACTGGTGCGCTGGCGTACCGCGCGTCACCGCGTCGAGCTCTGGAAGAGTCTGGTGCTGCCTGCGGCAGGCACCACACTGTGCTGGCTGCTGCTGATGACGCTGTGGCTGCCCTTGCTGGACCACGGCCGCAGCTACGGTCCGCTGATCGCCCGAATCCGGCTGACGCAGCCGCTCACGCAGTGCGTGCAGACCCTGGGGCTGAGCAACGCCCAGAACGCTGCACTGCTCTACCACGGTCCATGGCAGCTGCGTCCCGCCGGCACACCCACTTCGTCCTGTAACTGGCTGGTCACCAATACCGCCAGCCTGCCCGAACTGCGTGAGCGCCTGCAGGACTGGGGCTGGGAAGAAGCGGCCCGGTACAAACGCCCCTCGGACAACAAAGAAACCCTGGTCATCTTCCGGCCCGGAAAGCCCTGAGCGTGTCAGAAACGCGTGTCATCTTGCGCCATGCGGGCACCGTGCTGGTCGGCCAGTTGGCAGTGATGGCTTTTGGCGTGGCCGACACCATGATCGCCGGGCGCCATAGCCCGCAGGCTCTGGCCACGCTGTCGCTGGCATCGTCCATCTACATCAGCATTTACGTGGCCCTCAACGGGCTGGTGCAGGCCCTGCTGCCGGTCTGGGCCGAGCTGCATGGCGCAGGACGTGGCGCCGAACTGGGCCGATCGGTGCGGCAGGCGCTGTACATCTGCGCCCTGGCCAGTGTGCTGGGC
>JAYRQF010000193.1:0-1566 GCA_041910735.1 Limnohabitans sp.
AAAGGTGCGGAAGCCATACCGGCCTTCGCTGAAATCGGGCTTGCGGCGCTTGATCGCCTCCTTGAGTACCGAGGCCCAGATCTTGCCCGTGTCGCCCCGCTCCAGCAGCAGGGCCTCGAAGGTTTCGGCGGCCAGCTCCACTCCCTGGGTGCGGCGTGCGTCCTGGCTTTCCTTGCGGCTGCGCTCTTCTTCGGGACTGCGGCGGGGCGCGGGTGGCTGGTTGCTGCCAGGGCTCTGGCGACGGGCCTGGGCGCGCTGGTTTTCGCGCACCAGGTCGTCGTAGAAGATGAATTCGTCGCAGTTGGCGATCAGCAGGTCGGACGTGGACTGCTTCACGCCCACGCCGATCACCTGCTTGTTGTTCTCACGCAGCTTGGACACCAGCGGCGAAAAGTCCGAGTCGCCGCTGATGATGACGAAGGTGTTGACGTGTGACTTGGTGTAGCAAAGGTCCAGCGCGTCCACCACCAGGCGGATGTCGGCCGAATTTTTGCCCGACTGGCGCACATGCGGGATTTCGATCAGCTCGAAATTCGCCTCGTGCATCGTGGCCTTGAAGCCCTTGTAGCGCTCCCAGTCGCAATAGGCCTTCTTGACCACGATGGAGCCCTTGAGGAGCAGGCGCTCCAGGATGGGCTTGATGTCGAATTTTTCGTACTGCGCATCGCGCACGCCCAGGGCGACGTTTTCAAAGTCGCAGAACAGGGCCATGCTGATGCTGTCGGAGGGGGATGCCATATCGTGTGTGAGTTCCGTTCAATGCTGCGGATCATCACACGGAACGCATTGCCCCCTCCAAAGGGCGTGGCCTCAGGTGGGTTTGGCCAAGCCCAGTTTCTCGACCAGCGCCTTCTCGCGCGTGAAGGTGTCCTGCGCAAACTTCTTGTACGCCGACGTGCTCATGTACATCGGCACCATGTCGTAGCGAGCCAGTGCGGTCTTGTAGCTGTCCTGCTCCATGGCCTGTTTGAACGCATCGTGCAGGCGCTTGACCACCGCGTCCGGCGTGCCTTTGGGGGCGCCGATGCCAAAGGGCGAGTTCTGCACCAGGTTCAGGCCCAGCTCCTTGAGCGTGGGCGCATCGGGGAACTTGGTCAGACGCTCGGCGCCCCAGGTGTTGAGCACGCGCAGCTTGCCCGCCTCGACCTGCGGGGCAAAACCGGTGGAGTCGGCCGCGGCCATGATCTGGCCGCCCAGAATGGATTGCATCAGGTCGGCGCTGCCCTTGTAGGGCACATGCAGCAGTTCCAGGCCCAGCTGCTGGGCAATCAGCTCCATCGTCAGGTGCGGGCTTGTCATGGTGCCGGTGGAGCCATAACTGAGCTTGCCCGGGTTGGCCTTGGCCCACGCCACGAAGTGGGTCCAGGTCTTAAGCGGCGAGTCAGCGGGCACCACCAAGCCGAAGGCATAGCCAGTCACATTGAGCACATAGCTGATGTCCTTGACCGGGTCCCAGTTGATCTTGGTGGTGTAGGGCAGGCGGAACACGCCCAGCGGAATCTGCGCCAGCGTGTAGCCATCGGCCGAGGTGCCTTGCAGGGCCTGCGCGGGCAGCGTGCCGCCAGC
>JAYRQF010000194.1:0-2145 GCA_041910735.1 Limnohabitans sp.
CTAAGATGGGCGCATGCAAACACGACAACTTGGCCCCTTTTCCGTCAGCGCCATTGGCCTGGGCTGCATGAACCTCAGCCATGCCTATGGCGCACCCGTCTCACGCCAGCAGGGCGAGCGCGTGCTGCTCGCCGCACTCGATGCGGGCGTGACCTTTTTCGACACCGCCGCGCTGTATGGCTTTGGTGCCAACGAAACGCTGGTGGGTGAGGTGCTCAAACCGCACCGCCGCAAATTCACGCTGGCCAGCAAATGCGGCATGCAGGGCGTGGACCAGGGCAATGGCACCAAGGTGCGCGTGATCGACGGCCGCCCCGAGACGATTCGACAGACCTGCGAAGATGCACTGCGCCGCCTGCAGACCGACGTGATCGATCTGTATTACCTGCACCGCTGGGACAAAAAAGTGCCGATCGAAGACAGCGTGGGCGCGCTGAGCGATCTGGTGCGTGCCGGCAAGATCCAGACGATCGGTCTGTCCGAAGTTTCGGCCACCACCCTGCGCAAAGCCCACGCGGTACACCCGATCACCGCCGTGCAGACCGAGTATTCGCTGTGGACGCGCAACCCCGAAATTGCGGTGCTGGCCGCCTGCCGCGAACTGGGCGTGACCTTTGTGCCCTTCAGCCCGGTGGCGCGGGGCTTTTTGTGCGGTCCGCTCGACATTGCCGGTTTCGATGCCAAGGACATCCGCCGCACCATGCCGCGCTTTGCGCCCGACAACTACGCCGCCAATCTCAAGCTCCTGCCCGCCTACAACGCACTCGCCCAAGAGGCCGGCTGCAGCCCCTCGCAGCTGGCGCTGGCCTGGCTGCTGCACAAGGGCGACGACCTGATCCCGATCCCGATCCCGGGCACCACCTCGGTGGAGCATCTGATGGACGATCTGGGCGCTGTGAATGTGAAGTTGTCGGCCGACCTGATGGCGCGTGTGGAAGAGCTGATCAACGAACGCACCGTGGTGGGTGACCGCTACAACGCGCAGGCCAACAGCGAAGTCGATACCGAAGTGTTTGCCTGACAGCTCCGTCTCCCCTCGGGCCCTTTGGCAGTCATCCTCGGGCTTGACCCGAGGATCCATGGATTGCCCGGTCAGGCCGGGCAATGACGAAGTGACAGTTGGGGAATGGCAGAGTGTCGTGGCTCAGGCCGCGTCGGGCTGCTGGCCGGGCGCCGCCTTCTGGAAGGCTTCCAGTTCCATGCAGGCCTTCTCCACGGCCATGATCAGCGGCCATTTCGTCAGGTCCACCTTGAAGCGGCGCGCGCTCTCGATCTGCGGTATCAGGTAGCAGTCGGCAATGGTGGGAGCGTCGCCGTGGCTGAAACGGCCGCGTTTCGTGTCGGCGGCCAGCAGCGCTTCGTAGGCGTCAAAGCCGGCGCTGATCCATGTCCCGCACCAAGCGTTGATGGCGTCGTCGTTGGCACCAAAGGTGTGGCGCAGGTATTCGAGGATGCGGCGGTTGTTGACCGGGTGGATGTCGCAGCCCACGATGGCCGCCAGCGCGCGCACCTGGGCGCGGCGTTGCGGGTCGCGCGGCAGCAGGGCAGGGGTGGGGTATTTTTCTTCCAGCCATTCGATGATGGCGGGCGACTGGATCAGCACCTCGCTGCCGGTGTCCAGAGCGGGCACCAGCTGCTGCGGGTTGACGGCCTTGAACTCGTCCTTGAGGTGTTCTTCCCTGGCCAGGTGCACAGCCACGTACTCGGTGGACAGGCCTTTGAGGTTGAGCGCGATGCGCGTGCGGTGCGAGGTGCCGCTGCGCCAGAAGTTGTAGAGCTTCATGCAATTCCTTTGATACGGGGAAGAGGGGGTCAGGCCTGGGCCAGGTCCGATTGTGCGCTGCGCGAGAGGGGAACCAGCAAGGTCAGCCCAACCCCGAGCACAGCGAGCCCTGCAAGGATATAAAAAATCACGTCGAGTGGCAGGCCCGCACCGATCAGGAAGCTGCCCAGCATGGGCCCGCCAATGCCGCCAATGCGGCCAAAGCCGGCGCACCAGGCCACGCCGGCAGCACGCACCTGGGTGCGGTAGTAGTTGGCAACAAAGCCGTAGATCAGGGTCTGCGTGCCACTGGTGCCCAGGCCGACGATGGCCACCACCGCCAGCAGCGCGCCCAGCGGGAAGCTGAAGGTCAGCACCACCAG
>JAYRQF010000195.1:0-10270 GCA_041910735.1 Limnohabitans sp.
TGGCTGTACGCATCAGAACCGGAAACCTATGCTGATGTGCAGCCGCCAGCGCTGCGTCTGCAGGGCTCGGGCCAGGTCGATTTCCAGTGGCCCGACCGGGCTGCGCCAGCGCGCGCCCAGGCCCACGCCGGTGGCCGGCCTCCACTGGCCCGGGGTGTTGGTCACCGCGCCCGAGTCAACGAACAGCACGCTGTCCCACTCGGTTCGGCGTCCATGCAGGCGCACCGGCATCAGCCATTCGGCGCTGCCGGTGAGCAGGTAGCGGCCCGCGGTGGTCAGGCCGGTGGGGCCGACAATGCCGATGCTGCCGGGCGCGTAGCCGCGGACGCTGTGTTCGCCGCCTGCGACGAACATCTGGGTGACGGGGATGTTGTCGGCGTTGTGCGTGGCCACCGCGCCGGCTTCGCCGCGCAGCGACAGGCGGTATCCCTGTTCGCCCACCGGCAGCAGCACGAGTGTCTTGGCCAACCCGCGTGTGTAGGGCATGCGCGGTTCGCCCAGCGTGACGCCGGCCCCCAGTTCGATGCCCAGGCCCCAGCCCCGGGTGGGGAAGGGCAGGCTGTCGAAATGGCGCCAGGTCCAGACGTGGTGAGCGCTGGCGGCGTTGCGTGTGTCGGCCAGCGAGCCGGTGGTTTGGGCATTGTCGTACTGGGCGTACCAGCTGCGGTCAATGTTTTCACCGATCCGGGTTCGGCCAGCCCGCAGGCGCTGGCTGTTGACCTCGTAGCCGTCGAATTTCTGGTGTTCGGCTTTGGCCGAAATGCCCCAGCGCCAGAGGGTGCTGTCGGGGGGCGAGAGCAGGTCCACACTGGCGCTTTGCAGCACGCGGTCCACCGAGAGTCTGGTCACGGCGCGCCAGTGCAGCCCCGGCACGCGGTGCTGGGTGTGTTCGAGGGTGAGGCGAGGACCGGTGTCGCTGCGCACGCCCACGCCCAGTTGCCAGCGCTGGCGCAAGGCTTCCTTGAGTTCGATGCGCACGGGCATGGCCTCGGGTGGGCCTTCTGTATCGAGCGAGACGAAAACCGCATCGTAGTAACCGCTGAGCACCAGCCGCTGCTGGGCTTCGAGCAGGTCGCTCTGGCGGTAGCTGCGCCCGGTGGGCAGGTTGGCCAGACGCCGGGCCTGCTCCACGCTGTAGCGCTCCTGACCGCTGATGGTGGTCGGGCCGAAGAACACCTCGGGGCCGGAATCGGCGGTGAGTTCGAGCACCACGCTGTGCTGCTGCGCATCCACATGGGCCTGCGTGTGGACCCAGCGGCCCAGCGGGTAATGCTCTGCGGTGAGCAGACGCAGGCTCGCGGCCTTGGCTTCGTTCCAGGCGTCCTGTGAGAAAGCCTTGCCCGCAGGGAGCAGCCACTGTTGTTGCAGGGCCTCGCGCTGGGCGGCGTGTGCATCGCTGTTCTGAATGTGGCCCAGAAAATGCCAGCGCACTTCCTGGATGTGTGCGACCGGCCCCGGATGGACCTGCAGCCGCACCTGCCAGCGTGGACCCGTGTCCGCGCCGGCTGCCGTCTGCCAGTCCAGAAGGGGAGCAAAGAGCCCACGGGTGGCCAGCAGTTCACGCGCCTGCACGTCGGCGGCAGTCAGCAGGCGCTGCAGCTCGTTGGCGTCGAGGTCGTTCAGCTCTCTGTAACGCTGCAGCTCCAGATGCTGCAGCAGCAGGTCACGCAAATCTTCAGGTGCATCCACCTGCAGCGAGAAAGCTGGCGTGGGTGCAGCGGCATCGTCCACGAGGCGTTGCGCTGCGGCCGGCCAGGCCAGCCAGAGGCACAGCAGCAGACACCAGGCCCGCAGCAGGGGGAACGGGCTGGAGAGGTGGAGGACGGCTGCGTCGCTTCGTCTCACTTGCTCAGCAATCTCATCGCATCCTCCAGCCCCTTGAGCGTGAGCGGGAACATGCGTTGGCTCATGAGTTGCTGCACGATGGCGATGCTTTGCCGGTACTGCCAGACGCCTTGAGGCTCGGGGTTGATCCAGGCGTATTTGGGAAACGCGTGCGTGAGTCTTTGCAGCCACTCGGCACCGGCTTCCTCGTTGTTGTATTCCACGCTGCCGCCGGGCTGCAGGATCTCGTAGGGGCTCATGGTGGCGTCCCCGATGAAGATCAGCTTGTAGTCCTTGTTGTACTTGCGCAGGATGTCCCAGGTGGCGAACTTCTCGGCAAAGCGGCGCTTGTTGTTCTTCCACATGAAGTCGTAGACGCAGTTGTGGAAGTAGTAGTACTCCAGGTGCTTGAACTCGGCTTTCACGGCAGAGAACATTTCCTCGACGCGGGCGATGTGCTCGTCCATGGTGCCACCCACGTCCATCAGCAGCAGCACCTTGACGTTGTTGTGGCGCTCGGGCCGCATCAGGATGTCCAGGTAGCCGGCATTGGCCGCCGTCTTGCGGATGGTGCCGTCCAGGTCCAGCTCGTCGGGCGAGCCTTCGCGCGCAAAGCGGCGCAGGCGGCGCAGCGCGACCTTGATGTTGCGCGTGCCCAGCTCCTGGCTGTCGTCGTAATCCTTGTAGGCGCGCTGGTCCCAGACCTTGACGGCACTCTTGTTGCCGCCCTTGCCGCCGATGCGGATGCCCTGCGGGTTGTAGCCGCCGTTGCCAAAGGGCGAGGTGCCGCCGGTGCCGATCCACTTGTTGCCGCCCTCGTGGCGTTCCTTCTGCTCTTCGAGGCGCTTTTTCAACGTCTCCATCAGCTCGTCCCAACCCATCTTCTCGATGGCGGCCTTCTGCTCGGGTGTGAGTTCCTTTTTCAGGATCTGCTCCAGCCAGTCCAGCGGCACTTCCTTGGTGAAGTCGGTCAGCATCTCCACGCCCTTGAAATAGGCGCCGAAAGCCTTGTCGAACTTGTCGAAGTGTTTTTCGTCCTTGACCAGCACGGTGCGACTGAGGTGATAGAAGTCGTCCATGCTGCAGGCGTCCGAGGCCGGGCCGACCACGTTCTGCTGCAAGGCTTCGAGCAGCGTGAGGTATTCGCGCACCGACACGGGGACCTTGGCGGCACGCAGGGTGTAGAAGAAATCGATCAGCATGGTGTTTCCCTCAGGTCCTGATGCGCGAGAGCTGGTGGTCCAGATGCGCTTTGACGTTGGGCCATTCGCTGGCAATGATGCTGTAGACGCAGGTGTCGCGCAGTGCGCCAGCAGCCTGCGGATGGGGATTGATCTGGTGGCTGCGCAGCACGCCGTCCAGTTTGGCGCCCAGACGTTCGATGGCGCGGCGGCTTGGCTGGTTGAAGAAATGTGTGCGCAGCTCCACCGCAATGCAGTCCATCTGTTCGAAGGCATGGGCCAGCAGCAGGCGCTTGGCTTCGGTGTTGAGAGGCGTGCGCTGCACACTGCGCCGGTACCAGGTGGAGCCGATTTCGACGTGGCGGTTGGCGGCGTCGATGTTCATGTAAGTGGTCATGCCCACGGCTTGACCGGTGGCCAGGTCAATCACGGCAAACGGGCACATGCTGCCTTTGGCCTGCAGGTCCAGCCGGCGCGTGATTTCGGCCTGCATGGCTTCAGGGCGAGGGATGGTGGTGTACCAGAGGTTCCAGAGTTCGCCATCGCGCACAGCTTCGCACAGATCGTCGTGGTGCGCGTGCTGCAAAGGCTCCAGCCGCACATGCCGGCCCTGCAGCGTCAAGGGCGCTGCAAAGCCGCTCATGCGCCATCCTTTTGCTTCGAGCGCCACAAACGCGCCAGCTGCAGGCCGCCACCGCCGCCCAGTCCGACCAGCGCAATCGCACCGATGCTGGCACCGCTGTAGCCTTCGCTGAAAATGTCCCAGCCCAGCAGCTGTCCGAGCCAGTAGCCCGCCAGCGCACCGCCGACAAAACCCACAGCGTCGGAGACGCCTTCAAGCAGCAGCTTGCCAGCTTCGGACATGGTGCCGCTCAGCGGTTGCGCTGGTTCATGAAGACCAGCTTTTCAAACAGGGTCACGTCCTGCTCGTTCTTGAGCAGGGCGCCCACGAGCGGCGGCACCGACACCTTCTGGTCGGCGCTTTGCAGGGCTTCGAGCGGAATGTCCTCGGCCACCAGCAGTTTCAGCCAGTCCAGCAGCTCGCTGGTGGAAGGCTTCTTTTTCAGGCCCGGCAGGTTGCGCACGTCGTAGAAGGTCTTGAGCGCGACGGCCAGCAGGTCCTTCTTGAGGGTGGGGAAGTGCACATCCACGATCTGCTTCATCGTGTCGGCATCGGGGAACTTGATGTAGTGGAAGAAGCAGCGGCGCAGGAAAGCGTCGGGCAGCTCTTTTTCGTTGTTGGAGGTGATGAACACCAGCGGGCGGGTTTTGGCCTTGATCAGCTGGCGCGTCTCGTAGCAGTAAAACTCCATGCGGTCGAGTTCGCGCAGCAGGTCATTGGGGAATTCGATGTCGGCCTTGTCGATCTCGTCGATCAGGATGGCCACCGGGGTGTCGGAGGTGAAGGCCTGCCAGAGCACGCCCTTGACGATGTAGTTCTCGATGTCCTTGACGCGCTCATCGCCCAGCTGGCTGTCGCGCAGACGACTCACCGCGTCGTACTCGTACAGGCCCTGCTGGGCCTTTGTAGTGGACTTGATGTGCCACTGCAGCAGCGGCAGGTTCAGGGCCTGCGCCACTTCTTCGGCCAGCATGGTTTTGCCAGTACCGGGTTCGCCCTTGACGAGCAGCGGGCGCTTGAGGGTGATGGCGGCGTTGACGGCCAGCATCAGGTCTTGCGTGGCGACGTAATTTTCGGAACCGGTGAATTTCATGGAAGGACTTCTTTATCGCAAAAAATGCCTGTCAGGATTATGCGGGGCAGGCCGATATAATGGCCCGTTGATTTTTATCAATCTCTCTGGATTGTCCAAGCAAAATGAACAAGCTGCTGACCTCGATCATCACCCTCGCTGTCTCTTGCGTGACGGCTGTTTCCGTCCAGGCCCAGGAAGTCAAGGGTGACGCCAAGGCCGCCGAGCAAAAGATTGCCATGTGCATCGGCTGCCACGGCATCAAAGGCTATCAGGCCAGCTTCCCCGAGGTGTACAAGGTGCCCATGATCTCGGGCCAGAACGCCAAGTACATCGTCAATGCCCTCAATGCCTACAAAAAGGGCGAGCGCAAGCACCCCACCATGCGCGGCATTGCCGACAGCCTGAGCGAGCAGGACATGGCCGACGTGGCCGCCTACTACGAGCAGCACGGCAAAACCGATGCTGCCGTGCCGGCTCCCGCCGCTGCCGATGCCAAGGTCGCAGCCCTGCTGCAAAAGGGTGCCTGCGTGTCCTGCCACGGCGACAACTTCAGCAAGCCTGTCGATCCCGGCTACCCCAAGATCGCTGGCCAGCACAAGGATTACCTGTTCGTTGCACTCAAGTCCTACAAGACCGAAAACCAGGCCACATGGGGCCGCAGCAACGGCGTGATGGGTGGCATCGCCAAGCAGTTCTCCAATGCCGAACTCAAGGCGCTGGCCAACTACGTGGGCAGCCAGCAGGGCGAACTGCACACCATTCCGCAGTCCAAGTTCCGCTGAACGGATTCAGCCCCACCCGTCAAAAGGCCCGCTGATGCGGGCCTTTTGTTTGGGCGCTGGTCTAGGACAGCTCAGTCGCGTGTGGCATGCCGCTGCACGCAGGCAATGTAGGCTTCGCCATCGGGCATGCGCCCCGCACGCTGGCTCTCGTAAACCATGCGCCCCAGACACTCCATGGTCTGGTGGTGGGCATCGTGCAGCGAATTGAGCTTGTGGGTGAGCAATTCCACGGCCTGACGGATGCCCCGCGGCTGGTCGATGCTGCACTGCTCGCTGATGGACAGGTGCATCGACAGGTGCAAAAACGGATTCTCGGCGTTCGGGTCGGCTTTGGCCATGTCGCGCAGCGCCGCATCCACATCCGACAGGGTGGCGTGGTATTCGGGGTGCTCGTCGATCCACTGGCTGACCAGCATTTCCATGGGGTCAAGCGGGGCACCGGATCGGGCTTTGGCGTAGACGCCACAAAAAAAGCGGCGCACATCGGCTTGGGAGGGTTGGATCAGCATGCTGCGATTGTCGCTTGTCGCGCACGGGCAGGGAGCGGCAGAAAGATGCTTCACAATCGGGCAAAGATCCTGCCAAACATGCAGGATAATGCATCATTGATTTTTGTTTTCATGCATTCCACGACAGGAGACCTCCCATGACCCAAGCCTTCATCTGCGACGCGATCCGCACGCCCTTTGGCCGCTACGGCGGCGCGCTGTCCAGCGTGCGCACCGACGATCTGGGGGCCGTGCCGCTCAAGGCCCTAATGGCCCGCAACCCGAATGTTGACTGGGCCGCCGTGACCGATGTACTGTATGGCTGCGCCAACCAGGCCGGTGAGGACAACCGCAATGTGGCCCACATGAGCAGCCTGCTGGCCGGCCTGCCCATCGAGGTGCCCGGTGCCACCATCAACCGCCTGTGCGGCTCTGGTCTGGACGCCGTGGGCACAGCAGCACGCGCCATCAAGGCCGGTGAAGCCGGTCTGATGATCGCCGGCGGTGTGGAGAGCATGAGCCGTGCACCGTTCGTCATGCCCAAGGCCGAAAGCGCTTTCTCGCGGGCCAATGCGGTCTACGA
Organism: Limnohabitans sp.; assembly: GCA_041910735.1. Taxonomy (GTDB): domain Bacteria; phylum Pseudomonadota; class Gammaproteobacteria; order Burkholderiales; family Burkholderiaceae_C; genus Limnohabitans_A. Next base: position 6,556 of record JAYRQF010000195.1, read on the forward strand.
CACCACCATCGGCTGGCGCTTTGTGAACAAGCTGATGAAGGCCCAGTATGGCGTGGACTCCATGCCCGAAACCGCCGAGAACGTGGCGGTTGACTTCAAGATCGAGCGCGAAGCGCAAGACAAGATGGCCATGAACAGCCAGCTGCGCGCCGTGGCCGCGATCAAGGCCGGCCATCTGGCCAGAGAGATCGTGGGCGTGAGCATCCCCCAGAAAAAGGGCGACGCCATCGTGGTCGACACCGACGAGCATCCGCGCGAGACCAGCCTGGAAGCGCTGGCCAAACTCAAAGGCGTGGTGCGCCCGGACGGCACCGTGACCGCAGGCAACGCCAGCGGCGTGAACGACGGCGCCTGCGCCTTGCTGCTGGCCGGTGAAGCCGAAGCGGCCAAATACGGCCTGACGCCCAAGGCCCGTGTGGTGGGCATGGCCACGGCCGGTGTGGCCCCGCGCATCATGGGCATTGGCCCGGCGCCTGCGACGCAAAAAGTGCTGGCCCAGACCGGCCTCAAGCTCGAACAACTCGACGTGATTGAACTCAACGAAGCCTTTGCCGCCCAAGGCTTGGCCGTGCTGCGCATGCTGGGTCTGAAGGACGACGACGAGCGCGTGAACGCCTGGGGCGGTGCGATCGCGCTGGGCCACCCGCTGGGCGCCTCTGGGGCCCGTCTGGCCACCACCGCCATCAACCGGCTGCACGCCACGGGCGGGCGCTATGCGCTGTGTACCATGTGCATTGGCGTGGGTCAGGGCATTGCCCTCATCCTCGAGCGCGTCTGAGCAGAACAGGCTCGACATGAAAAATGGCGGCAGCGGCCGTCATTTTTCGGTCATATATTTCCAAGATAATCGAAATATGAAAGAAAAGAACGTGGTCAAAGCGCTGGCGGCGCTGGCGCATGCCAACCGCCTGCAGGTGTTTCGCCGCCTGGTGGTGGCGGGACATGCCGGCTCCACCCCGGGCCAGTTGGGGGAATCGCTGGGCTTGCCCAACGCCACCTTGTCCTTCCACCTGAAAGAGTTGACGAATGCCGGCCTGATCACCCAGGAGCGCAGCGGTCGCCACCTGATTTACCGGGTGGCCTTTGACCAGATCAATGACGTTCTGGCTTACCTCACCCAAAACTGCTGTCAGGGCGCCCAAGACTGTCTGGATGCCCCGGCCACCTCCTGTCCCTGCTGAAAGAAGAAACCATGACGACCGACACCAGCACCTTGAATGTCCTGTTCCTGTGCACCCACAACTCGGCGCGCAGCATCCTGGCCGAAGCCCTGCTCAACCACCTCGGCCAGGGCCGCTTCAAGGCCTTCTCGGCCGGCAGCAGCCCGCGTGACAACCAGATGCCCAACCCACTGGCGCTGGAGACCCTGAGCAAAGCAGGCGTCTCCACCGAAGGGCTGTACAGCAAGAGCTGGGACGTTTTCGCCACGCCCGATGCCCCGCGCATGGACTTGGTGATCACCGTGTGCGACAACGCTGCCGGCGAGGTCTGTCCCTTCTGGCCTGGCCAGCCGGCCACGGCCCACTGGGGCTATGCCGACCCCTCTGCTGCCGAGGGCGACGACGATGTCCGGCGCGAGGCTTTCCGCCAGACCCTGCACCTGATCCGCAGGCGTCTGGAGATTTTTGTCAACCTGCCGGCGGACAGTTTGCACAAGCTGCAGATCGAAAAAACCGCCCGTGAGCTGGCCAGAGGTGCAGCATGAGCGTGCAGTGCGAAGTGACGGCCAAGGCTGCAGCGCAGGCACCCATGACGGTGTTCGAGCGTTACCTGACGCTGTGGGTGTTTTTGTGCATCGTTGCGGGCATCGGGCTGGGGCAGTTTTTTCCGGGCGTGTTCCAGACCATCGGGTCCATGGAATACGCACAAGTCAACCTGCCGGTGGGCCTGCTGATCTGGGTGATGGTCATCCCCATGCTGGTCAAGGTGGACTTTGGCGCGCTGCACGAAGTGCGCCAGCATGTGCGCGGCATCGGTGTGACGCTGTTCGTGAACTGGCTGGTCAAACCGTTTTCGATGGCGTTTCTGGGCTGGCTGTTCATCCGGCACTGGTTCGCGCCGCTGTTGCCGGCGGACCAGCTTGACAGCTACATCGCCGGCCTGATCCTGCTGGCGGCGGCGCCCTGTACGGCCATGGTGTTCGTGTGGAGCCGGCTGACGAACGGCGACCCGCTGTTCACGCTGTCGCAGGTGGCGCTCAACGACACCATCATGGTGTTTGCCTTCGCACCGCTGGTGGGTTTTTTACTGGGCATCTCGGCCATCACCGTGCCCTGGGCCACGTTGGTGACTTCGGTGGTGCTCTACATCGTGATCCCAGTGCTGCTGGCGCAGTTGTGGCGCAAAGCCTTGCTGGCCAAAGGGCCGGCCGCCTTCGAGGCTGCCATGGCCCGCATCGGTCCGTGGTCCATCGCTGCGTTGCTGGGCACGCTGGTGTTGCTGTTCGCCTTTCAGGGCGAAGCCATCCTGCGTCAGCCGCTGGTGATCGCCTTGCTGGCCGTGCCGATCCTGATCCAGGTCTTCTTCAATTCGGCGCTGGCCTACGGGCTCAACCGGGCGCTGGGCGAAAAGCATGCGGTGGCCTGCCCCTCGGCACTGATCGGTGCGTCCAACTTCTTCGAGCTGGCGGTGGCCGCGGCCATCAGCCTGTTCGGCTTCCAGTCGGGGGCGGCGCTGGCCACGGTGGTGGGCGTGCTGATCGAGGTGCCGGTCATGCTGCTGGTGGTGCGCATCGTCAACCAGAGCCGCCGGTGGTACAACCGCGCCGGCTGAATTCCTTCAGGCCGCCAGCCAGCGCTGCAGCTCCGGCAGGCCGTCTATGAATATCACCTGCGCGGCCACGTCGTCGGGCAGGCCCTCACGGGGGTGCAGGCTGAACACCCGCATGCCTGCGGCCAGACCGCCCAGCATGCCGGGCAGGCTGTCTTCCACCACTGCGCATTGCCCCGGCGCGCAGCCCAGGGCCTGCGCCGCATGCAGGAACAGGCCGGGCTCGGGCTTGTAGCTGCCGACCTCGGGAGCGCAGAACACCCGGTCTTCCAGCCAGCGGTCCAGACCGGTCAGGCCCAGCGTGAGCGCGGCCTTTTCGCGCGGGCCGTTGGTGGCCACCGCAAACGGGATGCGCAGACTGGCGAGCAGCGCGCTGGCGCCGTGGATTTCCTGCAGGTCCTGCCGGAACCGCTCGGCCATGGCGGCGCGCAGATCGCGCAGAAAAGTCACCTCGTCCAACGCCGGGCTGCCGGCCGGCAGGTGCTGCGCGATCACCGAAACGCAGCGTGGCATGGGCACGCCGCGAAAACGCTGAACGCTTTCCTCGTGGCTCCAGTTCAGACCCCGGGCGCAGGCCATCTGGTGCAGCACCTCCAGACCGGTTTTCTCGCTGTCCACCAGCGTGCCGTCCAGATCGAAGAGCAGGGCAGCGATGGGTGCGGACTTCTGAAAAACCGAAGTATTTATCATTTTCACTATGCTTTTTTGTGTGATTGAGGGTCCATAGACTGCCCGCTTCTGGAGGCACGTTCGCAGGGACGTGTTCAGACAACAGCGAACAAGGAAAGCGATATGGTCCGCAAAACGTTGACCGGGAGCGTGCCGGTCGGGGTGCTGGCGGGGTGCATGTGGCTCATGCCCATCTTCGCACAGGCCACCACCGTGCAGGCCAGCGAGGTCCCCGAACTGACCGTTGCCCAGATCACCCGGATCGTGCTGGCGCACA
>JAYRQF010000196.1:0-12651 GCA_041910735.1 Limnohabitans sp.
CCTGGTAGGGCGTGTAGGCGGTGTACCAGGCGGGGTTTTCAAGGATGTTGCGCAGGATGACCCCCGGCGTGTGCGTGCCGTGGTAGCCCTGACCGATGAAGCTCTTGTAGAGCTTGTTCTTGCGCGCAATGCCTTTGAGCTGGTCGAGCGCGGCCGCTTCGGTCACAGGTGCGGGCAGTTGCATGCCCTGGCTGCGGGCGATCGAGCGCGGCACGATGGACTCAATCAGGGCGCGGCGCGAAGCTTCGCCAATGACGCCCAGCATGAGCGTTTCGTCCTGTGCGCTGATGCCGATGTGGCGTGCGATGAATTCGGACGGGTTTTCGAGATCGCCGAGGGGGCGGTGGGCGGACATCAGCATGGAAGGCTCCGGTCAAAACATTCGGCAGGTGGCACGGAATGCCACCCACCCAAGGTTTTTTCTGTCATGCCCGGCTGGATCGGGCATACAGGGCATGGACCCCGGATCAAGTCCGGGGTGACAGTTCAATCAACCTGCAGTGAATTTGTTGTAGCCGGTCTCGTCGAGCAGGGCGTCGACTTCGGCCGGCTGGGCCAGCTTGACCTTGAAGAACCAGCCCTTGCCCAGCGGATCGCTGTTGGCGAGAGACGGGTCATTGCGAAGCTCTTCGTTCACTTCAGTGATCTCGCCGGACACCGGCATGTACACATCGGCGGCAGCCTTGACGGACTCGACGACGCCGGCCACATCTCTCTGGGCAAAGGACTTGCCGACTTCGGGCAGGTCCACAAACACCACGTCCCCCAGCGCATCCTGCGCGTGGTGGGTGATGCCGACGATGGCGACATCGCCCTCGACGTTGATCCATTCGTGGTCTTCGGTGTACTTGAGGCTCATGTGGTGCTCCTGAGAAATGGGTGCATGAATCGGGGTCAGATCCCGATTGTTTGGGGGAATCAGCCGCGGTGGTAGCGGTTGGGGACGAAGGGCAGGGGGCTGACTTCCATCGGCACGGCTTTGCCGCGCACCATGGCGTTCAGACGGGTGCCCACGGCGGCATATTCTGCCTGCACATACGCCAGCGCCACGGGCTTGTCGGCCGTGGGCGCGAGCAGGCCGCTGGTGACTTCGCCGATCTTCTGACCGTTGGCGTTGTGCAGTTCCACATGTTCGCGCACCGGCACGCGTTCCAGCGCAACGAGGCCCACGCGCAGGCGTTGTGCGGGCTGGGTGCCGCCCAGCTGGGCCAGCACCTTGTCGGCGCCGGGAAAGCCACCCGCGCGGGCACCGCCGGTGCGGCGCACCTTCTGCATGGCCCAGTTCAGATTGGCCTCCACCGGGGTGGTGCTGGCGTCGATGTCGTTGCCGTACAGGCACAGGCCTGCTTCGAGGCGCAGAGAGTTGCGTGCGCCCAGACCGATGGGCTTGACTTCGGGCTGGGTCAGCAGGGCGCGGGCAAAGGCGTCGGCGGCGCTGGCGGGCAGAGAGATTTCAAAACCGTCTTCACCGGTGTAGCCGCTGCGCGTCACATAAAGGTCCGCGCCTTGCCAGATGGCCGGCATGCCGGTCATGAAAACGAGTTCCTCGACGCCGGGCAGCAGGCGGGCCAGTGCGGTCACGGCCTGCGGGCCTTGCAGGGCCAGCAGGGCGCGGTCAAATTGCGGCTCGATGCTGCAGCGCTGGCCGATGCGACTCTGGATGTGGGCCAGATCACCGTGCTTGCAGGCACCATTGACGATCACAAAAAGATCATTGCCCCGGTTCACGAACATCAGGTCGTCGATGATGCCGCCCTCGTCGTTGAGCAGCAGGCCGTATCGTTGCTTGTGCAGGCCCAGGCCCATCACATCCATCGGCATCAGGCTCTCGAAGGCGGCAGCGGCATCCGGGCCGCTCAGGCGCAACTGGCCCATGTGAGAGACGTCAAACAGGCCCGCAGCCGTGCGGGTGTGGTGGTGTTCGGCCACCAGCCCGGCCGGATACTGTACCGGCATGCTGTAGCCGGCAAACGGCACCATGCGCGCACCGAGTTCGAGGTGCAAAGCGTTGAGCGGGGTGGTGAGCAGATTCGGGTCAGCGGACATGGGCAGCTTTCAAGGGCACGGTTCACCAAGGCACATGCCGTGGTGGGCCCTCGCTGTCCGCTTTACCTGAGAGATTCGCCGGGAAGCCTTGTGCATCAAGGCGTTCTGCGGTTTGCTCCTTCGGTGGGCGCCGTGGCACGATGGCCCGGCACCTCTCTCCAGTGAGGCAACGTCTGGGTAGACGCTTTGTCAGTCCTTTTGCCTGAGCGTTCCGCTGCTGTGCAGCCTGCGCCTTCGGCGGTCTGCCTGCACATGGTGCGTGGCGGACTCTCTCCTGACGGGCGAGATTCTACCCCGCCGCCGGATCAGGTCTGGCGTGGTGAAAAGTACTTCTATGGAATTATTTTTGTCTATATATTGACCGCGATGGGGAGGAGGGTCGTATGGAGACACCATGGGGGCGACTGGACACGCTGGACCTGTCTGATCACGCTTTGGCCGCAGACATTTTGGGTGCGGACAAGCACCAGTTGCTGGAGGGCCTCGTGGTCGAATGCCTGTTTGACCAGATGCTTGCCAGCCTGAGTCAGGTCTGCGGCCATGCGGTGCAGGCACTGGATGTCGAGTCGGTGGTGGTGGACACGCAGCGGCAAAACGGGCGATGGGTGTGCTTTGTCTGGGCCAGAAGCATGGGCCCGGGTTTGGGCAGGTATTTACAGGCCCTTGAAAAATGCATGGATCCGTGGCTGGTCACGCTCGATGCTGGTGAATTCATGGCCTGCCGGGTGCAGGAAGGCAGGCGGCAGAGCTCGCCCATGCCCCTGCAGGAACTGATGCCTGAACTGTCGGGTGGCCGGGCGACCCCCTACGTGGTGAAGACTTCGGTCCGGGACCGTGCACGCCAGCTGCGGGCATTCTGGGGTTTCATTTCGGACTGGCACAAGGACAGGCTGGGTGAACGGGTCGTTCTGCCACGTTTGCTGATCAACTGGGGCATCCAGCCCTACTTTCGCTCGGTGTGGAATCTGGACCGGGTCCTGGTGGTTGGCAATCAGGTCTGGCTGCTGGAGATCAAGCACAAGTTCCCGATGGACCGGGAGGCACTGTATTTCGGCATCAACGACGGGTAACTGCGTCTGCTCGACCGCCTGGCGGGCGCAGACATCCGTTGCCTGCACACGCTGTTGGTCAAGCCATGGTGGTCCAAAGAAGTGGGGTCGATGTACCTGCTCAACGACCTGAACGCGCGTGCACGGACGGCGGTCATTGCGACTGTGCTGGACCGGGCCGCCACGGCTGCCCTGCTGGCCTCCTCATCGGGCCGGTCAGGTGCGCACACTTCGATCACGGGGGCGTCGGCCCTGCAGTTCAAATCTTTGGCGGCGACGGACTTTCGCGTCCTGGGGCTGTTGTCCGAACCTCGGGGGGTCACCGCGCAGATGTCAAGTCTGATGGCGGGCCAGGACGTCCCTGCCGTGGAGGATCACTGGTTGCGCGGATTGCGGATGCACAGTCATCGGTTTTGACGCTCGCGGACCATTGCCACGAAGTCCTTCAGGTTGTTCAGCCAGCTCTGCTGCGCTGCCGTGTAGGTCTGGTGCAGGGCGGCGGGCACCACGAGCTGTACCTGCTCGGCGGCCATTTCCCGGGTCTGGTGTTCGCTGATCCCGGGCTCCAGCGTCAGCAGGTGTTTGAGTGGAATGCGGGCCGCCTCATTCAGGATCTGCCGCCAGCGGTCCTTGCAGGTCGATTTCGAAGCCAGCATGGTCAGCCGGTCGTTGGGAAAGTTGGCGTCGTGGTAATGGCCAATGCCGGGCAGGATGAAGTCCGGCTTGAGCCGGTTTTCGGTGACGCCGGTGCGGGTGAACTGCAAACCCTGGTCGGTCAGGATTTGCGCCAGGTGGTTTTCGAGCGCCATACCGGCGCGCGACTTGCGGCGTTGCAGGGCGCTTTGCACCAGACGGACGAAGGGCTCCGTGTCTTCGATGCCTGAGGTGGTCAGATCGCGCAGCTGCTGTGTCAGAAGGTGTTTTTCCAGGGCGCGAAACAGGACTTCCTCCCGTTCCATCCAGGCCAGCAGCGCAGCGTCCGGGTCGTCCCTGCCGGAAACATGCGGCAGGGTGCTGCGGGCCCATGCCGAAAACTCTGCCGTGCCCGGAAAGGCATGTCCGAAACGGGCGAGCGTCTGCTCCAGGTGGTCGGGTGCACTGTCCTGTGCCTCGATGCCGATCTGCGCCAGGATGAAGCGTGTGGCGAAACCGGTCCGATCCTGTCCGTCGAGCGTGGACGGGACGCAAAAGCCGGGCAGGGACAGGTCCGGAACACCAAACAGCCACAGGAGCTGGCGCTCGGCGGTGCTGCCCTGGGGTGTGACGATGGCCAACAGGCTGTCGTCCGGCTTGCGGGCGATCAGCAGCAGGTCACCCGCGCGGGCTCTGTGCGAAATGCTGTTGGACGGAAAGTACAGCCGGTATTCCTGACGCTGGATGCCGCGCTCCAGCCGCGCTTTCTCGCGGGCGTCATACCAGGTCAGGCTGCTGTCTTCTGTCAGAGCTTCTTCGCTGTCATCGGCGAGGTAGAGAAACCTGGCTGAAAAGCGCACCTTGCCGTGCGGCTCCCCCAGAATGGATCGCAGGCGTTCCACGCCATTGAACTCATGCTGGTGAGAGCGCGTGCTGTCGGTTTCAACCTCGCTCAGGCGTTTGAGCGCCACACCCCGGAAGTAACGGGAAAGATCACCAGCCTTCATCCCCGTATCTCCAGGGCGGGCTGCTCACCTTTCAGCCACAGGGCCAGCGGCTGTGCCACGTTCTGCAGGTCTTTGTCTTTGCCGCGCATGGCACATTCCCACACCACAGCAACACGCCAGCCGGCAGCCTGCAGGGCATTGCAGGCCTTTCGGTCGTTGGCGCGGTTGCGTTCGATTTTGTGTCGCCAGAAGTCCTCGCGCGTGGAGGGCATGCGAAAAAGCGGGCAGTCATGGCCATGCCAAAAGCAGCCGTGCACAAAGATGGCGGCCCGGTAGCGGGGCAACACAATGTCGGGCTTGCCGGGCAGTTCCTTCACATTCAGGCGAAACCGGAAGCCTTGGCGGTGCAGCAGACTGCGCACCTGCATTTCTGGTTGGGTGTTGCGTGTCCGTATGCCGGACATCATCCGGCTGCGGGTGGCGGTGTCGACGATGTCGGCCACAGGCTCAGGCAAACAGGGGTACCTGGGCCATGCCCGTGCGTTCCTGTGCGATCAGGGTCTGGATGTGGGGGACCATGATGCGCGCCACCTCCTGCATGACCGGCATGACCACGCTGTTGCCAAACTGGCGGTAGGCCTGGGTGTCACTGACAGGGATGCGGAAGGTGTCCGGAAAGCCCATCAGGCGGGCGCATTCGCGCGGCGTAAGTCGGCGCGGCCGCAGGTGGTCGCCTTGCCAGACCAGGATTTCCGAACCGTCCTTGTGGTAGCGGGCCGACAGCGTGCGCGTGACACTGTTGGGGTACACCATGCCGTAGCCAAAGCCGTTGCCGGCCTCGCGGTGTTTGCGTGCGTAGGCCTGCAGGTATTCCCACAGGCGGGGGGTGAGTGTGTAGCGGTCCTGCACGCGTTGACCGGCATGGTCAAAGAAACGGTCGCCATCCCATGGCAGTACCGGTTCGGAGCCGTCTGTTTTGTGCAGGATGCTGCCCAGGCGCGGGCCTTCCTGCGGCAGCTGCAGGTCGTCCCAGGAGAAGGAGGTTTTCTCGCGGAAACCGACGATGATGATCCGCTCGCGATGCTGCGGCGTGAAGTGCTGGCCGTCGATGATGCGGTAGTGGACGTCGTATCCGAGCTCGTCTCGCAGCGTCTCCAGAATCACCTTGAAGGTGTTGCCCTTGTCGTGTGACAGCAGGTTTTTGACGTTTTCGAGCAAAAAGGCTTTGGGGCGCTTGGTGGCGACGATGCGGGCCACATCGAAGAACAGCGTGCCCTGGGTGTTGCATTCGAAGCCGTGGGGGCGGCCCATCGAGTTTTTCTTGCTCACGCCTGCAATGCTGAAGGGCTGGCAGGGAAAGCCGCCGAGCAGCACGTCGTGGTCCGGCACGTCCTGCGCGGGGAACGGGATGATGTCCCCCACAAAAGTGTGTCCGTCCCCGTAGTTTTCGACGTAGGTTTTTTTCGAAAAATCGTTCCACTCACTGGTGAAGACGCACTCGCCGCCGTGGGCCTCAAAACCCATCCGGATGCCGCCAATGCCTGCAAAAAGATCGATCACGCGAAAGCGGGAGCCGGGCTTGCCTGTCGTGGACGCCGGAGATTGCAACAGGTTGCGCAGGGCCGGCTCCAGCATGGCCGGACAGGGGGTTTCGCCCTTTTCCCAGCGGCGGACAGTCTTGATGTCCTTGCCCACGTATTCTGCAATTTCACGCTGGGTGTACCTGTCCCTGGCCTGCATCAGCAGTTGGAGGGGTTGCGCAAGGGTCATGTTTTGTCCTCTGGGTAAATTTGGGGACATTATGACCCATGTGGCTCCCTATTATGCTTCGCCGGGAGGCCCGAGCGGGACAGTTTTCACTTGAACCCCATCACATGCGGCAGCCAGTTCGACAGTGCCGGCAAAAAGGTCAACAGCACCAGCACCACGCCATGCGCCCAGAGGAAGGGCTTGAGTTCGCGGGTGAGGGCCGTGAGGGGCACTTTGGACACGTTGGAGGTCACGAACAGCAGCCCGCCCACGGGTGGCGTGATCATGCCCAGCGTGAGGTTGAAGATCACCACCATCGCAAAGTGGACCGGGTCTACCCCCAGCTTGGCGGCCACGGGGGCCAGGATCGGCACCAGCACCATGACGCCAGGCAACGGCTCGATGAAGATGCCGAAGATCAGCAGGAACACGTTGATGACGATCAGGAAGCTCCAGACGCTCAGGTTCATGCCCGAGATCCAGCCGGCCACGGTTTGCGGCATGCCTTCGATGGTCAGGATCCAGGCAAACGATGCCGAGGTGCCGATGATCAGCAGCACCGAGGCGGTGAGCAGGGCCGAACGCGAAAGGATGTCGGGCACGGCGTTCCATTCGAGGGTGCGGTAGATGTATTTGCCGCAGATCAGGGCGTAGAAAACCGCGACCACGGACGCTTCGGTTGGCGTGAACCAGCCGGCACGCATGCCACCCAGGATCAGCACCGGCAGCAGGATGGCGGGCAGGGCCTTCCAGGTGGTTTCGAGCATTTCGGCGGTGGAGGGGAACTGACCGTCGCCTTTGTAGTTGCGCTGCTTCGAGATCCAGAAGTTCACGACGCACATGGCCACCGCGATCAGGATGCCCGGGATGATACCGGCCACGAACAGGGTGCCCACCGAGACGTTGTCGTCGGCCAGGGCGTAAATGATCATGATGATCGAGGGCGGGATGATGGGACCCACGATGGCGGTGGAAGCCGTCAGGGCAGCGGCGTAGGCGCGGTCGTAGCCGGCCTTGTCCATCATGCGGATCATCATTGAGCCGGGGCCGGCGGCATCGGCCAGGGCCGAGCCCGAAATGCCCGAGAAGAAGGTCAGCGACACCACATTGGTGTAACCCAGCCCGCCACGCTTGTGCCCCACAAACTGACCGGCGAACTTGAGCAGGACCTCGGTCAGGGAGCCGCCGCTCATCAGCTCGGCCGCCAGAATGAAGAAGGGCACGGCCATGAGCGGAAAGCTGTCGATGCCGGTGAAGGTCTCCTTGAGCAGCACCAGCATGGGGTAGGCATCGGACAGCACCAGCGCCGTCACGGTGGACAGGCCCAGTGCAAAGGCCACCGGCACACCAATGGCGAGGTAAATGCAGACAGAAATCAGCAGGATCAGGCTGGGGCTCATAGGGAGGCACTCGCGGTGGCGTCAAAGTGGGCGTCGCTCGCAAACTCGCGGCGGGCGATGTAACTGCGCACGATCAACAGCCAGTGGATCAGGGTCATGGCCATGCCCAGCGGCAAGGCCATATAAATCCAGGCAAACGAAATCTGGGTGGCGGGTGTGCTCTGGAACTGGGTGCGGTCCATGTACTGCAGGCCAAACCAGATGGAGAAAATGCAAAAACCGGTGATGAGCAGGGCGATCAGCACGCGCAGGATTTGCGAGGCCCACGAAGGCATGGCGTCCTGCAGGTTGTCGATGGCGATGTGGCCTCCGTAGCGCAGCACCGGGCCACAACCGATGAAAGTCAGCCAGATCATCATGTGGCGGGCCACTTCTTCGGCCCATTCGATGGACTGGCTGGTGGTGTAACGCAGGACCACGTTGGTGAAGATGATCACCGACATGGACGCCAGCAGCGCAATCAGCACCCAGCGGTTGAAGATGAGGAAATATTTTTCAAAGGTTTTCATGGCGTTGTCTGCAAAAACGGCCTGTGCGGAAGGGTCCGCACAGGCCGTGGACTGGCCGCAGGCGATTACTTGAACTGCTGAATCTTGCGGATGTTTTCGGCGCCGAATTCTTTGGAATAGCTGGCGTAGACGTCACGCAGGGAATCGCGGAAGGCCTGGCCGTCCACCTTGCGCACCACCGTCATGCCGTCTTTTTCGAGCTGGGCAATGCCGTTGTCCTCGTCTTCGTTGACCTTCTTGCGCTGGGCAATGGCACCTTTTTTGGCGGCTTCGTAGAAGACTTTCTTGTCAGCATCGCTGAGCTTGTTCATCAGTCGTGGCGAAGTGATCAGCAGGCCGGGTGAGTAGACGTGGCCGGTCAGCGAGAGGTGTTTTTGCACTTGCGCAAATTTGGAGGCCAGGATCACGGGGATCGGGTTTTCCTGACCATCGACGGTGCCCTGCTGCAGCGCACCAAACACTTCGGGGAAGGCCATGGGCGTGGGCTGGATGCCGAAGGCGCGGTAGCCTTCCATGTGCACCTTGTTTTCCATGGTGCGCATCTTCAGACCGGACGCATCGGCGGGCTTGACAATGGCGCGCTTGTTGTTGGTCATGTGACGGAAGCCGTTTTCCGTCCAGGCCAGGGCCACCAGACCTTTGGCCGGGAACTTGGTCAGCAAGTCCTGGCCGGCGGCGCTGTCCAGATAGCGGCGGGCGTGGTCATAGTCGCGGAACAGGAAGGGGATGTCCACGATCTTGACTTCGGGAACGAAGTTGCCGACGGGGCCGGTGGAGGTGTTGACCAGATCCAGCGTGCCCAGTTGTACGGCTTCGATCATTTCGCGCTCGCCACCGAGTGCGCTGTTGGGAAACTGCTGGCACTTGTAGCGCCCTTGGGTGCCTTTTTCGACTTCGTCGCAGAACACGGTGGAACCCACGGCATAGTGCGATGTGGCAGAGGTGGCGTAACCGATCTTGAGCACGGTCTGGGCCATGGTGGCACCAGTCAGGCCTCCAAACAGGCCAAGGGCGATCAGGACTTTGTTCAACTTCATGCAGGGTCTCCAGGTGATGCCGGCGGGGCCGGATAATTTGTATGACAAGTTGCATTATGCGGCCATGGCGGGCCCTGACGCCTACGGGTTTTCGCCAAGACTGTCGCCTGCGCGCGCAGCAAAAAAACAGGGCCCGAAGGCCCTGATGGTGGTTGCATGGATCACATGCCGGTGTAGTTCGGCCCGCCGCCGCCTTCGGGCGTGACCCAGACGATGTTTTGTGTCGGGTCCTTGATGTCGCAGGTCTTGCAGTGCACGCAGTTTTGCGCGTTGATCTGCAGGCGGGCGCTGTTGTCTTCGTTCTTGACGAACTCGTACACACCGGCCGGGCAGTAGCGGCTCTCGGGGCCGGCAAATTTGGCCAGGTTGATGCTGACGGGCACCGAGGCGTCCTTGAGCGTGAGGTGGGCCGGCTGGTTTTCCTCGTGGTTGGTGTTGCTGATGAATACGCTCGACAGCCGGTCAAAGGTGAGCTTGCCATCGGGTTTCGGGTACTCGATCTTCTCGCATTCGGCCGCAGGCTTGAGGTAGGTGTGGTCGGCCTTGTCGCGGCGCAGCGTCCAGGGGATGTGGCCGCGCAGCACGAACTGCTCGAAACCGTTCATCAGCGTGGCGACCGTCAGGCCCTTTTTGAACCAGCTCTTGAAGTTGCGCGACTTGTTGAGTTCGGTGTAGAGCCAGCTGGCTTCGAAAGCCTCGGGGTAGGCTTCGAGTTCATCGTGCTGGCGACCGGCGACGATGGCTTCGTAGGCGGCCTCGGCGGCCAGCATGCCGGTCTTGATGGCAGCGTGGCTGCCCTTGATGCGGCTCACGTTCAGGTAGCCGGCATCGCAGCCCACCAGTGCACCGCCGGGGAACACGGTCTTGGGCAGGCTCATCAAGCCGCCGGCCGTGATGGCGCGGGCGCCATAGCCGATGCGCTTGGCATTGACCTCGCCAGCGTCGTTGGTGAAGTACCACTTGACGTTGGGGTGGGTCTTCCAGCGCTGGAATTCTTCAAACGGGCTCAGCCAGGGGTTGGCGTAATCCAGACCGACCACATAGCCGATGGCAATCTTGTTGTCTTCCATGTGGTACATGAAGGCGCCACCGTAGGTGTCGTTCTTCATGGGCCAGCCGGCGGTGTGCATGACAAAGCCGGGGGTGTGGCGGCTGGGGTCGATTTCCCAGACTTCCTTGATGCCAATGCCGTAGGTCTGCGGGTCGCGGCCTTCATCGAGCTTGTATTTGGCAATCAGCTGCTTGCCCAGGTGACCGCGGGCGCCTTCGGCGAATACGGTGTACCTGGCGTGCAGTTCCATGCCGAGCTGGAAGTTTTCGGTCGGTTCGCCGTCCTTGCCAATGCCCATGTTGCCCGTGGCCACGCCTTTGACAGAGCCGTCTTCGTTGTAGAGCACTTCCGCGGCGGTGAAGCCAGGGAAGATTTCCACGCCCAGGTTCTCGGCCTGCTGGCCCAGCCAGCGGGTGAAGTTGCTCAGGCTCAGGATGTAATTGCCGTGGTTCTTTGCGCACTCGGGCAGGAAGATGCCGGGAGTGCGGGTGGCGCCGGTTTCGGACAGGAAGCTCCATGCATCATCGGTCACGGGCTGGTTGAGCGGGGCTCCTCGCTCTTTCCAGTCGGGGAAGAGTTCGGTCAGGGCACGCGGGTCCATGATGGCGCCCGACAGGATGTGGGCACCTGGTTCACCGCCTTTTTCGAGCACCACGACCGACACGTCCTGGCCTTTTTCGGCAGCCAGCTGTTTGAGGCGAATGGCCGTGGACAGGCCGGCAGGACCGCCACCCACCACCACCACGTCATATTCCATGGCTTCGCGGGGGCCATAGGTGTCCAGGATTTCTTGAGGGCTCATGGTGTCTCTTGCTGAAGTTTTGGAAATAGGTGCCCTGTCGGGCCTGCGACGCATTTTATGCGTCAGCGCAGGGCATCCATCGCACAATGGCGTCCTGATTGAGACAAGGAGTTGTCATGGCGTACGAAATCGATCTCTCGGGCCGTGTGGCCCTGGTGACCGGCGCATCCAGTGGCTTGGGGGCCCAGTTCGCGAAAACGCTGGCGGCCGCCGGGGCGGGCGTGGTGCTGGCGAGCCGACGCGTGGACAGACTCCGGGACCTGCGTGCCGACATCGAGGCCGCGGGCGGCAACGCCCATGTGGTGGAGATGGATGTGACCGATCTGGGCATCCGCGCCGCCGTGGCGCATGCCGAAACCGAGATGGGCAGCATCGACATTCTGGTCAACAACTCGGGCGTGAGCACCACCCAGCGAATCCAGGACGTGGGCGAAGAGGACTTCGACTTTGTCATGGGCACCAATGTGCGTGGGGCCTTTTTTGTGGCGCAGGAAGTCGGCAAGCGCATGCTGGCGCGCGCCAAAGGTGCGGCGCCAGGCAGCTTCACAGGGGGGCGCATCATCAACATCGCCTCCATCACCGGCATCAAGGCGATGCCTCAAATCAGTGTTTATTGCATGAGCAAAGCGGCCGTGATTCACATGACCAAAGCCTTTGCGGTCGAGTGGGGACGTTTTGGCATCAACGTCAGCGCCATTTGCCCGGGGTACATCGACACAGACATCAACCACCACCACTGGCAGACCGAACAGGGCCAGAAACTCATCCACATGTTGCCGCGCAAACGTGTGGGGCAGCCGCGGGACCTGGACGCCGTGCTGATGATGCTGGCCAGTGACCAGTCGCATTTCGTCAATGGCGCGGTGATCACCGCCGATGACGGCTTTGCTCTTTGAAAGGAAGTACATGAAACTGGAGTTGCCCGAGCGCAAGAAACAGGTGCACCAGATGGTGATGCCCATCCGGTGGGGTGACATGGACGCCATGGGCCATGTGAACAACGCAATGTATTTCCGCTATCTGGAGACGGTCCGTCTGGACTGGTTCCGCACCATAGGCTGCGACCTCAACCCGAATGGCGAGGGGCCGGTGATCGTCAATGCCTTCTGCAATTTTTACCGGCAGTTCGAATACCCGGGCGACATTCTGGCCACGATGTACGTGAGCGATCCTGCGCGAACGACGTTTGAGAGCTGGTGCACTTTTGAGCGCACCGACCAGCCCGGTGTGGTGTTTGCGGCCGGTGGGGCCACCACCATCTGGGTGGACTTTCCCAAACAGAAGGCGGTGACTCTGCCGGACTGGGTGCGGGCACTGGTCAGCGAATGAATGACTGGGCGCGCGCGGTCAGCCCGCGGCCACCGGCTTGCCCACAGCCGTCCATTGCGCGGCATGGCTTTGCAGCCAGCCTTGGGACAGCTCGGGGTC
>JAYRQF010000197.1:0-4648 GCA_041910735.1 Limnohabitans sp.
GGCTTTGGTGGAGCGCATCGACCCGCAGCAGCCCAGTGCCCCGCGCCAGGTGCAAAACCTGGTGCTGGACACACAAGGTCTGGCCCAGGCCCTGCGCGACGGCGACGTCATCACCCTGCTGCCCATCAGCCCCGCCTTTGCCAACGCGGTCACGCTGCAAGGCACCGTGGCCCAGCCCCTGCGCCACGCCTGGCGCGAAGGCATGCGCGTGCAGGACCTGATTCCGGACCGCGAAGCGCTCATCACCCCCGACTACTACCGCCGCAAAAACCAGCTGGTGCAAAACCGCACCGCCAGCCTCAAGGCCCAAGGCCTGACGTCCGCGCAGATTCAGGCCATTGAAAAAGCGCAGCAATTGCCCGACGACCCAGCCCTGGCCACCGAAATCATCGTGCCCGCCAGCAACGCCGGCGCCACCGTCAACGACCGCGTGCGCGGCCTGGTCGACCAGATCAACTGGGACTACGCCGTCATCGAGCGCCTGAACAAGGCCGAGCTGCGCACCGAGCTGATCCCCTTCAACTTGGGCAAGGCAGTCATTGGCAAAGACCCGCAGCACAACCTGCAGCTGCAGCCCGGTGACGTGGTCACCATCATGGGCAGCAACGACGTGCAGCTGCCCACCGAACGCAAAACCCGCCTGGTGCGGGTGGAGGGCGAAGTGGCCGCCCCCGGCGTCTACCAGGCCCTGCCCGGCGAGACCCTGCCAGAACTGCTCAAGCGTGTGGGCGGCGTGACGCCGCAGGCCTATCTGTACGGCACCGAATTCACCCGCGAAAGCGTGCGCAAGCAGCAGCAACAAAACCTGGACCAGGTCATTCGCCGGCTGGAGAGCCAGCTGCAAAGCGCAGGGGCGACGCTGGCCGCCAACCTGACCGGCGAACGCGTCGCCCAAGCCCAGACGCTGCAGCAACAACAGCAGCAACAAATGCAGGCCCAGATCAACCGCCTCAAAGCGCTCAAGAGCAAAGGCCGCGTGGCGCTGGAGCTGGAGCCTGACACCAGCGGCAACTGGAAAGCCAGCGCCACCCTGAGCGGCCTGCCCAATGTGCCGCTGGAAGACGGCGACGCCATTCTGGTGCCCCCGCTGCCCGCCTTTGTGTCGGCCGCCGGCAGCGTCAACAACGAAAACGTCATGCTCTACAAGTCTGGCAAAACCGTGGGCGACATCATCAAGGCCGCCGGCCTGGCCGAAGATGCCGAACCGAGTGAAGCTTTTGTGCTGCGCGCCGACGGCAGCGTTTTCAGCCGCCGCACCACGGGCTGGTTCAGTGGCTTTGAAAGCAGCAAAGTCATGCCTGGCGACACCGTCATCGTGCCACCCAAGGTCGACCGAGAAACCAGCTACAACTTCGTCGTCCGCGCCCTGCGCGACTGGACCCAGATCTTCAGCAACCTCGGCATAGGCGCCGCCGCCATCCGCACGCTGCGAAATTAACCGACTGTCATCCTCGGGCTTGACCCGAGGAACCATGGATTCCCCGGTCAAGCCGGGGAATGACAAAAGGAGCGCGGGGGAATGGCAGAGTGACAGCCAAAGAATGATAGAAACACATCCATGCGCCTGACACCTTACGAGCACCAAACCATCACCGGCATCCTGCGGTCTGTCGATCCGCAAGGTGAGGTGCTGCTGTTTGGCTCCAGAGCCGATGACCAGCGCAAAGGTGGCGACATTGATCTGCTTTGGTGCACCAGTCGCCCCATCGATCTCAAGACCCGGCTCAGCACCCAATGGCGGCTAGAAGTGTCGTGTGACACCCATGTGGATCTGCTGGTCCAAACGCCAGGAGAACCTGAGCGTGAAATCTTTCAGATTGCACGCCAGACGGGAGTGCCGTTGTGAAACCCGAAACCCGTCTGCTTGTTCAGAGCCTGCAGGCCTGCCAACAAAGGGTCGACAAACTCGTTTATTCCCTAGGAAAAAATGCCGAACATTTTCCCGCAACGGTTGAAACCGTGGCCCAGTGGAACGAAGTGCAGGAGGAATCAGTGGATGCCTTCATCCTGCGCTACTCGCAATGCGTCACGATGATCCAGGAGCAGCTCTTCAAAGGCATTGCCTACCTGGAGCAGGAAGACATCAGCGATAAATCCAATCGGGACAAAACCCTGTTGATGGAAAAACTCGGAGCCATCCGTTCTGCAGAAGAGTTTGGTACAGCAGCGATGCTGCGCAACAAATTTGCACACCACTATCCTGAAGTGACGCAAGCCCGAATTGACCGCCTGAACATGCTCCCGCCCGAAGCTGAGCACGTCATCGATACTTTCAAGTCCATCCAGAAATACCTGGAACTGAAGCAACTGCTCTGAAGACCTGGATTCCCGATCAAGTCGGGAATGACAAAAACAACCCTCTCAATGTCACCCTCGGCCCCGCTCCCTCTGTCATCCGCGGCCTTACTCTCTCTGTCCTCCTCGGCCTCTCTCTCTCTCTGTCATCCTCGGGCTCGACCCGAGGATCCACCAAATGACCGACACCCCCCAACAACTTCAAGAAGACGACGAAATCAGCCTGCTCGACCTGCTGCAAACCATCGTCGACAACCTGCGCCTGCTCGTGCTCGGCCCCCTGGCTGTGGGCCTGCTGGCGCTGGGCATCAGCTTTGTCATTCCTCCCACCTACACCGCCAAAACCCAGTTCCTGCCCCCGCAGCAACAGCAAAGCGCCGCCGCCGGCTTGCTGCAAAGCCTGGGCAGCCTGGGGGGACTG
Source organism: Limnohabitans sp. (assembly GCA_041910735.1). Lineage (GTDB taxonomy): Bacteria > Pseudomonadota > Gammaproteobacteria > Burkholderiales > Burkholderiaceae_C > Limnohabitans_A. Next base: position 2,717 of record JAYRQF010000197.1, read on the forward strand.
GCCGGTGCCGCCGCCGGCATCAAAAACCCGGCCGACCAGTACATCGCCTACATGAAGAGCAACGCCGTCAAAGATGCGTTGATCGACCGCTTCAAGCTCATGGAGCGCTACGATGAAAAGTACAAGGACGACGCCCGCAAAGAACTGGACAAGCAAGCCCGTATCGCCAGCGGCAAAGACGGCCTGATCAGCGTCGAGTTTGACGACAAAGACCCCAAGTTTGCCGCCGAGGTGGCCAACGCCTATGTAGAAGAACTGCGCACCGTGCTCGGCCGCCTGGCCGTGACCGAAGCGCAACAGCGCCGCCTGTTCTTTGAGAAGCAACTGCTCAAAGCCAAAGAAAACCTGACGGCATCGGAGCAAGCCCTGAAAGCCACCGGCATCTCCGACAGCGTGCTCAAGAGCAACCCCGCCAGCGCCGTGGCCGGTGTGGCCGCCCTCAAGGCGCAAATCACCGCGCAAGAGGTCAAGGTGGGTGCCATGCGCGGCTACCTGGCCGAAACAGCCCCCGACTTCAGGCAGGCCATGAACGAACTGGCCAATCTGCGCGCCCAACTTTCCAAGCAGGACAAAGGCGAAGCCAGCAGCGGGAATGTAGGGCAGGGCGACTACATCAGCCGCTACCGCGATTTCAAGTACCACGAAACCCTGTTTGAACTCTTTGCCAAACAGTACGAAATCGCCCGCGTGGACGAGGCCCGCGAAGGCGCCGTCATTCAGGTGCTCGACGTTGCCCAGCCTCCCGAGAGAAAAGCCAAGCCTAAAAAAGCTCTGGTGGCCATCATTGCCACGTTGGCCGCTGGTTTTGTGTTGCTGCTTTTTGTCTTTGTCCGCCAGGCCCTGCGCAATGCCGGTACAGACGAAGAAACTGCTGGCAAGTTGGCTACGCTCAAAATCAGCTGGCGTAAAGCTTTGGGCAAAGCTTGACCGATGACATCCCGGCGCTATTAAAAAAGTCGTCATCCTCGGGCTTGACCCGAGGATCCTTGTGCGTATTGCCCCAAAAAAATTACCAATTACATAAATCAACGCCAGGCAACGTTTAGCACCTGCACACCTAGACAGTAAAAGCCATGAAGCCAGTTCGCAAAGCCGTCTTCCCCGTTGCAGGGCTAGGCACCCGCTTTTTGCCGGCCACCAAAGCCAGCCCCAAAGAAATGCTGGCCGTGGTGGACAAACCCCTCATCCAGTATGCGGTTGAAGAGGCCGTGGCATCGGGCATTACCGACCTGATCTTTGTGACCGGTCGCCACAAACGCGCCATCGAAGACCACTTTGACGCCTCCCCAGAACTCGAAGCCGAACTGGAAGCCAAAGGCAAGCTGCAGCTGCTGGATGTGGTGCAAAACATATTGCCCAGCAACGTGAACTGCATTTTTGTGCGGCAGCCGGTGGCGCTGGGCCTGGGCCATGCGGTGTTGTGCGCACGCCCCGCAGTGGGCAACGAACCCTTTGCCGTGCTGCTGGCCGACGACCTGATGGTTGGCCCCACACCCATCACTCAGCAGCTGGTGCGCACATATTGGGAAACCGGCTCCACCGTCCTGGCCGTTCAGGACGTGCCCAGAGAGCAGACAAAACAATACGGCATCGTGGCCGGCCCTGTGGTCAACGAACGACTGAGCCAGGTGACCGAAATGGTCGAAAAGCCCCAGCCCGACAAAGCGCCGTCTACCCTGGCGGTGGCTGGCCGCTATGTGCTCACGCCCGGCGTGTTTGACCTGCTGGCCAAAGGCCAACGCGGTGTGGGCGGCGAAATCCAGCTGACCGACGCCATCGAACAGCTCACGCGCACTGAAAAGGTGTTTGCCCACCGCTACCAGGGCCGCCGCTACGACTGCGGCAGCAAGCTCGGCCTGCTGCAAGCCAGCGTGGACATGGCCGAGCACCACGGCGAAGTGGGCACCGCCTTCAGCGCATGGCTGCAAAACC
>JAYRQF010000198.1:0-2247 GCA_041910735.1 Limnohabitans sp.
GCCAGTCGCTGGTGAATTGCCACTTGCTGCCGTCCCAGGTGTGCACGCGGGCCCAGTTGGCGCCCATGTGGTCCTGGCAGCTGGTGGACACCGGGCGCATCACGCCCTTGAAGCCCAGCGCGTCGAGCTTGGCCTGCGTCAGGTTCAGGTTCTCGTAGCCCCAGCGGGCCTGCTCAGCGGTGATGACCTTACCCTTGCCGAAACGTTCCTGCGCGGCACGCACGCCTTCCACGGCGAACATCGCGCTGAGCATGCCGCGCATGTACAGCACGGAACCCACTTCATCCTTCGGGCCGGTGCCCTGGCCCTTGGCGTGCAGCTTCTCCAGCACTTCCTTGACCACGGCGGACTGCGGCTCGGCGCCATGCTGCATGGTCACAGCGTTGTAGCCCTTGGCGCCCATGCCCACGTCCTTGACGTCCGGCTCGGCACCGGCCCACCACACACCGTACATCTTCTCGCGCGGATAGCCGGTGGCCTGGGCTTCTTTCAGCGCGGTGGAGTTCATCACACCCCAGCCCCACAGTACCACGTAGTCCGGGCGCTGCTGGCGCACTTGCAGCCAGGTGGCCTTTTGCTCCACGCCGGGGGCGGTCACGGGCAGGAGGCTCAGTTGGAAGCCCAGTTGCGATGCGCGTTCCTGCAGCAGCGGGATGGGCTCTTTGCCGAACGGGCTGTCGTGGTAGACCAGTGCAATCTTCTTGCCCTTGAGGTTGGCCAGGCCGCCTTCTTTCTTGCCCAACTGCTGGATGATGGCATCCGCTGCCACCCAGTAGGTGCCGGCCAGCGGGAAATTCCACTTGAACACGCCACCGTCGGCCGACTCGCTGCGGCCATAGCCTGCGGTGATCAGGGGGATCTTGTCGACCGGGGCCTTTTCGGTCAGCGCGAACGTGGCGCCGGTGGACAGCGGCTGGAACACCGTGGCGCCCTTGCCCTTGAGGCGCTCGTAGCACTCGACGCTCTTGTCGGTGGCGTAACCGGTTTCGCACTCTTCAAAAGACACCTTCACGCCGTTGATTCCGCCGCGGGCATTGGTCAGCTTTAGGTAGTCGACATAGCCGTTGGCCCAGGGCACACCGTTGGGTGCGTAGGCGCCGGTGCGGTAGACCAGCACCGGGAAGAACTGCTCCTTGGCTTGGGCCATGGCAGCGGCGGGCACAACGGCGCCCGCAAGGGCGGCGCAGGCCATCGAAACAGAAAGAACCAGGTTACGCACTTTCATCGCTTTGTCTCCTTGAGGAACAGTCAACACACACAGAAAAAGGGGAGGTCAGTGGGGGAAGGGCCACAGGCGCAGCTTCTGCTTCGCAATGCTCCAGAGCTTGGCCAGGCCGTGAGGTTCCACGATCAGGAACCAGACGATCAGGGCTCCGAACACCATGAAGGTGATGTGGGCGGCCGCTGCCGTGGAGAAGCCCACCAGCAGGCTGAAGCGCTCGATGAAGATGGGCAGCAGCACGATGAAAGCCGCGCCGAAGAAACTGCCCATGATGGAACCCATGCCGCCGATGATGACCATGAACAGCAGCTGGAACGAGCGGTCGATCGAGAAGGCCGCCGGCTCCCAGGAGCCCAGGTGCACGAAGCCCCAGAGCGCACCGGCCACGCCGATGATGAAGGAGCTGACCGCGAAGGCCGACAGCTTGGCGTACATCGGTCGGATGCCGATCACCGCGGCGGCCACGTCCATGTCGCGGATGGCCATCCACTCGCGGCCGATGGCGCTGCGCACCAGGTTCTTGGCCAGCAGGGCGAAGACCACCAGGAAGCCCAGGCAGAACAGGTATTTCTCCAGCGGGGTGTTGATGGTCCAGCCCATCACCGACAGGCCGGTCACCGAGACCGAGCCCGAGGCGTTGTTGTTGGTGAACCAGCCGATGCGCAGGAAGGCCCAGTCGCAGAAGAACTGTGCGGCCAGCGTGGCCACCGCCAGGTACAGGCCCTTGACGCGCAGGCTCGGGATGCCGAAGAACATGCCCACGAGCGTGGCGAAGAAACCGCCCGAGAGCAGGGCCACGATCAGCGGCATGCCGTCGATGCGGATATAGGTGTTGTAGGCCATGTAGGCGCCCACCGCCATGAAGGCGCCGGAACCCAGCGAAATCTGGCCGCAGTAGCCCACCAAGATGTTCACGCCCAGGGCGGCCAGCGCCAGGATCAGGAACGGGATCAGGATGGCGCGGAACAGGTACTCGTCGGCCAGCATAGGCACGCCGATGAAGGCGAAGGCGATGAGGGCGAGGA
>JAYRQF010000199.1:0-3356 GCA_041910735.1 Limnohabitans sp.
GGTCAAAGCCGGAACGGATGATCTCGTGCGTGCGCTCGTTGGTGTGGGTGATCCAGCAGGGCATCTGCTGCGGGTGCATGCTCGCCTTGCCCATGAAGCTGAACACGGGCACGCCGCCCCCCCTCTCTTCATCCCAGTTCATGCCGCCGGGCATGCCGTCGCCCGGCTGCTCGATGCACTTCGAAAAGTCGATGGTGCGGCCGTCCAGACGCGGCGGCGTACCGGTCTTCAGGCGCCCTTGCGGCAGTTTCAGTTCCTTCAGCCGCACCGACAGACTGACCGCCGGCGGGTCGCCCGCACGGCCGGCCGCGTAGTTCTGCAGGCCCACATGGATCTTGCCGTCCAGAAAGGTGCCGACCGTCAGCACCACGGTGCGCGAACGAAAGCGGATACCCACCTGCGTGACGGCCCCCACCACCCGATCACCCTCCACCATCAAATCGTCCACCGCCTGCTGGAACAGCCACAGGTTGGGCTGGTTTTCCAGCATGCGGCGGATCGCGGCTTTGTAGAGGATGCGGTCGGCCTGGGCGCGGGTGGCGCGCACGGCCGGGCCTTTGGAAGAGTTGAGGATACGGAACTGAATACCGCCCTCGTCGGTGGCCAGTGCCATGGCACCGCCCAAAGCGTCCACTTCCTTGACCAGATGGCCCTTGCCAATGCCACCAATGCTGGGATTGCAGCTCATCTGGCCCAGCGTTTCGATGTTGTGCGAGAGCAGCAGCGTCTTGCAGCCCATGCGGGCCGCGGCCAGAGCGGCTTCGGTCCCGGCGTGGCCGCCGCCGACCACAATCACATCGAATTCCTGAGGGTAGAGCATGAGCTTGTTCGCCCGCTTGGGCGCCAGAAAAGGGGGCATCGAGGGCACAGCCTGTGCCGGTTTTTCCACTGCAGTGGGGAAAAACAAAAGTTACCTATTTTACTGGCAGACCCCCCGTGCGCGCTGCGCCTGTGCCCGTCCAGGGGTTATGCGTTCGATGCATAACCCAACAGCCAAACGGCTTTGGACAGTGACCCATCTGCGCTTTTAAGCTGCACAACATCCCGACACACCAAGGATGCCATCATGGCCAGCCACACCCTCCCGTCCTACCTCAACCCCGAACACCTGGGCCCCTGGGGCATCTATCTGGAACAGATTGACCGGGTCACGCCCTACCTCGGCCACCTCTCGCGCTGGGTGGAAACGCTGAAAAGGCCCAAGCGCATCCTGATCGTGGATGTGCCGATCGAACTGGACAACGGCACCGTGGCGCACTTCGAGGGCTACCGGGTGCAGCACAACACCAGCCGCGGCCCGGGCAAGGGCGGCGTGCGCTTTCACCAGGACGTGAGCCTGTCCGAAGTCATGGCGCTGTCGGCCTGGATGTCGGTCAAGAACGCTGCCATCAACCTGCCTTATGGCGGTGCCAAGGGCGGCATCCGGGTCGACCCCAAAACCCTCTCACGCGGTGAACTCGAACGCCTGACGCGCCGCTACACCAGCGAGATCGGCATCATCATCGGCCCCACCCGAGACATCCCGGCGCCGGACGTGAACACCAACGAGCAGATCATGGCCTGGATGATGGACACGTATTCGATGAACGAAGGCGCCACCGCCACCGGCGTGGTCACCGGCAAGCCTCTGGCGCTGGGGGGCTCGCTGGGCCGCCGCGAGGCCACCGGGCGCGGCGTCTTCACCGTGGGCGAAGAGGCAGCGCGCCGCATCGGTCTGCCGCTGCCCGGTGCCCGGGTGACCATACAGGGTCTGGGCAATGTGGGCGGTGTGGCGGCCAGACTGTTCGCGCAGGCCGGCTGCCGCGTGGTGGCCGTGCAAGACCATGCCGGCACCGTGTTCAACGAGGCCGGACTCGACATCCCTGCCCTGCTGGCCCATGTGGCGCAGCACGGCTCGGTGCAAAACTTTGTTGGCGCACAAGCCATGGCCAACGACCTTTTCTGGCAAGTGCCCTGCGACATCCTCATCCCCGCGGCGCTGGAGCAGCAGATCACCGCCGCCAACGCCCGGCAGATCCAGGCCAGGATGGTGATCGAAGGCGCCAACGGCCCGACCACGCCCGAGGCCGACGACATTCTGGCCGGGCGCGGCATTCTGGTGGTGCCCGACGTGATTGCCAACGCCGGTGGCGTGACAGTGAGCTACTTCGAATGGGTACAGGATTTCTCCAGCTTCTTCTGGAGCGAAGACGAGATCAACGCCCGTCTGGTTCGCCTGATGCGCGAAGCCTTTTCTGCCGTCTGGCAAAGCGCCGAAGAGCACAAGGTCAGCCTGCGCACCGCCACCTTCATCATCGCCTGCACCCGCATGCTGCAGGCACGCGAGCTGCGTGGGCTTTACCCCTGACCTGGCAGCGGCAGGGCCCCGCCGGCCTTGACCTCACCCAGCGAGAAGCTGGTGTGCAGGTCTTTCACATTGGGCAGGTTGATCAGCACCTCGCGCGCGAAGGTGCTGAAGGCGTTGAGGTCACGCGCCACCACTTCGAGCTCGAAGGTACCGGTGCCGCTGATGTAATGGCAGGAGATCACCTCGGGGATCTTGCGAATCGCTTCTTCCAGCTCGCGGGTGATGTCGCCGCGGTTGCGCTCGGCGTCCAGCCGCACAAACGCCAGCACGTCCAGCCCGACCTTGTGGCGGTCGATCACGGCCCGGTAGCCGGTGATGTAGCCCCCTTTTTCAAGCGCCTTGACCCGACGCCAGCAGGGCGCTGCCGACAGGCCGACCCGCTCGGACAATTCGGCATTCGACAGCCGACCGTCACGTTGCAATTCGTTCAGGATCAGCCAGTCGAATTTATCCAGTGTTTCCATAAACCTAATTATTGAGCAAGATTCTTTCTGAATCGAGGGATTTCACGGTCACCAAAAGCAAGCACCTGTCGGACCCGAAGTCCTACACTGGCGGGCATCCAGACGATCAGAGAAACACCATGAACGCCCCCTTGCCCGACCACATCCGCAAAGCCCTGGAAACCGTCACGCTGGACGACAAATACAGCCTTGATGTGGGCCGGGCCTTCATGAGCGGGGTGCAGGCCCTGGTCAAGCTGCCCATGCTGCAACGCCAGCGCGACGCCCTGCAGGGCAGGAACACGGCGGGTTTCATCAGCGGCTACCGCGGCTCGCCGCTGGGCGGCTACGACCAGGCGCTTTGGAAAGCCCAGAAATACCTGCAGGCGCAGAACATCGTGTTCCAACCCGGCGTCAACGAGGAGCTGGCCGCCACCGCCCTGTGGGGCACGCAGCAGCTGGGCTTTGCGCCGCAGGGGACCAACCGTTTCGATGGCGTGTTCGGCATCTGGTATGGCAAGGGTCCGGGCGTGGACCGCTGCGCAGACGTGTTCAAGCACGCCAAC
>JAYRQF010000200.1:0-3989 GCA_041910735.1 Limnohabitans sp.
AGGAGGGCCACCAGGGTGGCGTGATGCAGGCCCTGGGCGAGCGCAAGGGCGAGCTGGTGAACATGGAACCGGACGGCCGCGGCCGCGTGCGTCTGGAATACCGCATCCCGGCGCGTGGCCTGATCGGCTTCTCGAACGAATTCCTGAACCTGACGCGCGGTTCCGGCCTGATCGCCAACATCTTTGATGGCTACGAAGCCCACCGTGGCGAAATCGGCAGCCGCAAGAACGGCGTGCTGATCTCCATGGATGATGGCGAGATCTTCACCTACGCGCTGGGCAAGCTGGACGACCGCGGCCGCATGTTCGTGAAAGCCGGCGACCCGGTGTACGAAGGCATGATCGTCGGCATCCACAGCCGCGACAACGACCTGGTGGTGAACGCCACGCGCACCAAGCAGCTGACCAACTTCCGCGTGAGCGGCAAGGAAGACGCGATCAAGATCACGCCGCCGATCGAGCTGACGCTGGAATACGGCGTGGAATTCATCGAGGACGACGAGCTGGTGGAAATCACGCCCAAGAGCATCCGCCTGCGCAAGCGCCACCTGAAGGAGCACGAGCGCAAGCGCGCCAGCCGCGAAAGCGCGGTTTGATCCCGGCCGGGATGATTCCCGGTTGTTTGAATTTGCGGAGTCTCGGCTCCGCTTTTTTCCGCCTGATGTTCCATGCTGTTGCGTTCCCTGTTGCCTGTAGCCATGAGCCACCGCCGTGCCGCTGTCGTGATGACGGCGGCAACCCTGATGTGGGCGACGGCAGGGGTTTTCACGCGGCAGATCGTGGGGGCCCAGGGCTTCGAGATTACGTTCTGGCGCAGCCTGCTGGCGCTGGTGTCGATGCTGCTGTTGCTGCGCTGGTGGCGCGGGCCGGGTTTTTTCGGGCGCATTCCCTGGCGTGAGCCGGTGCTGTGGCTGTCCGGCCTGTGCTGGACGACGATGTTCACCGCCTTCATGATGGCGCTGAGCTTCACCACGGTGGCCAATGTGCTGGTGTTGTCGGCACTGGGGCCGGTATTCACGGCGCTGGTGAACCGCTTCGTGCTCGGCAACCCCTTGCCGCGCCGTACCTGGATGGCCATTGCGATGGCAGGAGCGGGGATTTTCTACATCTACGCCGCGCAACTCACCCTGGGGCACGATCGGAAGCTGATCGGATCGCTGATTGCGCTGCTGGTTCCGGTGGGCGCTTCCGCGCAATGGATCCTGATGCAACGCGAGCAGCAGCGCGTTCGTAGACTGGCGCCACAGCGGCTCACGAGCGAATTGCCACCGCAGAAGGGCGGTATGCCGGATCAAGGGGGCAAGGTGCTGGTGCTGTCAACGGCAGAAGACCAGCTGGCGCAGCAGGGGCCCGCTCCGGCCATCCGCGACATGGTTCCTGCACTGCTGATCGGCGCCGCGCTTTCGGCACTGATCTGTCTGCCATTTGCCGTGCCTTTTCAGGCGACCTGGACCGACATGGGCTGGCTGGCGCTGCTCGGCATGGTGCAGCTGGCCATTCCCTGCAGCCTGGCCGTAGTGGCATCGCGCGTATTGCATGCGCCGGAACTGTCGCTTCTGGCTTTGCTCGAGATAATTTTTGGCATACTGCTTACTTGGTGGGGCGCGGGCGAAATTCCTGGTCCCAACGTAGCTATCGGCGGCGCGCTGGTCATCGTCGCGCTCGCCCTCAATGAAATCCTCGGATGGAGACAATCGGAATGACGCAAGCGAGACAATGGGCCACCACGGACGTGCTGGAAGAAGTACGAGGTGGTGTCGGTTTCATCACCCTCAACCGTTCCAAGGCGCTCAATGCCTTGTCGCTCGCCATGGTGCGCGCCATGTACGAGATCCTGCTGGACTGGCAGGCCAACCCCGGGGTGAAAGCCATTGCCATTCGCGGCAGCAACAAGGAAGGCCCGTTCGGTGCCTTCTGTGCCGGTGGCGACATCCGCTTTTTCCATGAGCAGGCCGAGCACGGCAACCCCGAGATCGAGGACTTCTTCACCGAGGAATACACGCTCAACAACCTGATCCCGAACCTGGGCAAGCCCTATATCGCCTTCATGGACGGCATCGTGATGGGTGGCGGCATGGGCATCAGCCAGGGCGGTACCGACCGCATCCTGACCGAGCGCACGCGCATGGCCATGCCCGAAACGCTGATCGGCCTGTTCCCCGATGTGGGTGGCGGCTATTTCCTGAGCCGTTGCCCGGGTCACACCGGAGAGTGGCTGGGTCTGGCTGGCGACCACGTGATGGGCGGCGATGGCCTGAGTATCGGCTGGGGCGATCACTTTCTTTCCAGCAGCCGCCAGGCTGAAGTGTGGCAGGCGCTGGGCGAGCAGAACTTTGCGTCTGGTGAGGCGGCCCGGCAATGGCTGCGGGGCCAGTGCGAACCGGCTCCTGCCGTGAGCGAGGCCTTTGCCAAGGCGCGCGAGGAGGCCGAGCAATTCTTCGGTGCCGGCGATTTCAACGCCATCCTGAAGGCTCTGGAGGCCGCTACCGACAACGCATGGGCCCAGAAAACCGCCCAGGCACTGCGCAAGCGTTCGCCGCTGATGCTGCATGTGGTGTTCGAGCAGATCCGCCGTGCCCGCGGCATGACGCTGGCCGAAGACCTGCGCATGGAGCGTGATCTGGTGCGCCACTGCTTCTTCCCGCAGCACATGGGTCGCAAGGCGGTGAGCAGCGAAATCATCGAGGGCATCCGCGCTCTGGTGGTGGACAAGGACAACAACCCGCAGTGGGATCCCCCGCGCGTGGAAGACGTGACGCCCGAGATGATCGAGGCCTTCTTCGAGAGCCCCTGGCCCGCCAGCGTGCACCCGCTCGCTTCCCTGAAGTAATGCCGGAACCGGGAGCCTCCGCGCTCCCGGTTGTGTTCCTGCGCTGATTTTGAAAGTCTCACCATGAGCAAGCAAACCAAGTACGTGCTCGACGAAGAGCAGATTCCCAAGTTCTGGTACAACATCCAGGCCGACCTGCCGGTGCCGCTGCCGCCCGTGCTGCATCCGGGCACCCTGCAGCCGGTGGGTCCGGACGACCTGTTGCCGCTGTTCCCGATGTCGCTGATCGAACAGGAAGTCAGCACCGAGCGCGAGATCGAGATTCCCGAGCCGGTGCGCGATGTGTTCCGCCTGTGGCGTCCGGCGCCGCTGTACCGTGCGTATGGCCTGGAAAAGGCGCTGGATACGCCCGCCAAGATCTTCTACAAGTACGAGGGCGTGAGCCCGGCCGGCAGCCACAAGCCCAACTCCGCCATCCCGCAGGCCTTCTACAACAAGGAAGCCGGCGTGAAGCGCCTGACGACCGAGACCGGTGCAGGGCAGTGGGGCACTTCGCTGGCATTTGCCGGCTCGCTCTATGGCCTGGACGTGGAAATCTTCCAGGTTCGCGTGTCGTACGATCAGAAGCCGTACCGCCGTGCCGTGATGGAAACCTACGGCGCACGCTGCATTGCCTCGCCCTCCAACGAGACCGAATACGGCCGCAAGGTGCTGGCCGAGAACCCGGATCACACCGGCAGCCTCGGCATCGCCATCAGCGAAGCGGTGGAAATCGCCGCACAGCGCGATGACACCAAGTACGCGCTCGGTTCCGTGCTCAACCACGTACTGCTGCACCAGACCATCATCGGTCAGGAAGCCATGCTGCAGATGGAAATGGCCGATGCCTATCCGGATGTGGTGCTGAGCTGTACCGGCGGTGGCTCCAACTTTGCCGGCATTGCCTTCCCCTTCATGGGCAAGGCGCTGCGCGGTGGTCCGAAGCCGCGCATCGTGGCTGTCGAACCCACAGCCTGCCCGTCGCTCACGCGCGGCAAGTACGCCTACGATTTTGGCGATACCGGCCACATGACGCCCATCACCAAGATGCACACGCTGGGTTCCACCTTCACGCCGCCCGGCTTCCACGCCGGCGGCCTGCGCTATCACGGCATGGCGCCGCTGGTTTCGCACCTGAAGGAGCTGAACCTGATCGAGGCCGTCGCCTACCACCAGAAGG
>JAYRQF010000201.1:0-4477 GCA_041910735.1 Limnohabitans sp.
CGATTGCCGACAGCCTCAACACCAGGCCACGCCAGACACTGGGCTGGATGACTCCACTACAAATCTTGGCCCAGGTCCTGGCAAATCCCCGCCAGACCGCAGCCGTTCATTAAACTCGCGGGTGTTGCACTTCAGATTTGAATCCGCCTTTCAATATGGTAGGCGAAAGGCGGGCGGATTCTAATTTCCCGGCCTGACCAGCGCCGCCCGCGCCTGTTGTCCCAGGTTGTCGCTGAGCAGTTGCAGCAGGGCAATCAGCTGCTCGCGCTGTGACGCGTCAAACGGCGACATGAGCTGTTCATAGGCTTCGCTTGCCGGGCGCTCGGCTTTTTTCAGCAGGCGATTGCCCTCGGGTGTGAGGCGCAGCGCCAGGTGTTTGCGGCTGGTGGCCGATGGCGCGCGCAGCACCAGGCCGCGTTCTTCCAGTCCGCGCAGCACGCGCAGGATGGTCACCTTGTCAAAACCCAGAGCCCGGCCCAGGCTGGACTGGTCGATGTCCGGCTGGCTGGCCAGCACCACCAGTGCGCCGTACTGGGCCTGCGTGAGCCCGACGTGGGCGCAGGCGTTTTCAAAGATGGCGGCCGAGATCTGGTGCGCCCGGCGCAGCAAGAAGCCGGGGCGCTGGTACATGTCGCTCAGGTGCATGGGCTTGCGGGTTTTTCCGGATGAAAGCAGAGGGCGGTCTTCTGAATAATGGTTGGCATACTAACAAACCGTTATTCGTTCGTCACGCATGAAGATAGCCATTTTGGGCGGCGGCATTGCCGGTCTGGGTTTTGCACTCGGGCTGCACGCGCGCGGCATGGACTGCGAAGTGTTCGAGAGCGTCTCCGAAGTGCGCGAGATGGGCGTCGGCATCACCTTGCTCCCGCACGCCACGCGCGAGCTGGCCGCTTTGGGTGTGCTGCCGCAACTCGAAGCAGTCGCCATCGAGAATTACGAGAGCGTGTTCTACAACCGCTACGGCCAGTTCATCTACAAAGAACTGCGCGGCCGGCACGGCGGCTATGACACGCCCGAGCTGGGCATCCACCGCGGCAAACTGCACCGCATCCTTTTCGAAGAAGCGCTCAGGCGGCTGGGCCCACAGCGCATCCACACCGGCCACCGCTGCATGCGGGTGGATCAGGACGATGCCGGTGTCACGGCGTTTTTTGTGCTGGCCGACGGTTCAACCCGGCAGGTGCGCGCCGATGTGGCCGTGGCCTGCGACGGTGTGAACTCCACGGTGCGCAAACAGTTCTTCCCCCATGACAAGATCTGCTTTGCGGGCATCAACACCTGGCGCGGCGTGACGGTGCGCAAGCCCATCCTGACCGGCAAGAGCTACCTGCGCATCGGCTCGGTCGAGACCGGCAAGATGGTGATCTACCCCATCGTTGACAACTTCGACGGGCAGGGCAACCAGCTCATCAACTGGATGGCCGAGATCCGCCAGCCCGGCGAGCGCATGAATGACTGGAACAAGGCGGGCGACCCCAAAGACTGCGTGCGCTTTTTCGAGGACTGGAAGTTCGACTGGCTGGATGTGCCCGAACTCATTCTGGGCGCCGAGCGCGTGTTCGAGTACCCGATGGTGGACAAGGATGCGTTGCCGCAGTGGAGCTTTGGCCGCGTCACGCTCATGGGCGATGCGGCGCACCCGATGTACCCGCGCGGCTCCAACGGCTCTGCCCAGGGCCTGATCGATGCGCGCACGCTGGTGGACCTGTTGGCCGCGCCGGGTGCCGATCCGGTGACCGCTCTGCAGCGCTACCAGGACCTGCGGCTGCCGGCCACTGCCCGGGTCGTGCAGACCAACCGCACCGTGCCGCCCGACGCCATCATCATGAAAGCCGACGAACTGAGCGGGGGCAAGCCTTTCAGGCACATCGACGACCTGATCAGCCAGGACGAGCTGCGCGCCATCTCCGACAACTACAAGCAGATTGCCGGTTTCGCCCTCCAGAAAAACTGACCCCCACCACCAACACCATGACACTCAGTACACACCAACGCCCGGGCAAAGCCCCTTATTTGCGCATCGCCACCGAAGAGGCGTTTTGTCCCAAAGAGATGCTCGACATCTACCGCAAGATCCTCAATGAGCCTCAGGTGGACCCGGGCTTCAGGAGCCTGATGGGCTTTTACATGAGCAGCCCCAGCGAGCGGGCGCAGCACATCATGCGCTGCCTGGTCGACCTGGACGAGGTGCGCATCGGCCACATGGACGATGCGGGCGTGGACATGCAGGTGATTGCACTGACTTCGCCCGGCGTGCAGATCATGGACAAGGACACCGCTGTGTCGTTTGCGCGCTTTGCCAACGACGAACTGGCCGCCGGCATCCGCCGCCACCCCACACGCTTTGCCGGCATGATCGCCATTGCCCCGCAAGACCCCGCCGCCGCCGCCCAAGAAATCCACCGCGGTGTGAACGAGCTGGGCATGCACTCGGTCATCGTCAATTCGCACACGCACGGCGAATACCTGTCCGACCAGAAGTTCTGGGAGATTTTCGAGGCGGCCGAGGCCTGCGACACGCCGATTTACCTGCACCCCAACACGCCGCCAGCCAACATGATCCAGCCTTTCCTGGACGTGGGTCTGGACGGCGCCATCTTCGGCTTTGGCGTGGAGACCGGGCTGCACGCGCTGCGCCTGATCACCTCGGGCGTGTTTGACCGCTTCCCCAAGCTGCAGGTCGTTGTTGGCCACATGGGCGAGGCGCTGCCGTTCTGGGCCTACCGGCTCGACTACATGCACGCGGCCACCGTGCGCTCCAAACGCTACCCGACAGTGGGACCCCTGAAGAAAAAGCCCAGCGACTACCTTCGCGAGAACTTCCACATCACCTGCAGCGGCATGGCCTGGCACAAAGCGATTGCCTTCACCCAGGACGTGGTGGGCGAGGACCGTGTGCTGTACGCGATGGACTACCCCTACCAATACGCGATTGACGAGGTGCACGCGCTCGACAACATGGACATGAACCCCGTGGCCAAGCGCAAGTTCTACCAGACCAACGCCGAAAAGCTGTTCAAGATTTCCACCGGGAGCAAGGCATGAGACTGACAAGCATTTTCCTGAGGCTGCTGGGCGCGCTGGCCGTGGCGGGCGCGCTGGCCGGCAACGCCCTGGCGCAGGGCAGCGGTTCCATCAAGATCATCACGCCCTTCACGGCAGGTACCGGGTATGACACGATAGCCCGCGCCGTCGGCACGCGTCTGTCCGAAAAACTGGGTACGCCGGTGGTGGTGCAGAACATGCCCGGTGCCAGCGGCAACATCGGCACCGAGTTCGTGGCCAGGGCCGCGGCCGACGGCAACACCATCCTGATGGGTGGCAACACCATGCTGATCGCCTCCCAGCTTTACAAGAACGTGCCCTTCCATCCGCTCAAGGACTTTGCGCCGGTGTCGCTGGCCGCCACGGGCACGCTCATGCTGGTGGCGCACCCCAAAGCCAATGTCAAATCGGTCAAGGAACTGGTGCAGCTGAGCCAGTCGCGTCCGGGCTTTGTGAGTTTTGGCTCGCCCGGCGTGGGCACTCCGCACCACATGGCCATGGAGTTGTTCAAGCTGGAGACCAAAACCTTCATGCTGCATGTGCCTTACCGCGGCACCGCCGGCTACACCCAGGACCTGCTGGCGGGTGAATTGCTGACCGGCTTCCTGCCGGTGCATGTGGCCCAGGGCTTTGTGAAGTCGGGCCGTCTGGTGGCACTGGCGGTGGGCAGTGTGCAGCGCCATCCGGTGGCCGCCGACGTGCCCACCTTTGCCGAGCTGGGCTACAAGAACATCGACGTGGACCTCTGGTACGCCTTCTTTGTGCCGGTCAAGACACCGTCAGCCATGGTCGGCCGCCTGAACACCGAGATCGCCGCCATCATCCGCGAACCCGGTGTGCGCGATGTGCTCAACAAGGGCGGTATGGACGCCCGGCCCACCACGCCCGAAGAGCTGGCCGCCATGGCCCAGCGCGATTACCAGCGCTGGGGACAGGTGATTCAGGCCAGGAACATCACGGTGGACTGAGCCGGGTCTGCCACAAAGAGTGTTTACACTCTTTGTATGAAATCGCAGACCGTTCGCAAAGCCGTTTTTCCGATCGCGGGCCTCGGTACCCGCTTCTTGCCCGCCACCAAGGCCAGCGCCAAAGAGATGCTGCCGGTGGTGGACAAGCCGCTGATCCAGTACGCGGTCGAGGAAGCCTACGCCGCCGGCATCCGCCAGATGATCTTCGTCACCGGGCGCACCAAGCGCAGCGTGGAAGACCATTTCGACACCGCCTACGAACTCGAAACCGAGCTGGAGCTGGCCGGCAAGCAGCACCTGCTGAGCGTGGCGCGCTCGATTGCCCCGGACGACATGCTGTGCACCTATGTGCGCCAGCCCCGCGCGCTGGGCCTGGGCCATGCGGTGCTGTGCGCCAAAGAGCTGGTGGCCGGCGAGCCCTTTGCCGTGCTGCTGGCCGACGACCTGATGGTGGGTGACAC
>JAYRQF010000202.1:0-5047 GCA_041910735.1 Limnohabitans sp.
GGTTCAGGTTGCGCAGATCCTGCACATATTCCTGGGGCAGGTCTTCGAGTCTTCCGAGGTCGTTCATGTCTTGTCTCCGTACTCAGTTGTGTTGTGCGGCGTCCAGGCAGTTGCCCACGTTCCAGCCGTACAGCCATTCCATCGCATCATAGAAGCGCTCGGGCGAGCGGCCGCGCCAGAGGTCGTTGCGGATCAGGCGCTCCACGCCCTTGGCGTGGTAGATGCGGCCCATCTCGCGGCTGGAGAGCACGATGCGGGCGGTGCGGGCCACGCGGGCGCGCTGGTACATGTCCAGTGCCTTGGGCCAGTCGTTGTTGTTCACGCGCAGGGCTTCGCCCAGCGTCACGGCGTCTTCCATGGCCATGCAGGCGCCCTGGGCCATGTACTGGGTGGTGGGGTGGGCAGCGTCGCCCAGCAGCGTGACGCGGCCATAGGTCCACTGGCCGATCGGCTCGCGGTCGGCGGTGGCCCAGCGCTTCCAGCTCTTGGGCAGGTCGATCAGCTGGCGGGCCCTGGCGCAGATGCCCTGGAAGTAGCTCTGCACTTCTTCCTTGCTGCCCTCGGTCACGCCCCATTCCTCCTGCTGGCGGCTGTGGAAAGTCACGACCACGTTGTACTGTTCGCCGCCGCGCAGCGGGTAGTGCACCAGGTGGCAGTTGGGGCCGACCCAGATGCTGGCGGCGTTCCACTGCAGGTCCTGCGGGAAGTCCTTCTTGTCGACCACGGCGCGGTAGACCACATGGCCGGTGACGCGGGCCGGGTCACCCACAAACTGCTGACGCACCACCGACTTGACGCCGTCGGCGCCGATCAGGGCCACACCCTTGTGCGCGTTGCCGTGCTGGTCGTAGACGGTCACACTGCTCTCGTCCTGTTCGATGCGCTCCACGCGTGTGGAGGTGAGGAACTCGACGCGGCCGGTTTCCTGCGCGCCTTCGAGCAACGACAGGTGCACGTCCACGCGGTGGATCACGGCATAGGGGTTGCCAAAGCGTTGGCGGAAAGCTTCACCAGTGGGAATCTTGCCGACCTGGTACTCGTCGATGGCGTCGTGCATCACCATGTAATCGGTGTAGACGGCGCGGCCGCGGGCTTTCTCGCCCACGCCAAGCGCGTCAAAGGCGTGGAAGGCGTTGGGGCCGAGCTGGATGCCTGCGCCGATCTCGCCGATTTCAGGTGCCTGTTCCAGCACCTTGACGGTGAAGCCCTGGCGAACCAGGGCGAGGGCGGCGGCCAGGCCACCAATGCCGCCACCGGCGACGATGACGGGCAGTGAATTGGGTGCAGTGCTCATGGGATCTCCTGGAGGTGGACGCGCACAAACTTTGTGTGCATATGATAAGTGTACTTACTAAATGCGGAATTGACCAGAGGCAAATCAGGAACCAGGGGTAAATACCAGTCAAATGTCCTATGGATAGGAATAGTTTGTCTTATTGACAGAACAATCGGTGTGCCTGACGATGCCAGCCATGGACACCGTGATGCCACTTCCCAAGTACCACCAGATTTATCTGGTGCTGCGCGAGCAGTTGCAGGAAGGTCGATTTGATGCGGGCATGCCGGGTGAGCTGGCGCTGATGGGCCAGTTTGGTGTGGCGCGTGTCACGATCCGGCGCGCGCTGTCACTGCTCAGTCAGGAAGGTCTCATCCAGCGGATGCCGGGGCGCGGTACCACGCCTCTGCGCAAGCAGGCAGGGCATGTTCCCGGTGTGGGTCCGTCGGGCCCCGCAGGCCAGACCGCCCGGTTGACCGGCTTGCTGGAGAACCTGGTCACCATGGGACTGCGCACCACTGTCAATGTGCTGTCTGTCAATACGCTCAAGGCCCCGGACGAAGTCGCCAAAGCCTTGCGCCTGCCGCCCGGCGAACTGGTGCAAAAAGCCGAGCGCGTGCGCAGCACGGCAGAAGGACCTCTCTCTCACATCACCACATGGGTGCCAGAGGCGTTCGCCCGCGGATTTGGCAAACGCGAACTGAGCCAGAAGCCGATTCTGGTGCTCCTGGAAGAGTCCGGCGTGCGTGTGGGGCGTGCCGAGCAGACGATCTCGGCGCGTCTGGCCGATGTGGGCATGGCACGCCACCTGGATGTGGCCGTGGGCTCGGCCCTGCTGGCCGTGCGTCGCCTGATTTACGACGAGGACGAGCGGCCGGTGCAGTGGCTGCACGGTCTCTACCGTCCGGACCGCTACGAATACCAGATGCAACTCTCGCGCGTTGGCGACATCGACGCCAAGGTGTGGGTGAGCAAGGAACTCTCAGCCAGTTTTCATTGACCTCCAAAGAAAGGAAGTTCCCATGAGTACGCGTCGTCTTTTCATCGGCCAGTCGGCCGCTGCCGCTTCGGCACTGGCCTTCCCGCTGGTGGCCGGAGCCCAGCCCAAAACCGTCAAGGTGGGTGTGCTGCATCCTGTCACTGGCGCATTGGCCTACTCGGGCCAGCAATGCCGTCTGGGCGCCCTGATGGCCATCGAGGACATCAACAAGGCAGGTGGCATCAAGTCGCTGGGCGGCGCAAAAATCGAGGCCCTGCTGGGTGATGCACAGTCCAGCCCGCAGGCCGGTTCGGCCGAGATCGAAAAAATGAACGAGGCTGGCGTGAGTGCCGTGGTGGGTGCCTTCGCATCCGCGATCTGTCTGGCCACCACACAGACCGCAGCCAAGTACAACCTGCCCCATGTGGTGGACGTGGGCGTGGCCGACCAGATCGTGGAGCGCGGCCTGAAAAACACCTTCCGGTTCGGCCCCGGTTATCGCAAGAGCGCCGAGGTGGCCGTGGCCAGCCTGCATGCGTTGAACACGGCAGCCGGCAAGCCTGCGCGCACCGTGATGATCGTGCACGAAGAGTCGCTGTTTGGCACGGGCACGGCCAACCTGCTGGCCAGGGAGTTGCCGGGCTACGGTTACGAAGTCAAAGAGATCATCAAGCATGCCAACCCCACGCGCGACTTCAACAACATCGCCCTGCGCATCAAGCAGGTCAATCCTGACATCCTGATTCCGGCCAACTACTACAACGAGTACGCGCTGCTGGTGCGCACGCTGCAGCAGCAAAAAATCACGCCCAAGGCCATCTATTCGGTGCTGGGTGGTGCGGCTTCGAGCTACAAGTTCGTCAAGGAGTTCCCGGACGCGGCCAACGGCATCATCGACTGCAACCACTGGTTCAACCCCAAAGACAAACGTTCAGCCGCACTGCGCAAGCGCGTCGAGGCACAAGGCCAGTTCTTCAGCTACGAGGTGTTCATGACCTACACCGCCATGATGCTGCTGGCCGATGCGATCGAGCGCGCCAGGTCGACCGACCGCGCCGCCATCACCGATGCGCTGGCATCGAGCAAGTTCGACAACCACATCATGCCCTACGGTCCGACGCAGTTTGTCAACGGCCAGAACATGGGTGCGCAACCGCTCATGACCCAGGTGCAGAAGGGCGACATCAAGGTCATCGTGCCGCGCGACTACCGCGAGGTCGAGCCGATCTTCCCGCTCAAGGCCTGATGCCTGTCCCGGGCCGCCGCATGGCGGTGGCCCGATCTTGTCTGTCCTTCCTGAAGTACCGAGGATGTTTGACGTTTCAATTCTGTTTCCGTCTGTGCTCAACGGCATCACCACGGGTGCCGTCTATGCACTGATCGCGCTGGGGCTCACGCTGATCTACGGCGTGTTGCACATCATCAACTTTGCCCATGGCGCTGCCCTGATGGTGGCGCTGTACGGTGTCTGGCTGCTGCGCGAGCGCTGGGGCATCGACCCTTATGCGGCGCTGCTGGTCATGGTGCCAGCCATGTTTGCGCTGGGTTATGTGTTGCAGCGCGGCATCATCAACCGCGCCAGCCACGGCAAGGACGAAAACATCCTGCTGGTCACACTGGGCCTGTCCATCGTGCTGGAAAACCTGGCTTTGCTGGTCTTCAAGTCCGACACCCGCACCATCGAGACCGCGTACACCCTGACCACGGTCGAGATCGGCCCGGCCTTCATTGCATTGCCCAAACTGCTGGCTTTTGCAGGTGCACTGGTGGTGTCATTCATCCTGCTGCTGATCGTCGGCAAAACCGATCTGGGGCGCGCCATTCGCGCGGTGGCGAAAGAAAAGCAGGGTGCCCGCCTGATGGGCATCGACGTGGACCATGTCTATGCCATGTGTTTCGGTCTGGGTCTGGCCTGTCTGGGCGCAGCCGCCTGCTTTCTGATGCCCGCCTATTACGTCAATCCTCAGGTGGGCAACGGTTTTGTGCTGGTGGCCTTCACCATTGTGGTGCTGGGTGGCATGGGCAGCTTTGCCGGCGCCTTGCTCGGAGGTCTGCTGATCGGTGTGGTCGAGTCGCTGGGGGGGTTGGTGCTGGGCGAATCGCTGGGCCAGGTCGGCATCTTCCTGATCTTCATTCTGGTGTTGTTGTTGCGGCCCCAAGGCCTGTTTGGAGCCCGGGCATGAGAGACCTGAAAGCGATTGCGTTGTTTGTGGTGGTGGTGGGCTGCATCCCGCTGCTGACTTCTTCCGGGGTTGCGCTGAATTTTGTGATGACCGCGCTTTATGCCTGTCTGCTGGCGCAGGCCTGGAATGTGCTCGGTGGGTTTGGCGGGCAGTTCTCGTTCGGACACGCCCTGTTTTTCGGCACGGGGGCCTACGTACAGGCGATTGCCCAGATGCAGTGGGGGCTCAATCCGTGGCTGGCCCTGCCGCTGGCCATGCTGCTCGCGGCAGGCGTGGGCGCCGGCATTGGTGCGGTGTCATTCCGTTACGGGCTCAAGGGCTCCTACTTTGCGCTGGTCACGCTGGCGTTTGCCGAGGTGTTCCGCATTGTGGCCACCTCGGTACCTTTCACAGGTGCGGGCGTGGGCCTGATGCTGCCGCTGCGCGAGTCGGCGGCCAACATGCAGTTTGGCAGCCGTGCCGGTTTTGTCTGGCTGATGCTGGGGCTGGTCACGCTGGCCCTGCTGGTGACCGCCTGGCTGCGCCATTCGCGCTTTGGCGCCTGGCTGCAGGCGGTGCGTGACAACGAGGATGCCGCGCGTGCCGTGGGCGTGGAACCACGGCGCGTCA
>JAYRQF010000203.1:0-15032 GCA_041910735.1 Limnohabitans sp.
GACCATGATGGTCTCGTACCCGTCTTCGCGCATGGCCAGTGCGGCGTGCACGCAGCAGTAGTCGAACTCGATACCCTGGCCGATCCGGTTGGGACCGCCGCCGAGCACCATGATCTTTTTCTTGTTCGTCGGCTCGGCCTCGCACTCGCCGTCGCCATGGCCTTCGTACGTGGAGTACAGGTAGGCGGTGTCGGTGGCGAACTCGGCCGCGCAGGTGTCCACGCGCTTGTAGACCGGGCGAACGTTCAGCGCCTTGCGACGCTCGCGCACAGCGGTGTCGGTGGTGGCCAGCAGCTTGGCCAAGCGGCGGTCGGATAAGCCCTTCTTCTTCAAGCCGCGCAGTGTGTCGGCGTCCAGGCTGGCCAGCGCGTCCTCGCCCTTTTCGGCGACGAGCTTGTCCATGGCCATTTCGAGCTTGATGATTTCCTCGATCTGGATCAGGAACCACTTGTCAATCTTGGTGAACTGGTGCACTTCGTCCACCGACCAGCCGGCCGCGAAGGCATCGCCCACGTACCAGATGCGCTCGGGGCCGGGCTCACCCAGCTCGCGCTCCAGCGTCTCGCGGTCCTGGGTCTTTTCGTTCATGCCGTCCACGCCGACTTCCAGACCGCGCAGAGCTTTCTGGAAGGACTCCTGGAAGGTGCGGCCCATGGCCATCACCTCGCCCACCGACTTCATCTGGGTGGTCAGGCGGCTGTCGGCGGTGGGGAACTTCTCGAAGGCGAAACGCGGGATCTTGGTGACCACATAGTCGATCGAAGGCTCGAAGGACGCTGGCGTGGCACCGCCGGTGATGTCGTTGCGCAGCTCGTCGAGCGTGTAGCCCACGGCCAACTTGGCCGCGACCTTGGCGATCGGGAAGCCCGTGGCCTTGGAGGCCAGCGCCGACGAACGCGACACACGCGGGTTCATCTCGATGACGATCATGCGACCGTCTTTGGGGTTGATCGAGAACTGGACGTTGGAGCCGCCCGTGTCCACACCGATCTCGCGCAGCACCGCCAGACTGGCGTTGCGCATGATCTGGTATTCCTTGTCGGTCAGCGTCTGGGCTGGGGCCACGGTGATGGAGTCACCGGTGTGCACGCCCATGGGGTCCAGGTTTTCGATCGAGCAGACGATGATGCAGTTGTCGGCCTTGTCGCGCACGACTTCCATCTCGTACTCTTTCCAGCCCACGAGCGATTCTTCGATCAGCAGTTCGTTAGTGGGAGAGGCTTCCAGACCGCGCTTGCAAATGATCTCGAATTCTTCCGGGTTGTAGGCGATGCCACCGCCGGTGCCGCCCAGCGTAAAGCTGGGGCGGATCACGGTCGGGAAGCCGACGCGGCGCTGCACGTCCCAGGCCTCGTCCATGCTGTGGGCAATGCCCGAGCGCGCAGAACCCAGACCGATCTTGGTCATGGCGTCCTTGAACTTCTGGCGGTCTTCGGCTTTGTCAATGGCTTCGGGTGTGGCGCCGATCAGCTCGACCTTGTACTTGTCGAGCACGCCGTGGTGCCACAGGTCCAGCGCGCAGTTCAGCGCAGTCTGGCCGCCCATGGTCGGCAAGATCGCGTCCGGGCGCTCCTTGGCGATGATCTTCTCGACCGTCTGCCAGGTGATGGGCTCGATGTAGGTCACATCGGCCGTGGCCGGGTCGGTCATGATCGTGGCGGGGTTGCTGTTGATCAAGATGACTTTGTAGCCCTCTTCGCGCAGGGCCTTGCAGGCCTGCACGCCGGAGTAGTCGAACTCGCAGGCCTGGCCGATGATGATCGGGCCGGCGCCGATGATGAGGATGCTTTTGAGGTCGGTGCGCTTTGGCATTATTTTTTCTCCTGGGCCGTGGCCATCAATGCCGTGAAGCGGTCAAACAGGTGAGCGATGTCGTGCGGGCCGGGCGAGGCTTCGGGGTGACCCTGGAAGCAGAACGCGGGCTTGTCGGTGCGGGCCAGGCCTTGCAGCGTGCCATCGAACAGCGACACGTGCGTGGCGCGCAGGTTGGAAGGCAGCGATTTTTCGTCCACGGCAAAGCCGTGGTTCTGGCTGGTGATGCTGACGCGGCCGTTGTCCAGATCCTTGACGGGGTGGTTGGCGCCGTGGTGGCCGAACTTCATCTTGAAGGTCTTGGCACCCGAGGCCAAGGCCATGATCTGGTGGCCCAGGCAGATGCCGAAGGTCGGGATGCCGGTATCGATCAGTTCGCGCACGGCGCTGATCGCATAGTCGCAAGGCTCCGGGTCACCCGGGCCGTTGGACAGGAAGATGCCGTCAGGCTTGTGCCTGAGCACTTCGGCGGCGGGCGTCTTGGCGGGCACCACGGTGACCTTGCAGCCGCGCTCGGCCAACATGCGCAGGATGTTTTTCTTCACGCCAAAGTCGTAGGCAACCACATGGAACCTGGGGTCGGTCTGCGTGCCGTAGCCGGTGCCGAGTTTCCACTCGGTCTGCGTCCAGTCATAGCCTTGGGCAGCAGTGACTTTTTGGGCCAGATCGAGGCCGGACATGGACGGTGCGGCCTTGGCGGCGGCAATCGCCTGATCGATCACGGCCTGCGTCACCTTTTCACCGGCGGCCAGACCGACGATGGCGCCGTTTTGGGCACCTTGGGTGCGCAGCAGACGGGTCAGCTTGCGGGTGTCAATATTGGCAATGGCCACGGTTCCGCTGGCCTTGAGGTACTCGGGCAGGGACTGGCTGGAACGGAAGTTGGACGCCAGCAGGGGGAGGTCCTTGATGATGAGGCCTGCGGCATGGACCTTGTCGGCTTCAATGTCCTCGGGGTTGACACCGTAGTTGCCGATGTGCGGGTACGTCAGGGTGACGATCTGCTGGCAGTAGCTGGGGTCGGTGAGGATTTCCTGGTAACCGACGATGGAGGTGTTGAACACCACCTCACCGACGGTGGAGCCGCTGGCTCCGATGGAATTGCCGATAAAGACCGTGCCGTCTGCAAGCGCCAGGATGGCGGGCGGGAAGGTTCCCTGAAGAGACAAAAGCACTGGGTTCTCCGGTTGGGTTCGGGTACGCCTCAGCGCTCAGAACACAAAAGTGTTGTGTTTGGCTGCTTGTTCGAGGGGGAAGGACCTGGCTGGGCTGGTGCGTACGGGGTTGATGCGGGAAAGCCTCTCATTATAGCCCGAGCCATTTGGGCACTCGGGTCAGAGGGCTTAAGTCCGCAGGACTTTCGCGATCTCTTCCTGCATCTGCTGCAGACATTCATTGCGCCGGCGGTATTCACTGCGCTTGTGGCTGGGAACGTCCTCCAGATCCTTGAGGGAAATCTGCGTGTCGGCCACAAAATGGCCATCGGGCATGGGCGCCAACCCCAGAAATGTCCACAGCTGGTCGTAGTCGCTGGCGATCGGCTTGCGGTAGCGGCTGGAGCTGTAGACATGCCATGCCCCACCCACGGCCTCGATGCGTGCCACCCCAAGCGCCTGCGCAATGCAACGCAGGGCCTGCAGGATCAGGATCCGGGGCTGAATGCCATGGAAATCCTTGGTTGCCTGCCGCAGCTGTTGCTGCGTGTCCACGTTTGTGGACTGCAGGCTTCCAATACGGATCGCCCAGGCATTCGACGCCTCATTGCCCGAGACCAGACGCGCCAGATGCCAGGTGCACCGGATCAGCGGGTGGTCCTGGCACACCAGTTCCAGGGTCAGGCTGCCCTCCTTTTCCATCTGATGGTCAACCCGCAGGCGCAGCTGGTATGGAACCCCGCTCTTGCCAGCATAGGTAAAAAGGACGCAGCATTGCAGCATGAGGATGGGCGCTGCGACGCGTGTCGGCAGGCGATGCAGCACAAAGTCATAGTGCTCGCAAAGCGCCTGCACCCGTTCGGCGTAGCCATAACGCCAGTCGTAAAACAGGCGCTGTGGCGCCTCCATCGTCTTGCAGACCAGCTGAGGGCTGACGGGCAATCGCGCCTGAGTGAGCAAGGTCCACAAGGGGCTGACCTGCCCGCGGGTGAACCAGGTCTCGCGCAGGGCAAATCTCAGCTTCTCGATCCACGGTGTGGTGGAGTGCCTGAAATAAAAGGAAATGGAGGAGGATGTCATGCAGCGCCGGGATTATTCCACCTCAGGCGACGGTCGCACTCGCGTGCAGGCAAATCGCGGCGGCCGTGGCCACATTCAGCGACTCTTCGCCGCCCGGCTGCGCAATCCGCACCTGCAGGCTGGCCAGACGCATCAGGTCTTCGGACACGCCCTGCCCTTCGTGCCCCATCACCCAGACGCAGCGGCCCGGCAGTTGCCCCTGACGCTGCAACTCGTGCAAATACGGACCCGCGTGGGAACTGGTCGTGACCAGAGGCAGCATCAGGGCATCCAGATCGGCAGGCTGGAGTCCTTCCACCAGGTGCAGACCGAAATGCGCCCCCATGCCAGCGCGCAGCACCTTGTGCGACCACAGCGCCGCCGTGCCCTGCATGGCCAGCACCTGCCGAAACCCGAAGGCACTGGCACAGCGCAGGATGGCACCCACATTGCCCGCGTCCTGCAGGCGGTCCAGCACGACGGTGGGGGCATCGGCCTGAATGTCCAGGTCCGCTTCGTGGGCCATGACAAAGCCCATGCGGGCCGGCGACTCCAGGCCGCTGAGTCCGGCAAACAGCGCGTCGGGCATGACCGTCACCGGCACCTCCAGCGCCAGCCACTCTTCGGCTTCGGCACATGCGGCCAGCGATTCGGCCAGCACCACGCGGGCCGGCCGGGCGCCGCGTTGCACGGCCGCGCGGCACAAATGGTCGCCCTCCAGCCAGAATTGACCCAGCTTGCGGTAGGCATTGGACTCCTGCGCCAGCCGGCGCAGGGTCTTGACCAGCGGGTTATCCCGCGAGGTGATCAGGTTCATCGGGCACTCCGTGCCACCGGGGCAAAGCTCATGCGGTGGCTGGGGCTGGGACCATGTTCGGCCAGCGCCTGCAAATGCACGGCTGTGCCATAGCCTTTGTGGCGGTCAAAACCGTAGACGGGGTATTGCGCATGCAACTGGGCGCACAGCCGGTCGCGGTGCACTTTGGCCAGGATCGAAGCGGCCGAAATGGCCGGGACCAGGGCGTCACCCTGCACGATGGCCTCGGCCCGCACGTCCAGCACCGGCAGACGGTTGCCATCCACCAACACCTTGACGGGTTTGAGGCGCAGGCCATCCACCGCCCGGCGCATGGCCAGCAGCGTGGCCTGCAGAATGTTGAGGCTGTCGATCTCCTGCACCGTGGCTTCGGCGATCGAGCAGCACAGGGCCTTGGCCAAGATTTCGTCATAGAGTTTTTCGCGGCGCTTTTCGGTCAGCTTCTTGGAATCGTTCAGGCCGGCAATCGGCTTGAGCTCATCGAGAATGACCGCAGCAGCCACCACCGGCCCGGCCAGCGGGCCACGGCCGGCTTCGTCGACGCCAGCCACGAGTCCCACCGTGTCCCAGTCCAGCGAACGCTGTTCAGGCTTCAAGGATTTTCTGGATCGCATGGGTCGAAAGCGTGGGCATGTCCTGGCGCAGTTCATGGTGCAGCGCCGTGAAGCGCTGCTGAAGACGTTGCACGGCAGCCGGATCGTCGAGCCAGCCCAGCACCGCCTGGGCCAAGGCCTCGGGCTGCACCTGCTCCTGCAGAAATTCGGGTACCAGACTGTCGTTGCACAAAATGTTGGGCAGCCCCACCCAAGGTAACAGGCGCTTGCCATTGGCCATGCGCCAGGACAGCCACTGCATCTTGTAGGCGATCACCATCGGGCGTTTGAACAGGGCCGTCTCCAGCGTGGCGGTGCCGCTGGCCACCAGGGCCACGTCGCAGGCCGCCTGCACGGCATGCGATTGGCCCATCACCACCTTGACATGCGCCGTCATGTCCGACGCGTGCAGAGCCTTTTGAATGGCCGGCAGCAGCAGCTCATGGGTTGGCAGCACGAACTGCAGACTCGGGCGGTCCTCACGCATGCGACTCGCCGCATGCAAAAAGGGCTCAATCAGATAACGGATTTCTCCCGCCCGGCTGCCGGGCAGCAGCGCCACCACTTGCGCCGCCGGGTCCAGACCCAGGGTGCGGCGGGCGGCT
Organism: Limnohabitans sp.; assembly: GCA_041910735.1. Taxonomy (GTDB): domain Bacteria; phylum Pseudomonadota; class Gammaproteobacteria; order Burkholderiales; family Burkholderiaceae_C; genus Limnohabitans_A. The sequence goes on from JAYRQF010000203.1 coordinate 6,041, forward strand.
TCGCGGTCGGGCTCTAGAGGAATCACGTCAGCCACCGGGTGGCCAACAAATGTGCCCTCAATGCCATGCTCGGCCAGCAAGGCCGGCTCAAACGGGTACAGGCACAGGATGTGGCGCACGCTTTCGCGGATCTTGGTCACCCGCTCCGGCCGCCAGGCCCAGATGGACGGACACACCAGTTGGATGGCAGGGATGCCGCGCTGGTTGAGCTCGCGCTCGACGGTCAGGTTGAAGTCGGAAGCGTCAACGCCCACAAACAGGTCGGGCGGCTGCGCGACCAGGTCATCGATGAGTTGCTGGCGAATGCCGGTGATGCGGCGGTAGCGTAGCAGCGCCTCCACCAGACCACGCACCGACAGCTCGTCGCAGGACCAGCGCGATTCAAAGCCCAGTGCCTGCATCTGCGGACCGCCAATGCCACCGGCTTGCAGATCGGGCCAGGCCTGGCGCATGCCGCCCAGCAGCAGGGCCGCGAGCTGGTCACCCGAGCGCTCGGCCACCACCATGGACACACGCATGCCGCTCAAGCGCCCTCCCCCGTTCAAGCCTGCAGGGCCTGACGGATCACGCCACAGATTTCGTCGATGGCCGCGTCGGAGAGTTCGGGGTAGATCGGCAGCGACAGACAGCGCTCCGCCACCGACTCGGTGACCGGGAAGCTCTGGCCGGCGGCGATCTCGGCAAACACTTTTTGCTGGTGCAAGGGCACCGGGTAGTAGATCGCGCTGGCGATCTGCTGGTCGGCCAGCGCCTTCTGGATGGCTTCGCGGCGGTCGGTCAGCATCGTGTACTGGTGGTACACATGCAGGCCGATGCCGTCTTCAAACGGTGTCTGGATGCCCAGACCCGCCAGACCCGCGCTGTAGCGGTGCGCGACACGGCGGCGTTGCTGGTTGTAGTGGTCAATATGCGGCAGCTTGGCGCGCAGCACCACGGCCTGCAGCTCGTCCAGGCGGCTGTTGTAGCCGATGATGTCGTGGTAGTAGCGCACCTTGCTGCCGTGGTTGCGCAGCATGCGCAGCTTCTCGGCCATCGCGTCCGACTGGGTGGTGACCATGCCGCCGTCGCCGTAGCAGCCCAGGTTTTTGCTGGGGAAGAAGCTGAAGGCACCCACATCACCCATGGAGCCGGTCTGGCGGCCACCGACATTGGCACCAAAAGACTGGGCGCAGTCCTCGATCAGGCGCAGCTGGTGCTTTTGGGCCAGGTCCAGCAGCGGCTGTATGTTGGCCGGCTGGCCGAACAGGTGCACCGGCAGCAGGGCCTTGGTGCGCGGCGTGATGGCCTTGGCCACCTGCGCCACGTCGATGTTGTAGGTTTTCGGGTCGATGTCCACGAACACCGCCTTGGCGCCCACATAGGCGATGGCTTCGGCCGTGGCAATGAAGGTGAAGGGCGTGGTGATGACCTCGTCGCCGGGACCGATGTCGGCAGCCAGCAGGGCCAGATGCAGCGCATCGGTGCCGTTGGCGCAGGTGATGGCGTGCTTGACGCCCAGGTATTTGGCCGCCTCGGCTTCGAAAGCCTGCACATTCGGCCCGAGGATGTACTGGGCCGCATCCAGCGTGGCCGCCATCGCGGGCTCAATCTGGGCCTTGAGGTCGCGGTACTGGCCCGCCAGGTCAACCATGGGAATGCGCATGGCAAGTCTTTCTAAAAGAGATTCAGGAAATCAACCGTGTGGCTTCGGTGATGCGCTGCACGGCTTCGAGGGCGCGGCGGCCGGCACGGCCCGTCACCTTGGGCTGTCGCTGCTGGCAGATGCTGTCCACGAAGTCGACGATTTCGCTGTACAACGGATCGGCTTCGCCAAAGGACTGCTCCTGCCGTTCGATGGCAGCCTCGGGTGCGGCCATCGGATCGGCGGCGCCCCGGTAAGTGGTCAGCGTACGGGCCTGGAAGTCCAGCGAATGGCAGGCCTGGCTCTGGAACACGCGCATCTTGCGCTCACTCTTGCTGCTCACACGGCTGGCGGTGATGTTGGCCACGCAGCCATTGGCGAAACGGATGCGGGCGTTGGCGATGTCGATGTCATTCGTCAACACGCGCGCGCCCGAACAGTCCACACTTTCGAGCTCGCTGTCCACCAGCGACAGGATCAGGTCCACGTCATGGATCATCAGGTCCAGCAGCACGCTGACGTCGGTGGCGCGTGGCTTGAAGGGGGCCAGGCGCGAGGAATCGATGAAACGCGGGTCCGCAAGCAAGGGCTCCAGCGCCAGCGCCGCCGGATTGAAACGCTCCAGATGCCCCACCGCCAGCACCAGACCTTTGGCATCGGCCAGAGCGATCAGCTCGTCGGCCTGGGCCAGCGTGGTGGTCATGGGCTTTTCAACCAGGACATGTACACCCGCCTTAAGAAACTCAATGCAGACTTCGTAATGTGCCTGAGTGGGCACCACGATGCTGACCGCATCGACCTGCCCGAGCAGCTCGCGGTAGTCGGTCACGGCACGGCAGCCCAGTGGGCCGGCCACGGCATCGGCCACGTCCTGCCGGCTGTCCACCACGGCCACCAGTTCGCAGCCGGGAATCCTGGCGTATTTCTGGGCGTGAAACTTGCCCAGATAACCAACGCCAATGACGGCACAACGCAAAGGCTTCATGCCAAACCCCTCAAGACCGCGCACGGCGGCGCACGATGCCCGGCTTGCCGACACCGGCCAGGAAGTCCAGCATCATCTGCACATCGGGTTGCGCCTCAGGCGTCTGCTGCGCGATGTCTGCGATGCGCAGCTGAGCATCCGCGAGCGTGAGGTTGTCGCGGTACAAGGCCTTGTGCATGGCCTTGACAGCAGCGATGCGCTCGGGCGAGAAGCCGCGACGGCGCAGACCCTCGGCGTTCACGGTGCGGGCGTCCGCTGGCTGACCTTCGCAGGTCACAAACGGCGGCAGATCGGCAAACAGCAGCGAGCACATGGCCGTGAAGCTGTGTGCGCCCAGGCGCAGGAACTGGCGCACCACGGTGAAGCCACCCAGGATCACCCAGTCGCCCACATGCACATGGCCAGCGAGCTGAGAGTTGTTGGCAAAAATCGTATGGCTTCCGATCTGGCAGTCGTGCGCCAGATGCACATAGGCCATGAACAGGTTGTCATTGCCGATACGGGTGATGCCACCACCAGAGACCGTGCCTGCGTTGAAGGTGCAGAACTCGCGGATGGTGTTGCCGTCGCCGATGACCAGCTGAGTGGGCTCGCCCGCGTACTTCTTGTCCTGCGGCGCGGCGCCCAGAGCCGCATAGTTGTGGATGGTGTTGTTCCGACCGATGGTGGTGTGGCCTTCGATCACGCAGTGCGAACCCACGCTGGAACCGGCGCCGATGCGAACGTGCGGGCCGATGATGCTGTACGGGCCAACCGTGACGGACGGATCGAGCCGGGCACCCGGCTCGATGATGGCTGTGGGATGGATATTGGCCATGTCCACCTCAGGCAATTTTGCGCATGGTGCACATCAGCTCGGCTTCAACGGCAACCTCTTCGCCCACCAGGGCGCGGGCCTTGAACTTGAAGATGCCGGCCTTCATGCGGTCGATGGACACATCCAGGATCAACTGGTCACCCGGCTCCACCGGACGCTTGAAGCGTGCGCCATCAATGCCCGCAAAGTAGTACACCGTGTTGTCGTCGGGGGTGCTGCCCAGGGCATCAAAAGACAGCAAAGCGGCGGCCTGCGCCAGCGCCTCGAGCATCAGCACGCCGGGCATGACCGGGCGGTGCGGGAAATGCCCCATGAAAAACGGTTCGTTGATCGACACGTTCTTGATGGCCTTGATGCGCACACCTTTTTCGATTTCCAGAACACGGTCCACCAGCAGGATCGGGTAGCGGTGCGGGAGCTGTTTGAGGATCTGGTGGATGTCCATCGTCATGGTTGTTCTTTCTGCAAAATCTGTATCTGTTGCTCCAGCGCGCGCACACGCTCACGCATGCGCGAGAGCTGCTTGAGACTGGCGGCATTTTTCTCCCACTGGCTGTTCTCGTCGAGCGGAAACATGCCGGTGTAGTGGCCGGGCTTCAGGACGGAACGGGTCACGACCGAGGCTGCCGACACATGCACACCATCGGCCAGCGTCAGGTGGCCCAGCACCACCGCGCCACCGCCGATGGTGCACCGGGCCCCGATTTTCGCACTGCCCGCCACACCGGCACAGCCGGCCATCGCCGTGTGGGCGCCCACATGCACGTTGTGACCGATCTGGATCAGGTTATCGAGCTTGACGCCGTCTTCAATCACCGTGTCTTCCAGAGCGCCGCGATCGATGCAGGTGTTGGCACCAATTTCCACATCGTCACCGATGCGCACGGCCCCCAGCTGCTCGATCTTCTCCCAGCGGCCCTCGTGCGGCGCAAAGCCAAAACCGTCAGCCCCGATCACCACGCCCGCGTGCACGATGCAGCGCTGGCCAATGCGGCAGCCGTGGCCCACGGTCACCCGCGAGTGGAGCACCGTGCCCGCCCCCACCTGCGCGCCGGCTTCGATGACACACAAAGGGCCAATGACCGCGTCGGACGCAATCCGGGCGGAGGGGTCAACCACCGCCGAGGGGTGGATGCGCGGGCCCGCAGGCAACGGATGCTGCTGGCGCCACAGGCGTGTGAGGCGGGAAAAATAGAGGTAGGGGTCAGCAGTCAGAATGCAGGCCGGTCGACCTGCTGCAGCCTCCTGCATGGCCGGCGCAAGGATCACGGCACCGGCCTGGCTGGTTTGCAGTTGCGCCCGGTACCGGGCATGGCTCAGGAAGCTGATGTCGTCCGGTCCGGCCGACTGCAGGGGGGCAAGGCGCTGAGCCTGGCGGTCAGGTGAGCCAATCAGCTCCCCGCCAAGGGTTTCGACAATGAATCCAAGGCTCAGCGCCACAACAGTTGGCTTCCCCCGGGATCACTTGGCCGCGTTGAGCGCCTTGATGACCTTGTCGGTGATGTCGTGTTTGGGATTGACGTAAACCGCTTCCTGAAAAATCACATCGTATTTTTCAGACTCGGCCACCTGTTTGACCGCACGGTTGGCACGCTCTACAACGACCTGCTGCTCTTCGTTCTTGCGGGCATTGAGGTCTTCCTGAAATTCACGGCGCTTGCGCTGAAAGTCACGGTCCTGCTCAACGAGTTGCTTTTGGCGCGCATTGCGCTGGCTTTCCGACAGCGTCGGCGCTTCGCGCTCCAGCTTCTCGGAAGCGGCCTTGAGGGCATTGCCGGTGTCCACCAGCTCCTTTTCACGCCTGGAAAACTCCTGCTCCAGCTTGGCTTGCGCCTGCTTGGCGGAAGCCGCTTCGCGGAAGATGCGCTCGGTGTTGACAAAGCCCATCTTGAATTCCTGGGCTTGGGCCAGCGAGGCACCGAAAGACATCAGGCCAGCGATCAGGGCCAGCAACAGGCGGGAAGAAGTGGTTTTCATCAGAAGGAGGTTCCGATCTGGAATTGGAATTTTTGCATTTTATCGTCTGCACGGCGCTTGAGCGGCAGGCCATAGGAAAACTTCAGCGGCCCCATGGGAGAGATCCAGCTCAGGCCAAAACCCCAGGACGAACGCAACTCGCTCAGACGGATGGGGTCGTTTTCGCCATAGGCGTAGCCGGCATCCACAAAGGCAAACATGCGCAGGGTTTTGTCATTGCCCGCCCCCGGAAATGGCCCCACAAATTCGCCATTGAGAACCACTTTCTTGGTGCCTCCCAGATAGACGGGGTAGGAGTTGGTCGCCGATGTGGGTTGCGTAGGGCCCAGGGTGCCCTGCATGAAGCCACGCACACTGCCCAGACCACCCACGTAGTAGTTCTTGAAAATCGGGAAAGGTTTGCCGGAGGCGCTGGCGCCGTAACCCAGATCGGTGTTGAACGCCAGCGCGTATTTCTTGGAAAGAGGGAAATACTGCTGGAGCTGGTAGTTCACCCGGTAGTACCTCGCATCACCGGCAATGCTGTAGTCGGCATAGACACGCTGGAAGCGTCCCCGTGTGGGCACCAGTGCACTGTCCCGGCCATCGTTGGCCCAACCCAGCGTGAGCGGCAAAGCCCTGCTGGTGGACCCGTATTCGTTCATGTAATCAATGAAGCGATCGGGCAAACCTGTGCCCTGATGGATCTGGGTCTGCTCCAGGTTGGCCCCCACAAACACCGTGTCTTTTTCAGCCACCGGCACGCCAAAACGCAAACCCACACCGGAATTGACAATGCTGTAGGCATTGAGATCTCCGTAGTAAGGGCGTGAGGTGCGGTAGAACAGGTCAAATGAACGGGAAATACCACCTTCCGTAAAGTATGGATCGGTGGCACTCAACACGATGTTGCGGTTGTATTTGCTGGTGTTGACCTGTACCCCCAAATAATTGCCCGAACCAAAGGCATTCTCCTGACTGATACCGAAGGTCAGGGCCACCTTCTCGTAGGACGAGAACCCGGCGCCCAGCGTGATGCTGCCTGTCGGCTTTTCAGTGACGTTGACCTGCAGGTCCACCTGATCTGCAGTGCCGGGAACCTCTTGCGTATCAACACTCACATCGGTGAAGTAGCCCAGACGGTCCACCCGGTCTCTCGAGAGCTTGATCTTGTCGCCGTCGTACCAGGACGATTCGAACTGACGCAGTTCGCGGCGGATCACTTCATCACGGGTACGGTTGTTGCCTGCCACCTGGATGCGCCGCACATAGGCTCGGCGCGAGGGATCGGCCTGCAACACCATGACCACGCGGTTCTGGGCGCGGTCGACTTCCGGTCGCGCTTCCACCCGTGCGAAAGCAAAACCAAACTTGCCAAACAGATCCGTGAAAGCCTTGGTAGTTTCAGCCACCGTTTCCGCGTTGTACGGCTGACCCGGCTGGATCTTCACCAGCGTCTTGAATTCGTCGTCCTTCTCGAGGTAGTTGCCCTCCAGCTTGACGGCAGACACCACAAAGCGCTCACCTTCGGTGATGTTGATGGTGATCGACATTTCCTGCTTGTCGGGTGACATCGAGACCTGGGTGGAATCGATGCGGAACTCCATGAAACCTCTCGCGAGGTAGTAAGAGCGCAGGCTCTCCAGATCGCCATTGAGCTTGGTGCGCGAATAGCGGTCGGATTTGGTGTACCAGCTCATCCAGCCACCGGTGTCCAGATTGAACTGGTCTCGCAGGGTGCTTTCCGAAAATGTCTGATTGCCGATGATCTGGATCTGCCGGATCCTTGCAGGAGCGCCTTCGGAGATTGTGAATGAGAGATTGACCCGGTTGCGATCAATGGGCGTGGCCGTGGTCACGACTTCAGCGGCGTACAGGCTGCGGCCGATGTACTGGCGCTTGAGTTCCTGCTCGGCCTTGTCGGCCAGCGCCTTGTCAAAAGGACGTCCCTCGCTCAGTCCCACTTCTTTGAGGGCTTTGATCAGCACATCCTTGTCGAATTCCTTGAGACCGATGAATTCCAGACCCGCCACGGTGGGCCGCTCTTCGACCACCACCACCAGCACATCGCCCTGGGTTTCCAGACGCACGTCCTTGAACAGCCCCAGCGCAAACAGGGCACGGATGGCGGCAGCCCCCTTCTCGTCGGTGTAGGTGTCGCCCACACGCACGGCCATGGACGCGAACACCGTGCCGGGCTCCACCCTCTGCAGACCTTCAACACGGATATCGCGCACGGTGAAAGGGTCCACCGCCCAGGCAGGCAGCGCAAAAACCAGGGCGCCCAACAGGCCCGTGGCCAGTGGTCGCAACACAACAGAAGGTTTCAAAGTCATGGATGTATTTCGGTCAGAAGCCATCGCAGCATTCGCTGGCATGCCACGCTTGTAGGTGCATGCCTGCTGCTCCGGGGCAAAGGGAATAATACCTTAGGCGCCATCACTGGCCGCCCGTTTCTCAGATGCCCAGCCTGCCCACGGCCTCCTGCGCCCGGCTTCGGGATTCGCGGTCAATTTCCAGCAAATCATCCAGTGTGCCGGGGATCGCCGGCGTGAAAGCCTGCATGGTGGACAGGTTGACCGCATGGATCTGGTCAAAGCGGATCTGCCTTTCCAGAAAAGCCTGCACTGCCACCTCGTTGGCCGCGTTGAGCACGGCACATGCGCCGGCCGGTGATTGGAGCGTTTGAAAACCGAGCATCAGGCCGGGGAAACGGCGGGGATGTTCATTGGCATGGATGGACTCGAAGGTCATGGCCTGCAACTGGCCAAAGTTCAGGCTGGAAGCGCCGGACACGATGCGTTCAGGCCAGCTCAGCCCGTAGGCGATCGGCACCCGCATATCGGGCGTGCCCAGTTGGGCCACCACCGAGGCGTCCTTGTACTGCACCATCGAATGGATGATGCTTTGCGGGTGAATCACCACGTCCAGTTGTTCAGGGGCCATGCCAAACAGGTATTTGGCCTCGATGACTTCGAGCACCTTGTTCATCATGGTGGCCGAGTCGACCGAGATCTTGCGGCCCATGGACCAGTTGGGATGGGCGCAGGCCTGCTCAGGGGTCACGTCGCGCAGGCTGTCCGGATCGCGCTGGCGGAAAGGCCCTCCCGAAGCCGTGAGGATGATCTTGTCAATGCGCGCCTGCCACGTCGACGGGTCTTCAGGCAAAGACTGGAAAATCGCCGAATGCTCGCTGTCAATGGGCAGCAGCGTGGCCCCGCCCTGCCTCACGGCCGACAGGAATACATCGCCCCCCACGACCAACGCCTCTTTGTTGGCCAGCATCAGGCGCTTGCCGGCACGGGCAGCGGCCAGACACGGCGAAAGCCCCGCCGCCCCGACGATGGCTGCCATCACTGCATCCACCTCGGGGTCGCTGGACACCTCGTCCAGCGCAGCAAAACCGGCCAGCACCCGGGTCTCCAGACCGTGCGCCTTCAGCTTCTCGGCCAGCGCACGCGCCGGCTCGGGCTGCACCATCACTGCAAACCGGGGCCGGAACCGGACACACTGCTCAAACAGCAGGTCCACCTGACGCGATGCGGTCAGGGCGTGGACTTCAAAACGTTCAGGGTGGCGGGCGATCACATCCAGCGTGCTGGTGCCGATTGAA
>JAYRQF010000204.1:0-6058 GCA_041910735.1 Limnohabitans sp.
GGGCTGCTTTCCTGCTTGGTCAGGTGGTGTTCGGACTGGGCTGGTCCGGTTTGTTCACCGCACTGGAATGTGGACTGGGCGACGCCCACATCATCTGGGGCTGGCCGCTGGTCAGCACGCTGGCCTTCGTGGCCGTCGGCCCGGCGGTGCTGGCCTACCGCTGCTGGGGACTGGGTATCCAGCGGGCGGGGCCGGCGGTGGCGGGCTTCTTTGCCAACCTCACACCGCTGTTCGCCGCCCTGCTGTCAGCGGCTTTTCTGGGCGAGCTGCCGCACCTGTACCACGCCGCGGCCTTCGGGCTGATCGTGGCCGGGATCTGGGTGTCGTCCCGGCACTGACGGTCAGTAGGTGCCGGGGTAGGCGCCGCCATCGGGCAGGATGTTCTGCCCGGTGATGTAGCCGGCCTGCTGGCTGCACAAGAAGGCGCACACGGCACCGAACTCCTCGGGCGTGCCATAGCGACCCACCGGGATCTGCGCCTGCTGGATGGCGCGCATCTCGTCCACCGTCTTGCCGGCTTTTTGAGCCATCGCGGGCAGCGTGGCACGGATGCGGTCGGTGTCGAACTTGCCCGGCAACATGTTGTTGATGGTCACGCCCCGCGCCGCGATCTTGCTGCGGGTCACGCCGGCCACAAAGCCGGTCAGACCGCTGCGCGCGCCGTTGGACAGGCCCAGCACATCGATGGGGGCCTTGACCGCGCTGGAGGTGATGTTGACGATGCGGCCAAAGCCACGCGCGGCCATGCCGTCCACCGTTGCCTTGATCAGTTCGATCGGTGTGAGCATGTTGGCGTCCACCGCCTTGATCCAGGCATCGCGGTCCCAGTCGCGGAAGTCGCCGGGAGGCGGGCCGCCGGCATTGGTCACCACGATGTCGTAGTCCTTGCCGGGGCCGCCGGCCACATGCCAGATGGCCTCGCGCCCAGCGGGGGTGGTGATGTCGGTGGCCACACCCAGCACCTTGACCTTGCTGCCGGCTTCGGCCTGCAGTTTGTCCACGCTGGCCTGCAGCACTTCGGCGCCGCGCGCCACCATCACCACGTTCACACCTTCGAGCGCCAATGCGCGCGCGCAACCCCAGCCCAAGCCCTTGCTCGCGCCACCGACGAGCGCCCATTTGCCAGCGATACCCAGATCCATCTTGAACTCCTGTTGTTGATTCAGTTCACACGCGTGGAGGACGCGTCACCCAGAACACGCCGCCCAACACCAGCGCCGTGCCCGCCAAAATCCAGCCATTGAAAGGCTCATCCAGTAGAACCACGCTCATCAACAGCGTGGACATGGGGCCGATCATGCCCGTCTGCGCCGTCAGACCGGAGCCGATGCGCTCGATGGCCATCATCACCAGCAGCACCGGCACCACGGTGCAGGCGGTGGCGTTGAGCAGGGACAGCCAGATCACCGGTTCGGCCACCTGCGCCGCCGACCATGGCCGCAAAACGGCAAACTGGCCGATGCAGAACAGGCACGCGGCAGCGCTGGCCCAGCCCGCCAGCCGCAACGACCCCAGACGCTGGACCATCTGGCCGCTGTAGCTCAGGTACAGCGCGTAGCTGATCGCGCTGCCCAGCACCAGCAAGGCACCCAGCGTGGCGTGGCTGCCGGCAAACGAGGCCTCGTGACCGAACACCAGCAAGACGCCCGCGTAGCTCAGGGCCATGCCCACGCCCTGCCGGTGGTTGATCTTGCGGCCGTACAGCAGCCAGCCCAGCACCAGCACCAGCGTGGGGTTGAGGTAGAGGATCAGCCGTTCCAGCGAGGCACTGATGTACTCCAGCCCCCAGAAGTCCAGAAAGGACGCGAGGTAGTAACCGCTGCAGCCCAGACCCAGAATACCCAGCCAGTCGCGTGCTGCCAGTCGGGGCTTGCCGCGTCCGGCCCACCAGGCCATGCCCAGAAACATCGGCAGGGCAAACAGCATGCGGTACATGACCAGCGTGACCGCATCCACCCCATGGCGGTAGGCCAGCTTGACGATGATGGCCTTGCCGCTGAAGGCGATCGAGCCGGCCGCCGCCATCAGCAGCCCCGAGGTGAGGTGTGCAGGACGTGCCGACGCCATCAAAAGCCCGCCGCCAGACCGTCACGGCGCGGGTCACTGGCGGCGAGATAGCCTTCAACCCCAGGGTCGCCCATGCGCCAGATGAACTGGCCGGCGCCAAAGTCCTGGTAGGAATCGTTGATCACGTCCAGCTCGTGGCCCATGGCCTGCAGACCCTGCACCGTCCGGGCGTTCATCGCCGCCTCGACGTTGATGTTGAGCCCGGCGTTGAAGCGCCAGCGGGGCGCGTCGCACGCCGCCTGCGGGTTCTGGCCGTGGTCGAGCATGCGCACCAGGGTCTGCATGTGGCCCTGCGGCTGCATGTTGCCGCCCATCACGCCGTAGCTCATGACCGGCTGGCCGTCTTTCGTGAGGAAAGCCGGAATGATGGTGTGGAAAGGCCGCTTGCCCGGCGCCACCAGATTGGCGCGGTTGGCGCCTGTCGGGTCGGTGCTGAAGCCATGCCCACGGTTTTGCAGACTGATGCCCCAGGTGGGCTCCACCACGCCCGAGCCAAAGCCCATGTAGTTGCTCTGGATGAAGCTGACCATCATGCCGTTTTCGTCGGCCGCAGTGAGGTAGATGGTGCCGCCCTTGACCGGGTTGCCGGCCTGGAAGTTCTGAGCGCGCTTCAGGTCAATCAGGCGTGCCCGGCTGGCCAGGTAGGCAGAATCAAGCATCTGTTCGGGCGTGACGTCCATGCTGCGCGGGTCAGCCACGTAGCGGTAAACGTCGGCAAAAGCCAGCTTCATGGCCTCGATTTGCAGGTGCTGCGAGGCCACGCCGTCCACCGGCAGCGAGGCCAGATCGAAGTTGGACAGGATGCCCAGCGCGATCAGCGCCGCAATGCCCTGCCCGTTGGGCGGGATCTCGTGCAGGGTGTAGCCGCGGTAGTTCTGGGCAATGGGCGTGACCCATTCGGGTTGGTAGGCGGCCAGGTCGCGCGCCGTGATGCTGCCGCCGTTCTGAGCGGCGAACTTTTCAATGGCCTCGGCAATCTCGCCGCCGTACAGGGCCTGACCCTTGGTGGCGGCGATGGCACGCAGCCCGCGCGCAGCGGCCGGAAAGCGGAACAGCTCACCCACCTGCGGTGCGCGGCCCCAGGGCAAAAAGCTCTGCGCGAAACCGGGCTGCGACTGCAGCTCGGGCGTGGCGGCAGCCCACTTCTGCTGCACCACCACCGGCATCAGGTAGCCGCGTTCGGCGACTTCGATCGCCGGCTCCAGCAGGTCGGCAAAGGGCAGCTTGCCAAAGCGCTCGGACAGCGCCACCCAGCCCGCCACCGCCCCCGGCACCGACACCGAATCAAAGCCCCGCTTGGGCGGCGTCTTCGTGTCCTGGCCGTATTTGCGGTGGAAGTATTCCGGCGTCCAGCTGGCCGGTGCCGGCCCCGAGGCGTTGAGGCCATGCAGCTGCTGACCGTCCCACAGGATGCAGAAAGCGTCCGAACCCAGACCGTTGCTCACCGGCTCGGTCAGGGTGATGGTGGCCGCCGCCGCAATTGCCGCATCCACCGCGTTGCCACCCCGCTGCAACATGCGCAGGCCGGCCTGCGCCGCCAGTGGATGCGAGGTGGAAACGATGTTGCGCGCGAACAGCGGCAGGCGGGTGCTGGTGTAGGGGTTGGCAAAACTGAAATTCATGGCTTCACTCGAGCGTGATCTTGCGTTCGTTGATGATCTTCTTCCACTTGGCCAGCTCGGCCGTGAGCATGGCCGTGAACTGCGCCGGTGTGCCGCCCACGGGCTCGATGCCCAGTCGAGTGAGCTTGTCGATCACCTCCGGATCTTTGAGCACCTGGTTGGCAGCGGTGTTGACGCGCGTGACCACCTCGGCAGGCAGACCTTTGGGGCCGAACAGGCCAAACCAGGTGGTGGACTCGTAGCCCGGCAGCACGTCCGAGATCGGCGGCAGGTCGGGCGCGAGCGGGGTGCGTTTGGCGGACGTCACGCCCAGTGCGCGCAGGCGGCCGTCGCGCACATGCGGCAGGCCGGTGGGCAGGGAGTCGAACAGCACATCCACCTTGCCACTGACCAGATCGGGAATTGCCAGCGCCGTGCCTTTGTAGGGAATGTGCACCACGAACAGGTTGGCCTGCGACTTGAACAGCTCGGCCGTGAGCTGCACGATGGTGCCGTTGCCACTCGACGCGTAATTGAGCCGCCCGGGGTTCTGGCGCGCCAGCGCGATCCATTCCTGCACGGTCCTGGCCGGCGAGCTGTTGGGCACCAGCATGATGCTGGGTGCATTGCCCACCTGGCCGATGGGCGTGAAGTCGCGCATCGCGTCGTACGGGATCTTCGGGTTCAGGTTGGGACCAATCGAATGCGTGCTGGTGGTCGACAGCAGCAGGGTGTATCCGTCGGCCACCGCCTTGGCTGCCAGATCCGAGCCCAGCGTGCCGCCCGCGCCCGGCTTGTTGTCCACCACCACCGGTTGGCCGAGTTTGTCACCCAGCTTTTGCGAGAGGCTGCGCGCGAACAGGTCGGTGGCCCCCCCCGCCGGGAAAGGCACGATCAGGCGCACCGGCTTGACCGGGTACGTCTGGGCATGCGCCGCAGAAACCATGAAACAGGCCGCAGAACAAACCACGGCGCCCAGCGAAATCAGGTGACGTCTTTTCATGCAGGAATTGTGTCAGAAGGCCGCGGCCTTCGGTTGTCGGCCATTGGACAGGGGCGTTGATTGGCACCAAAAGAAACGGCCCCTTGCGGGGCCGTTGTCCTGAGCCATCCGGCAAAGATCACTCTTCGACGAAGGCCTCTTCGCGCTTGGACTTCACGGCCGGCAGCATCACGATCACCAGCAGTACCGCAGCAGCCGCCAGCAGGCTGGCCGACAGCGGACGTGTGACGAACACGCTCCAGTCGCCGCGCGAGAGCAGCATGGCGCGGCGCAGGTTTTCTTCCATCATCGGGCCCAAAATGAAGCCCAAGAGCAGCGGCGCAGGTTCCACGCCCAGCTTGATGAAGAGGTAACCGATCACACCGAACATGGCCACCATCCAGATGTCGAAGGTGTTGTTGTTGGTCGAGTACACGCCGATCGCGCAGAACAGCACGATGGCCGGGAACAGCCAGCGGTAGGGCACCGTCAGCAGCTTGATCCACATGCCGATCAGCGGCAGGTTCAGGATCACCAGCATGGCGTTGCCGATCCACATCGAGGCGATCAGGCCCCAGAACAGCTCGGGGTTGCTGGTCATCACCTGCGGGCCGGGCTGGATGTTGTGGATGGTCATGGCACCGACCATCAGCGCCATCACGGCGTTGGGCGGAATGCCCAGCGTCAGCAGCGGGATGAAGGAAGTCTGCGAGCCGGAGTTGTTGGCCGACTCGGGTGAGGCCACGCCGCGGATGTTGCCCTGACCGAAGGGCACTTCGCCCGGCTTGAGCTTGGTCTTCTTCTCGATGGTGTAGGCCGCAAAGGCCGCCAGCAAGGCGCCGCCGCCAGGCAGGATGCCCAGGATGGAGCCGATGGCGGTACCACGCAACACGGCAGGCACCATGTTCTTGAAGTCTGCCGCGGTGGGCATCAGGCCTTCGACCTTGCCGGTGAAGACTTCGCGGTCTTCTTCCTTGTGCGACAGGTTGTGGATGATTTCACCGTAACCAAACACGCCCATGGCGATGGTGATGAAGCCGATGCCGTCGGTCAGTTCGGGGATGTCGAACGAGAAACGGGCCACGCCCGAGTTCACGTCGGTGCCCACCAGACCCATCAGCAGGCCCAGCACGATCATGGCCACGGCCTTGATCAGCGAGCCCGAGGCCAGCACCACGGCGCCGATCAGGCCCAGCACCATCAGCGAGAAGTATTCGGCAGGGCCGAACTTGAAGGCAACTTCGGTCAGCGGCGCGGCGAAGGCGGCCAGGATCAGCGTGCCCACACAGCCGGCAAAGAAAGAACCCAGACCGGCAGCAGCCAGCGCGGGGCCGGCGCGGCCTTTGCGGGCCATCTGGTAGCCGTCGATCATGGTCACCACCGCCGAGGCTTCACCGGGCAGGTTCAC
>JAYRQF010000205.1:0-17120 GCA_041910735.1 Limnohabitans sp.
AAGGGCCTGCGCCGCCTCAAGGGCTATGCCCAGCTGCCTGCGCTCATCCGTGCACTTCGTCCACAACAAGACCAGCGTTTGGCTGCATAATGATCCTCGTCCACCAGCTCAAACCTGCAACTGAGTTCGGGACACCGCCGGACGATGATCGACCTCTCATCAGTATCAACGATGTATCGGTGTCCGAAGGTGGCAATCTGGTGTTCACCGCCAGCTTGTCGAACGCATCGGAATACCCGATCAGCTTCATCCCCAGCCTCACGGCGGGCAGTGCCACCCTTGGCACCGATACCGCCGCGACCAACACCTTGCAGGTGTCCTATGACAACGGTGCGCATTGGTCCACCGTCAGCGGTGCTGTGACCTTTGCCGCAGGGCAAACCTCGATGCAATTCAAGCTCGCCACCGTGGGGGGGGATGGTTTGGTCGAAGGTTCTGAAAATCTGTACCTGTCCACCAGCTACATCAATGGCGTGGTCAAAAACCAAAATGATGCCAGCGGCGAGGGCATCATTATCGACAACGATGGCGCGCCGGCGTTCTCCATCAGCGATGAATCGGTCAACGAAGGGGCTGGCACCATCACCTTCACCGTGACGCGCAGCGGCAGTTCGGGATCGGCGGTTTCAGTCGATTACGCTGTGGCGCCGAATACCGCCACCACTGACGACTACTCCGCCTCGGTTCTTTCTGGATTGACCGGTAGATTGTCTTTTTCCGCAGGCGAGACCACCAAAACCATTGTGTTGAATGTCACCAACGATGGCGTCTACGAGGGTTCGGAATCTTTCTATGTGAATTTGTCAAATGCCAGCGGGGCCACCATCAGTGATGCTCAAGGCGTGGGCACTATCACAGACGACGGTACTGGCAACGGCGGCAACAACGATGACCGCCCTGTGCTCACGGTGACGGGCGTGGATAACGTCTCTGAAGGCAGCTACGCGGTCTTCACAGTGAATTTGGACAAGCCCCTGGCGGCCAACACCACCATCAAACTGCAACTGATTGATGGCACGGCAGTGCTGGCCGACGATCTGACCACGACCACCATGCAGGTGGTCAACAGCCTGAGCACAGCCATTGGCTCGGGCACCAACGTGAGCAATGGCGGCAATTACACCCTGGCGGCAGGCACACAAACTTTTTATGTGCGCGTGCCGACCAAGAGTGACTCACCTGCGGTTTATGAAGGAGCAGAAAACTTTACGCTCACTGCATCGTTCACCGCACCGGCGTTGCTTTATGCCGACCGTACTGGCACCTTGACAACGGTGCGCACGGGCGCCTCGGACAACGACACCTCCACCATCCTCGACGATGGCTCGGGCAAGGTGTACGACGGCTTGGGTGGCAACAGCGGCACGCCCGACGATGACCGTGCCATCAGTGTGACCAGCTTTGGCCCGGTTAATGAAGGCTCGCAATACGCGATGTTCACCGTGACGGCTTCGCCTGACCAGATGCTGGATTTGGCTTTGCAAGGCGCAAGCTCGGGCACTGCGGCCACGCGCACGGGCTTTACTTACGAATGGTCGACAGACGGTACGCACTGGACGCCCTACAGCGACAGCAGCAAACCCACGGCGCCCGCTGACGGCAAGGTGCATGTGCGGGTGGACATCCGTGCAGAGGCGGATACGCCTTATGAAGGCGCTGAAACATTTGCACTGAAAGCCAGTTTTACCACCAACACCTCCAGGAGCGATGCGGCTGACACCACGATCGTGGACGACGGCACGGGTACCAAATATGGGCCAAATGTAGACCCGAGCAACGGTCCCAACACGAACACGAGCAGCCTGGACGATGACCGCACAATCAGCGTGGAAGGCTACGGGCCAGTCAACGAGGGCTCGCAGTACGCGATGTTCACTGTCACCTCCACACCAGGGTTGATGCTGGATTTGGCGCTGCAGCCAGCGACATCGGGCACGGCCGCCACGCGTACAGGCTTCACGTACGAGTTTTCGACCGATGGCACTCATTGGACGACCTACGATGCCGGCCACAAGCCTACCGTCCCGGAAAACGGCAAGGTGTATGTGCGTGTGGACATTCGCTCCGAGTCTGACACCAGCTATGAGGGCAGTGAGACCTTTGCGCTGCAGGCCAGCTTCACCGCTGGCCCGAGCAAAAGCGCATCGGCCGACACCTCGATCGTGGACGATGGCACGGGCACCAAATACGGCCCGGACTTGAATCCCGACACTGGCCCGGTTACCAACACCAACAACTTGGATGACGACCGCGATCCAGTTGTAAATTCGATCGCCGTCAATGAGGCTTCGGACTGGGCCGTGTTCCAGGTCAGTACAGTGACTGGCTGCCAGATCACAGGCCTGGACATCGAGACGGGCAGCGCCAACATCGCGCGCAGTGACGACACTTCCATCCAGTATTGGAGCGGCGGTACCTGGAACGATACGACCATTTCAGGCATGAATGTGACCTTGGCCCCCGGCGGCACATTACTGGTGCGGGTGGCGATCTTGACTGAGCAGGATGACCCTTACGAAGGTGCCGAAACATTCCAGCTCAAAGTGATCAGCAACGGCAACGTGGGCTCGGTTTACGGCACCGCCACCATCATGGACGATGGCACGGGCAAGAAATACTCCTTTGGTCCGTCGGGTGTGACTCAGACCTCGGGGCCCGGCACAGGCTTTGACGATGACCGTCCGCAGATGACGATTGGCAACGTGGTTGTGGAAGAAGGCTCTACGGCGGTTTTCAACGTTACCGTGGGTGAGTCGGTGACGCCATATACGGTCACGTTTGGCACCAGCTTTGTGGGCAAGACAGCATCGTCCAACGACATCAGTACCACGCTCGTGGTCAAAGACGATTTGGGCAACGTTATCACCGCCAACAACGACGGCAGCTACACCGTTCCCGCTGGTACCACGGTTTTGCGGGTGTCAGTGCCTACCGTGAACGACGACAACTTTGAAGGTCCAGAAACTTTTTCGCTGACTGGCAAGACGAGCTTCATGGCCAGCAACACCCAAGGTACTGGCACGATCAAAGACGATGGCTCGGCCAACGACGGGGACGACCCCAACGGCACGTCCGACGATGATCGCACGATCAGTGTCACGGGCTATGGCCCGGTGAACGAAGGCTCGCGTTATGCAATGTTCACTGTGACCGCATCTCCTCTGCAGTCGCTGGACCTGGATTTGCAAGCGGCTACTTCGGGTACGGCGGCCACGCTCGGCGGTTTTACCTACGAATGGTCGACGGACGGTACGCATTGGACAACCTACAGCGATACCAGCAAACCCACTGTGCCCAGTGAGGGCAAGGTGTTTGTTCGGGTGGATATTCGCAGCGAGGCGGATACAGACTACGAAGGTGCAGAAACTTTTGCGCTCAAGGCGAGCTTCTCTAATCGCCCCAGCAACAACGCTGCGGCCGACACCTCGATCATTGACAACGGCACGGGTACCAAATACGGCCCGGATTTCACGCCCAGCCTCAATCCATCTACCGACACCAACGCTCTGGATGACGATCGTACCGTCAGCGTGACGGGCTATGGCCCGGTCAATGAGGGATCTCAGTACGCGATGTTTACGGTCACAGCCACTGCGGGGCAGATGCTGGATTTGTCGTTGCAGGCCGCCACTTCGGGTACGCCAGCAACACGCACAGGCTTTACCTACCAATGGTCGACTGACGGTACGCACTGGACCACCTACGATGCCGATCACAAGCCCACTGCGCCGGACAACGGCAAGGTGTACGTGCGGGTGGACATCAGCTCGGAATCGGACACCAATTACGAAGGCGCTGAAACCTTTGCGCTCAAAGCCAGCCTTACGAGCAACCCGGCCAAGAGCTCTGCGGCCGACACTTCGATAGTGGACGATGGCACAGGTACCAAATATGGTCCAAACCTGGATCCGACCAATGGCCCAGCCACCAACAGCACCAGTCTGGATGATGACCGTCCAAAGGCTGCACCGCTCCCACCACCCCCGCCTGCCCCTCTGGCGCCCCCCGCACCCCCCGCAGAGCTGGCGCCGCCTCCGCCCAGGGCCACCCCGCCGCAGGCGTTCGCATCCACGCTCACGCCTTTGGCGCCGGCATTGGTGCCGGCAGATCCACCCATGTCTTTGGGGGATGCCATCACCAGTGGCTCCGGCTTCCAGATCCCTGTCAGCGAATCGGCTGCACCTGGTCTGAGCCTGTATCAGGGCATCACCGATCAGGTGGTCCAGTCCACCAATGTGGCCACCAAGGTGAGTCTGCCTTTTGATGCGTTCATCCACTCCAACAAGGATGCCGTCATCAAGCTGGAAGCCAAACAGGGTGACAACTCGTCCTTGCCCAAGTGGGTGCAGTTTGACCCGGCATCGGGCACGTTTGAGGTGACGCCGCCTGCCGGCTTCAAGGGCAAGCTGGACCTGAAGGTGATTGCCCGTGATGACGATGGCCGGGAGGCGGTGGCCATGTTCCGGATGTTCATCGGCGAAGAGACGCAGAACCAGCCGCAAAGCCGCTCCAGCTTCAGTGAGAAGCTGCGCATGGCAGGCAAGCGTCCTGTCACGCTGGCACGCATGGCAGAAGCCGGTGCGCACAGGCACACTGACACCCGGGCCGTGAAAGTACGCGCCGGATGACGGATACGCTGAAAGACTTGGCCCACCGCGCACGGTGGGCCAAGTCTGACCGTGAGCTGGGCTTCTTGCTGGTCAATGACACGCTGGCCCTGGCGCCGTACCGCCAGGGCGCGTTGTGGTTGCATGACGGCGGTGTCTGGTGTCTGTCGGGTGTGGTGCAGGTCGATGCCAATGTGCCGCATGTGCAATGGCTCCAGGCCGTCTGTCAGCACATGCAGGCGCAGGCTGGTGAGGTCATACGCACTTTTACCGCCAGTGACTTGCCGGCGGATCTGGCGGCCGAATGGGGCCAATGGTGGCCTGTACACGCCTTGTGGCTGGGATCCGTCTCGCCTGGAGTATCTGGTGCCGGCATTCTGGTACGCGATACGCCATGGCTGCCTGAAGAACTGTCGGTCATGAATGAGTGGGCAGAGGTTTGGTGGCACGCTTTTGCCGCCTTGCACCGACCGCGAATCACCCACTGGAAGGCATGGGTGGAGCTGGTGTCCCAGACGCTGGTCTGGCAGGCCGGTCAGGTCTGGTGGCGCCAGCGTCGGGTGCAGATCGCCGCAGGCATGCTGGCAGTGCTGTTTTGGCCCGTGCGCCTGACGGTGCTGGCGCCCGGTGAACTGGTGCCCGCGCACCCACTGGTGATGCGCGCACCGCTGGATGGCGTGATCGATGTCTTTCATGTGCAACCCAACCAGCAGGTCAAGGCGGAACAGGCCCTGTTCAGCTTTGATGAAATCGTGATCCAGTCCCGGCTGGAGATCGCCATGCAGGCACTGGCCACGGCCGAAACCGATTACCGCCAGACCAGTCAGCTTGCCCTCAGTGACGCGAAGTCCAAAACCCAGCTTGGCGTGCTGGTGGGCAAGGTCGAAGAGCGGCGTGCCGAAGTGCAGGCGTTGCAGGAGCAGCTCACCCGTGCGCGTGTGCTGGCGCCGCAGGCGGGCGTGGTGCTGATGGACGATCCGTCCGAGTGGATCGGCAAGCCGGTGACCACGGGCGAGCGGATTTTGCGCATCGTCACCCTCGACGATGTGGAGGTTGAGGCCTGGGTATCTCTGGCCGATGCGATCCGGCTGGAGCCGGGCGATGCTGTTTCGCTCTACCTGAGCGCGAACCCGCTGTCGCCGGTGTCGGCCACGCTGCGTTACATGGCGCACGATGCCGTGCAGAGGCCCGATGGCACTTATGCCTACCGTGTGCGTGCCACGCTGGAAGGCAAAACCAGTCACAGGGTAGGTCTGAAGGGCACAGCCAAACTGCACGGTGACTGGGTGCCGTTGTCGTACTGGATGCTGCGCAGGCCCTGGGCCACGGTGCGTTCCTGGCTGGGGTGGTAAGCCATGCCACTGCCGCGTCTGCGTGAGGAGCTGGACCTGTTGCCGGGGCCGGCACAGCCCGATGGCCAGCCGAGCTGGACACTGCACGATCCGGTACGCAACCAGTTTTTCCGCATCGACTGGCCCACGCTGGAGATCTTGCAGCGCTGGGACATGGACGATCCGCAGGCCATCGCTGCCGATGTCAGCAGCCACACCACGCTGGGCATGGGCCCGGACGATGTGGTGCAGGTGGCTCAGTTTCTGGTGCAGCACCAGTTGGTGCTGGCCACGTCCGGTGACGGACCGCGCAAGATGGCGGAGCAGCTTGAGCGCATCCAGGGTTCGCCGCTCAAGTGGTTGTTGCACCACTACCTGTTTTTCAGAATCCCGCTGCTCAAGCCCGATGCCTGGCTGACCCGTTGGCTGCCAGTGGCGCGTGGGTTTGGCAGCCGGGCCTTTGGCTGGATGACCGCGCTGGCCTTTGTGCTGGGCCTGACGCAGGTGGCCCGGCGTTGGGATGTGTTCAGCGCATCACTGGTGGATACATTCAATCTGGAAGGCCTGTTGGCCTATGGCGTGGCCTTGTTTTTTGTGAAACTGCTGCACGAGCTGGGCCATGCGTTCACAGCCAAACACTATGGTTGCCGCGTGCCGGCCATGGGTGTGGCCTTTCTGGTCATGTGGCCGGTGGCCTACACCGACACCAACGAAACCTGGAGGCTGACCAACCGTTTTGACCGTCTGCGTGTGGCCAGTGCCGGCATCCTGACCGAGCTGGTGATCGCCGTCTGGGCTACGCTGGCCTGGGCGCTGTTGCCCGCAGGTGGCGTGCAGTCAGCCGCTTTCGTGCTCGCCACCACCAGCTGGGTGGCCACACTGGCCATCAACGCCAGCCCGTTCATGCGCTTTGACGGCTACTTCATCCTGATGGACGCGTTGGACATGCCCAACCTCCACGGGCGCAGCTTTGCGCTGGCGCGCTGGAAGCTGCGCGAGTGGCTCTTCGGACTGGGTGATGAGCCACCCGAACACTGGCCCCGCCCCAAAGCCATGGCCCTGACCGCATTTGCGTGGGCCACCTGGCTGTACCGGCTGGTGCTGTTTCTGGGCATTGCGGTGCTGGTCTACCACTTTTTCATCAAGCTGGTGGGCATCTTCCTGTTCATGGTCGAGATCGTCTGGTTCGTGGCCAAACCATTGACCAGCGAGCTGAAAGTCTGGCGTGAACTCTGGCCGCGTATCCGGGAACGCTCGCGCAGCCGCAAGACCGCGCTGGGTTTCATGGCCCTGTGCCTGCTGCTGGTGCTGCCATGGCCGGGACGCATCACGGCCAGTGCGGTGCTCAAACCGCAGGAGTCGTGGCCGGTGTTTGCGCCAGCGGGCGCGCGCATCGAAGCGCTGCCTTTCAGGCATGGGGATGCGGTGGCTGCTGGGCAGGCGCTGGTGACGCTGTATGTGCCCGACCTGGCCAGCCGGGCACGGACGCTGGAGGTGCGACTCGATCAGCAACGCCGTCTGGCCGAAGCATCGGCTTTTGACGAAGAACTGCGTAAACGCTGGAAAGTGGCCGAGCAGACGCTGGTGACCACTGAAACCGAGCTGCAGGGCGTGCAGGCCGAGCAAAACCAGTTTGCACCGGTGTCACCCTATGCAGGCCAGTTCCTGCTGGCCGACCCGGATTTGACCGTGGGGCAATGGGTCGCCCGCAAAGAGGCGCTGGCTGTTCTGGTGCGTCAGGGCAGCCGCTGGCGCGTGGAAACATGGCTGGACGAAGACGATGTGGCCCGAGTCCAGATCGGCCAGATCGCGAAATTCTTCACCGATGGAGTGACGCCTCAGGTGCTGTCGCTGCGTGTTGCAGACATCGACCGCGACGCCGCCCGTGTCTTGCCCCGCCGCGAACTGGCCAGCGCCCTGGGCGGCCATGTGTTGACCCGCGAGAAGAATGGCCAGCTGGTGCCTGAGCGCTCGGTCTACCGTGTGGCGCTGGATGTGCAAGACATGCCTGCCGGCCTGGCCCAGCTTTCATGGCGAGGCCAGCTGACCCTCCATTCCGACTGGCAAAGTCCCGCGAGCCGTTACCTGCGACAGGCCATCGCGGTGCTGGTGCGCGAAGTCGGGTTCTGACGGGTGAAGCTTGGGGCAGGATTTTTTTGCAGTTGGTTGCTGCTATAGGCTGACCACACTGGTCCAGGGCAATCCGGGGTCTGCCTCGTAATCCGCCACCACCCAGGTGCGTGAGGGGTGTACGGCCGCATCACTCAAAAACTCACGCAACACCCGCACCGAAGCCATGTCCAGCGCCACATAAGGCTGGTCGATGCAGGTGACGGTGACGCCACTGGCCAGCAGGCCTGCCAGCGCCACCTTGCGACGGCTGCCGGTGGACAGCATGAACAGGTGCTTGCCCAGATGTTCTGTCAGGCTCAGGGCTTCGGTCAGCTGCGCGCACAGCTCCGTGCTCCAGCGGGGGCAACGCGTCTGCAGTTGTGTCCAGATGTCTTCGGGGATGTGCTGGTCGTGCCCGGGCAGGCGCAGGTCCAGCCACAAGGCGTCCCCGGCCAGATCGCCGGCCAGGGTCCGCAGCAGCCGGGTTTTGCCGCTGCCCTCATCGCCTGTCACGGCGTGCAGGCCCGGGGTGATGCGCAATCCCTGCCATGTCACCAGAGCAGGCGTGTCCGGGTTTTGAAGTACCTGATTCCACATGCCTGGATGCTAACAGCCGCTCATTAGAATGGACCGATGGCTGTCCCTGAGCGCGCTTACAAGATTCCCGAGTCCGTGCTGGTCGTGATGTTCACGGCCATGCTGGACGTGCTGCTGATCCGGCGCGCCGATGCCGGCACCTGGCAGTCGGTTACGGGCAGCAAGGACCATCCGGACGAGAGCTTTTGGGACACCGCGGTGCGCGAAGTGCATGAGGAAACCGGTATCGATGCGCTGGCACCGGGGTGTCTGCTGCAGGACTGGGCCATTGAGAACATTTACGACATCTATCCCGCCTGGCGCTGGCGCTACCCGCCCGAGGTGAGCCGCAACACCGAGCGGGTGTTTGGCCTGCGCGTGCCCGAGGGGTTGCAGGTAGTGCTCAGTCCTGCCGAACACACGGCGCACCAGTGGCTGCCCTGGCGTCGCGCCGCCGATGCCGTTTTCTCTCCGTCGAACGCCGAGGCCATCCTCATGTTGCCGCGCATGCTGCAGGTGTTGCCATGATCACCGCACCCCACGAACACCCGGTGCTGCGCGTGGCGACCTGGAACATCCACAAGGGGGTGCAGGGTGTGGGGCCGGCCAAACGGCTGGAGATCCACAACATCGGCCATGCCATCGAGCAGCTCGATGCAGATCTGGTCTGCCTGCAGGAGGTGCGTTTTGTGAACCGGCGCGAGCAGCGCCGTTTTGCCCGATGGCCCGAGCAGCCGCAGGCCGATTTTCTGGCGCCCGAGGGCTACGAGCCGGTTTACCGCACCAACGCCATCACGCGGCACGGCGAGCATGGCAATGCGCTGCTCTCGCGCTGGCCCGTGCTCTCGCACCAGCACCAGGACATCTCGGACCACCGTTTCGAGCAGCGCGGGCTGCTGCACACCGAGGTGCAGCTGGCCGGCCGCACAGTGCATGCGCTGGTGGTGCACCTGGGCCTGATCCCGGGCAGCCGCGAACGGCAGGTGGCGCTGCTCAAAGCCTACATTGCCCGCGAGATCCCGGCCACTGAACCGGTCCTTGTGGCGGGTGATTTCAACGACTGGGGTACCAGGCTCACGCGGCTCATGGCGCTGGCCGGATTCCATGAATACACGGGCCCGCGCACGCCCACGTATCCGTCGCGGCTGCCGTTGACGCAGCTCGACCATGTGTACGCCCGTGGTCTGCGGCCGGTGTCGACCCTGGTGCCCCAGGGGCGCATCTGGCGGCAAATGTCCGACCACCTGCCGCTGGTGGCCGAATTCACCTGGCTGGACTGACGCATGCGGCACAGCCCGGTGCTCACCGATGGTCACCAGCTGCGCCTGATCGAGGGCGGCGAGGCATATTTCCACCGACTGATCGAGGCGATTGACCAGGCCCGCTCGCAGGTGCAGCTGGAAACCTACATTTTTGACTTCCATGGCGCTGCCAGCGCCGTGGCCGAGGCGCTGGAGCGTGCGGCGCTGCGCGGGGTGCGCGTCTGGCTGGTGATCGATGGCGTGGGCACCGGCCGGCTGCCGGTGCAATGGGAGCGGCGCTTTGCGCAGGCGGGGGTGGAGTGCCGCATTTATTCTCCGCTGGGCACGCTGGGCCTGCTGATTCCCAGCCGCTGGCGGCGTCTGCACCGCAAACTGGCGGTGGTGGACGGGCAGGTGGCCTTTTGCGGCGGCATCAACATCCTGGACGACTGGTTCGACCCCCGCCATGGCACCCTGTCGCACCCCCGGCTGGACTTCGCGGTGCAGGCGCGGGGCGCACTGGTGCAGCAGGTGCAGGAAACCATGACCCGCTTGTGGTGGCGCCTGCAGGCGGTGCGCCATGTGCGCCAGCACCATTTCCCGGAAGCCTTCAGCTCCTTTCGGGCCGCGGGCCTGCACCTGCCCTGGACGCATGCCGGCGAGGCGGGCGGGGGCCAGTTGGTAGCCCGGGCCGGCCTGCTGCTGCGTGACAACGTGCTGCATCGTGCCCAGATCGAAAAGGCCTACCTGAAGGCAATCGCCGGTGCCCGTCACGAGGTGGTGATCGCCAACGCCTATTTCCTTCCGGGGCGCCGCCTGCGCAAGGCCTTGGTGATGGCCGTGCATCGCGGGGTGCGGGTGCGCCTGATCCTGCAGGGCCGTTACGAATATTTCATGCAGTACCACGCGGTGCGACCGGTCTACGCCACGCTGCTGGCGGCCGGGGTCGAAATCCACGAATACACCGCCAGTTTTCTGCACGCCAAGGTGGCCGTGGTGGACCCGCAGCACGGCCGTCCCTGGGCGACGGTGGGTTCCTCCAATCTGGACCCTCTGAGCCTGTTGCTGGCACGCGAGGCCAATGTGGTGGTGGCCGATGCGGTTTTTGCACGGCAGCTGCACCAGCGGCTGGAGCAGGTCATGGCCGAGCATTGCACGCCGGTATCGGTCGAAAGTTACCGACGCCGTTCCTGGCACCAGCGGCTGCGCGACCGAATCGCCTTCGGCCTGATGCGCCTGGCCCTGTTTCTGAGTGGTAACCGTTATTAATTCCCCCTCAAAAGGGTCAAGGCCTGTTCGCTGGTACTATGGCCAGATGTTGATGAAAGCCCAAGACGCCATGAACACTTCGACCACCTCGCCCGCGCTGGACGAGGGCGTACCGGTGTCCGTCAAGATCCGCGAACGCGTGATGGCGGCCCGCAAGCGCTTCAATGCCAATGACAACATTGCCGAATTCATCGAACCCGGTGAGCTGGAAAAGCTGCTCGACGAGGTCACGAAAAAGATGGAAGGCGTGCTAGACAGCCTGGTGATCGACACCGACAACGACCACAACACGGGCGACACCGCACGCCGTGTGGCCAAGATGTATGTCAACGAGGTGTTCAGGGGCCGCTATGTCAAAGGCCCCGAGATCACCGAGTTTCCCAATGCCGAGCATTTGAATGAGCTGATGATCGTGGGGCCGATCACGGTGCGCAGCGCCTGCAGCCACCACTTCTGCCCGGTGATCGGCCGCATCTGGATCGGCGTCATGCCCAACGAGCACACCAATGTGATCGGCCTGTCCAAGTACGCGCGACTGGCCGAATGGATCATGGG
Source organism: Limnohabitans sp. (assembly GCA_041910735.1). Classification (GTDB taxonomy): domain Bacteria; phylum Pseudomonadota; class Gammaproteobacteria; order Burkholderiales; family Burkholderiaceae_C; genus Limnohabitans_A. The sequence goes on from JAYRQF010000205.1 coordinate 11,692, forward strand.
CCGTCCGCAGATCCAGGAAGAGGCTGTGGTGCAACTGGCCGACCTGATCCAGCACAAGACCCAGCCCGACGGGCTGGCGATTGTCATGGAGGCCAGCCACTACTGCATGGCCTGGCGCGGCGTCAAAGACATGGACAGCAAGATGATCAACTCGGTCATGCGTGGTGTCTTCCTCAAAGACGCCAACCTGCGCCGCGAATTCCTGTCACTGATTCCCGCCCGGAGCTGACACCATGCTCGTTCGCCTGCTCTACGCCAGCCGCGCGGTCGATCCGCGGCCGGAAACCATCGAATCCATCCTTTCCCAGTCGCGTCAGTTCAACCCGACCTGCGGCATCACCGGCATCCTGTGTTACGGCGGTGGCATCTTTTTGCAGGCCATTGAAGGCGGGCGCAACGTGGTCAGCGATCTGTACGGCCACATCCAGAAAGATGCGCGCCACAAGGATGTGGTGCTGCTGCACTACGAAGAAATCTCCGAGCGCCGCTTTGGTGGCTGGACCATGGGGCAGGTGGACGCTGCGCGCGTGAACACCAACATCCTGCTCAAGTATTCCGAGCGTGCCGAACTCGACCCCTACAGCGTCTCCGGCAAGGTTTCCCTGGCCCTGCTCGAAGAACTGATGGCCACGGCCAGCATCATCGGCCGCGCCTGAGCGCATGCAGCTCATCGGCTGCGACTTCTCCAGCAGCCCCAGCCGGCGCAAACCCGTCGTGCTGGCGCTGGGCACCGTGGCGCAGGGGCGGGTGCAGTTGCGGGACCTGCACACCTTTGAATCGCTGAATGCCTTTGGCGACTGGCTGGCACAACCCGGCGAATGGATTGGCGGATTCGATCTGCCATTTGGCCTGCCGCGCGAGCTGGTGGAGTCCTTGGGCTGGCCCACCGGATGGGCCGCCTGCATGGACCACTACGCGGCACTTGAGCGTGCCCAGATCCGCGAACAGTTTGCTGCCTTCTGCAACGCCCGTCCTGTGGGCGGCAAGTTCGCGCACCGGGCCGCCGATCGTCCGGCGGGCTCCAGCCCGTCCATGAAGTGGGTCAACCCGCCGGTGGCGTACATGATGCACGCAGGCGTACCGCTGCTGCGCCGTGCCGGCGTGCACCTGCCCGGCCTGCACGAAGGTGACCGCAGCCGTGTGGCGCTGGAGGCCTACCCCGGCCTGCTGGCGCGCGAGGTGCTGGGCAACACCTCGTACAAAAGCGACGACAGGGCCAAACAGACGCCCGGGCGGCTGTTGGCCCGACGCGAACTGCTGGGCGCGCTGGAGCGTGGCCAGACACGTCTGGGGCTGCGTCTGGTGACCAGCCATGCCCTGCTCAACCGCCTTGCCGACGACCCCAGTGGCGATGCGCTCGATGCCACCCTGTGCCTGATGCAGGCGGGCTGGGCCGCGCAGCAGCATGCGGCCGGCCACCCCTGTTACGGCCTGCCGCCATGCGACCCGCTCGAAGGCTGGATCATCACGGCCTGAAGGGGCAGGCGTTCAACGCTCCGAGTCCAGATCCGGAATCCGGTTGAAGGCGATGCGCATGGGTGCATGGTCGCGGCCGGCGTGCGCGCTGGCAAACACCACCGTGTTTTTGCCGTGTGTCCGGTTCAGCGCGTCCACCGTGGCCAGCAGACGGGCCCGTTGGCGGGGCGGGCTGGCGGTGTGGGCAGGGGTGGGCACCGCGTCGAACAGGTCGGGTGTGTGCTGCGCTTCGGGCACCAGACCGTGCAGCTGCACCCCCACCGAGACAGGGTGCTGCAGGGTGTGCAGCCCGCTGGTCCACAGCCGCTGGAGTGTGTCCAGCAAAAACGCGGTGTCCTGTGTTTCGCCCACCTGCACCCAGCGCTCCCCATCGGCCTGGCGGGCATGGCGGTGCGCGCACCGCACATGCACGCTCATGCTGCTGGCGTAAAAGCCCTGCTTGCGCAGCCGCATCGCGGCTTTCTGCACCAGCCGGTTCAGTACCGCGAGTGCGCCATCCGGGTGGCGCAGGTCGGGCGGCAACACATGCGAGTGGCCCAGGGAGCGCGCCGTGCTGGCGCGCGGTCCGTACCACTGGCCGCGCAGCCGGTCGTACATGTCCGAGCCGGCCACACCGCCCCAGGCCGTGACCAGCACATCGCGCGGGGCGGCATAGAGCTGCCGCATGTCCGCAATCCCACAGGCTGCCAGCCGCCGCACCATGCGTGGTCCGATGCCGTTGATGGCCGAGACCGGCAGCGGGTACAGCCTTTCGGGAATGTCGTGTTGCTCAATCACCGTCAGGCCGTCTGGCTTGTGCATGTCCGACGCGAGCTTGGCCAGCAGCCGGTTCGGTGCAATGCCCACCGAGGTGCGCATGCATTCGCCCACTTCGGCGAGCAGCGTGTCCTTGAGCTGCTGTGCCAGCAGCACAGCCCGTTCGCGCTCGCGCCAACGACCGGTCAGCTCACATTCCATTTCGTCAATGCTGACCACCTGCAGCACCGGCACGATGCGGTCGACCACGGCCACCGCCTGCTGGTGCACCTGCACGTATTTGGCATGGTCGGCCAGGATCAGCACGATGTCCGGACACAGGCGTTTGGCCTCCGATACCCGTGTGCCTGTCTTGATTCCAAATGCTTTGGCTTCGTAGCTGGCGGCAATGCAGCACGACGAGTCGGCCATCACCGGTACAACCCCCACCGGCCGCCCACGCAGCTTCGGGTCGAGTTGTTGCTCGACCGAGGCGAAGTAGCTGTTGAAATCAATGAAAAGGGTGCGTAGCATGCTTTAAATATACTGTAAATAAAAACAGTATTAAAGTTGCATCCCAAATGTTTTCAGCTTCCCGCTAAGGTGTGGGTTCTTCTTGTCCAAAAAAGGTTTGCCATGCCCCACACCGTTCAATTCCAGCGCGTCCTGCGCGCGCCTGCAGGGCGCATCTACCGCGCCTTCATCGACCCCGACGCGATGGCCAAGTGGTTGCCGCCACACGGTTTCACCGGTCATGTGCAAGCCATGGACGCCCGGGTGGGCGGTGCTTACCGCATGTCGTTCACAAACCTGGCCAACGGGCAGTCGCACAGTTTTGGGGGCACTTTTCTGGAACTGGTGCCGGGTGAGCGGATCGCGCACACAGACCGTTTTGACGACCCGAACCTGCCGGGCGAGATGGTGACCACCATCACTTTCAGGACGGTGGCGGTGGGCACCGAAGTGAACATCGAGCAGGCCGGTATTCCCGACCCGATTCCGCCCGAAGCCTGCTGTCTGGGCTGGCAGGAGTCTCTGACCTTGCTGGCGCTGCTGGTGGAGGCCGAAATCCCGGGATGATCAGATCGCCGCTGCCGCCATGTCTTGGGGCAGGGGCTCCAGATGGCGCAAGGCCTGCAGTGCCTCGGCGTCGGTCCGGTACATCCTGAGCAGAGGGGTGTCAGTCAGCTCGCCGGCCCGGCGCAGTGCGGTTTCCACCGGCAGCTTGATGCCACTGATGTGCAGCGTGATGCCATGGGCATCCAGATGCCGGCAGATCTGCGCGAAGGTTTCGACGCCGGTCACGTCGATGCGGTTGATGGGCTGGGCAAACAGGCAAACGTGTTTCACGTCCGGGTGCCGGCTCAGGTATTCGGTGATGGCCCGCTCAAAGCCGCTGGCGGCGGCAAAGTCCAGCTCGGCATCCATGCGCAGAGCGTAAAGCCGGGAGGCCAGGGGAGGCAGTTTCCACAGGTGCCGGTCGCGCAGCGAACCGTCCGGGTGCAGTCCCACTTCGATGATGCGCGGGTGCAGCCGGGTGTGCAAAAAGTACGACAGGCCCATCACCACACCGGCCAGCACGCCCCAGTACAGGCGCGGTGCCGACGCCAGGGTGATCAGGAAGGTCAGCACCGCGATGCCGCCTTCGACACGGTTGACTTTGAACAGGTGGACAAAATTGCGCGGCTTGAGCAGGCCCAGTACCGCCGCGACCACGATGGCGGCCAACACCGATTGCGGCACATGGTGCAGCACCGGGGTGAAGAACAGCAGCGACAGAAAGATCACCACCACCGAAAACACGGTGGCCCAGCCGGTTTGGGCGCCGGCATACAGGTTCAGTGCCGAGCGTGAGAACGACGAACTGGTCGGAAAGGCGCCGCACAGGGCAGAAGCCAGTTTGCCCAGCCCCTGACCGATCAGGTCCTGGTCCTGGTCCCAGCGCTGGCCCTTGCGTTCGTTGTCTACCTTGGCACTGGACGCCGTTTCCAGAAAGCTCACCAGCGTGATGACCAGGGTGGGCAGTACCAGCTGCCGCAGTCCTTCCCAGCCCGGGTTGTGCGGCAGGTACAGCGCGGGCAGTCCCTCGGGCAGATGACCCACCACCGCCACACCATGGGCCTGCAGGTTCAGAGACCAGCTCAGGCCGGCAGCGCCGACCACCACCACCAGCACGGTCGGAAACGTCGGTCGCAGGCGCTTGCTGACCATCAGAAGGCCCAGTGTGACCAGACCAAAGGTCAGGCTGGACAGCTGGATGCTGTCCGGCTGCAGCAGCGAAGACCAGCCCTGTGTCATGCCCAGCAGGGCCGGCAGTTGCGAAGAGAGAATGAGCACTGCAGCGCCCTGGGTGAACGCGGTCAGCACTGGCGAACTCACCAGATTGAGCAGCCAGCCAAAACGGGCGTAGCCCAGCACGATTTGCAGCAGGCCCGTCAGCAGCGACAGCCAGACGGCCAGATTCACCCACTCGGCGCTTGCGGGAGTGGCCATGCCGGCCAGCGAGGCCGACACCAGCATGGCCGTGAGCGCTGTGGGCCCCACCGACAGGCGTGTGGAGGCGCTGAACAGCACCGCCACCAGGGCCGGCAGCAGCGAGGCGTAGATGCCGGTGATGAGTGGCATGCCCGCCAGCGCGGCGTAGGCCACCCCTTGCGGGATGACCATCAGCCCGACGCTCAGGCCGGCAAAGATTTCGCTGTGAAGCAGCGCCCTGGAAGGGCGTGGCCAGCTCAGGAAGGGCAGGCGATGACGCAGGCGTGCAGAAAAATGCATGTGCCGATCTTACGTGCTGGGTGCGGGGCTCATCAGGCCAAGAACGACGGGGGTGCACTGCGCGGCGCTATGGAGCATGCGTTTGATGCAGTCCAGCCTAAAGCACAGATGACCTCCCCGTCGATCATGCAATGTAGGATGCCAGTCCATGATGGATTTGATTAACCATTCTCCCGACAAACTCTGATGTCTGATCCAGACTGTCCGGTCACCCTCTTTGAGCGTCTGGCAACGGGGGTCAACTTGCAACGCCTGTGGGTGGGGGCCTGTGTCTGGCTGCTGGCAGCGCCAGCACATGCCTTGCAGCAGGCCTGGGTGAGCTGGGTCATGGACGGCGATACCGTGCTGGTCTTGCCAGAAGGCGAGCGCGAGCCGGTCAAGTTGCGTCTGCTGGGCATCGATGCGCCCGAGTCGTGCCAGCCGGGGGGCGAGGCGGCGCGCGA
>JAYRQF010000206.1:0-2078 GCA_041910735.1 Limnohabitans sp.
AGAGGTGACATTTGCCAACAACGCTGCCCATGGTGGGGGGAAGTCGGTCGAGTGGTCGGCGCTGACCAAGCAGGCCTGGCTCGACCGCGTGGGCCTGTCGGTCACGGGCTTCTACATGACGCCCGAGATCAAGTACGACTTTGCCACCCTCAATGGTCGTGCCTTCTACTACTACTGCTATGGCGCCGCGGTGAGCGAGGTCGAGATCGACACCCGCACCGGCGAGTGGTGGCTCCAGGGCGTGGACATCGTGCACGACGTGGGCCGCAGCATCAACCCGGCCATCGACAAGGGCCAGATCGAAGGCGCCTACATCCAGGGCATGGGCTGGCTGACCATGGAAGAGTGCATCTGGGACAAGAAGGGCAAGCTGCTCACGCACGGCCCGTCGACCTACAAGATCCCGGTGGCCGGCGACGTCCCCGAGCACTTCAATGTGAGCCTGTTCGACAACCAGAACCTCAAGCCCACGCCCTTCAACAGCAAGGCGACCGGCGAGCCGCCGCTGATGCTGGGCCTGTCCGCCTTCTTTGCGCTCAAGGATGCGGTGGCGGCCAGTGCCGGCCACAAGGCGGTCGTGCGCATGGAAGCCCCGGCCACGCCCGAGCGCATCCTGCTGGCTTGCGAGAAGGCCAAAGCCGACGCCGGTCTGTGCTGATCCGCTGCCCTGCAAAGTACCGGTCCATCACGGCCGGTGCTTTTTTTATGGGCAGATCAAAGGGTGTACGAACGCACTAAAATCGATCACTGAACTGTCATCGAACCGGCCCACGCCTTGAAACCTTCCTCGCCCAACCTGCCGCAACACATTGCCATCATCATGGACGGTAACCGGCGCTGGGCGAAAAACCGTTTCATGCCGGCGGCGCTGGGCCATGCGGCAGGTGCCAAGCGGGTGCGCGACATCGTCAAGACCTGCGCCGAGATGGGGGTGCCGTACCTGAGCCTGTTCGCCTTCAGCACCGAAAACTGGAAGCGTCCCGAAGAAGAGGTCAGCAGCCTGATGGGCCTGTTCATGAGCTACCTTGAAAAAGAAGTGGCCAGCATGAACGACAACGGTGTTCGTCTGCGCGTGCTGGGTGACATCGGGCGTTTTTCGGAGCCGCTGCAGGCCCTGATCCGGCAGGCCGAAGCCCAGACGGCCAACAACACCCGCATCACCCTGCTGGTCTGCGCCAACTACGGTGGCCGCTGGGACATGCTGCAGGCCGCCCGCGCGTGGCAGGCGGCGCACCCGGGGCAGTCCCTGCAAGACATGAGCGAAGAAAGCCTCTTGCCTTACCTGAGCACCGCAGATGCTCCCGAGGTGGACCTGTTGATCCGCACGGGGGGGGAGTCGCGCATCAGCAACTTCCTGCTCTGGCAGGCGGCGTATGCCGAACTCTTCTTCACCGACGACCTCTGGCCAGACTTCAAGCCCGAGCGGCTGCGCGAAGCGCTGACCTGGTTTGCCAAACGCGACCGCCGCTTTGGCTCGTCCGCACCCCTCTGAATTCCCGGAGACACTTTCCATGCGCAAAGGCATCATCCTCGCCGGCGGTTCCGGCACGCGGCTGTACCCGGTCACGCAGGCGGTCAGCAAGCAGCTCATGCCGGTGTACGACAAGCCCATGGTGTATTACCCGCTCACCACGCTGATGCTCTCGGGCATCCGCGATGTGCTGCTCATCAGCACCCCGCAGGACACGCCGCGTTTTACCGAGTTGCTGGGCGACGGCAGCCAGTGGGGCATGAACATCCAGTACGCGGTGCAGCCCAGCCCGGACGGGTTGGCGCAGGCCTTCATCATCGGCAAGGACTTTGTTGGCCAGGACCCGAGCGCGCTGGTGCTGGGCGATAACATTTTCTACGGCCACGACCTGGTCAAGCTGCTGGCCAGTGCCGATGCGCGCACCTCTGGCGCCAGCGTGTTCGCCTACCATGTGCATGACCCCGAGCGCTACGGCGTGGTCGAATTCGACGCGCAGCAGCGCGCCATCAGCATCGAAGAAAAGCCCAAGGCACCCAAGTCCAATTACGCGGTGACTGGCCTGTATTTCTACGACCAGCAGGTCTGCGACATCGCGGCCGACATCCGG
>JAYRQF010000207.1:0-4870 GCA_041910735.1 Limnohabitans sp.
CTTGAGGTGCTGCACACGGCCGAGGTCGGAGAAGACTTTTTCTTGCGCTTTTTCGCGCACCGAGCAGGTGTTGAACAGGATCAGGTCGGCCTGTTCGGGGTCGTCGGTCGGGACGTAGCCTTCGGCGGCTTTCATGAGGTCGGCCATTTTGTCCGAGTCGTACTCGTTCATCTGGCAGCCGAAGGTTTTGATGAAGACTTTTTTGGTGGGCGCAGGTGCGCTGGAGCCGGTGGGCTCGGGGGGGCAGCGGTTCATGGTGTAGATCCAGAGGCTGAAAGTGAAAAGGGAAGGGTCATGCCTTCCCGCCAAGACTCAATTATCGCCGTTGGTGCGTGTTGCTCCCCTGGGTTTGTAGAACATGGGGTAGGCGCGCGCCACGGTCGGACTGTCCAGCGCCCAGGTCATGCACTGGCCCAAATGCATGGGCTGTTCGGTGATGGGCGGGTGGGGCTCGCCGCGCAGTTCGCGCCGGTGCCACTGGCCAAAGGGCAGGGTCTGGAAAGCCACCGTGGCCATATTGAACAGCATCTCGCGCAGGTGAGTGCAGCCTGCCGTGCCACCAATCTTGTCACTGATGGTCTTGCGCCAGCCACGCCCCATGCGGCAGCCGACCAGTGTCTGCATGTTGGGCGGCGCCTGGATGCACTCGGCGTGTGGAATGTCATCCATCGACACCTCCACCGCCCGGATCAGCATCTGGTCATCCACCGTCAGACGCACTGCAAGCCCGTGGATGGGCTCGTTGCCGGGGAAGGGGCGCTCGTTGGGCACCTGGATGGTGAAGGTCTTGGTGTCTGTGAGTTCGGCTTCGATGTCCCACAGGCCATCTTCACGGTCGTAGCCGCGGTAGACCACTGTTCGCGTATGCGACAGTTTTCGGGGTGAGGCAGGGGGTAACGCCACTTGTCGGTCTCTTGTCTTCGGTTTCCAATGCCTGCAATCATAAATTCGAGGAGAAAGCCCCATGTCGCACACCATTGCTCCGGTGGTTCGCCGTCAGACCATTGCCGACGCCTTGCGCCGCACTGCGCAGCGCTTGCCTGCCAAGACCGGCATTGTCTGCGGCGACACCACCTGGACCTATGCCGGGTTCGATGCGTTGGTCAGTCGCCTTGCGGCCGGTCTGGTGTCGATCGGCGTGGCCGAGGGCGACAAGGTGGCAGTGCTTGCCCGCAATTCGCATGGTTTTGCAGCGTTGCGATTTGCGCTGGCCCGGCGTGGTGCTGTCATGGTGCCGATCAACTTCATGCTCAAGTCCGACGAAGTGGCCTACATCCTGCGTCATGCGGGTGCGAAAACGCTGGCCACCGACAGTGGTCTGGCCGAGCTGGCGCAGGCCGCGGCCAGGCTGGATACGCAGGTGCAGCAGTTCATCTGGCTGCCCTCCGAAGACCCGAGCCAGCCCGTGGCAGGCATGCACAGCTTTGACCAGCTGGCCGCCTGCACTGACGTGCTGCCCGAGTTGCAGCTGACCAGCACCGATGTGGCGCAGATCGTCTACACCAGCGGCACCGAATCCAGCCCCAAGGGCGCCATGCTCACGCACGACGCGGTCTTGTGGCAGTACATGAGCTGCGTGATCGACGCCGAAATCGCCGAGCAGGACGTGGTCCTGCACGCGCTGCCGCTCTACCACTGCGCCCAGCTCGATGTGTTCTTTGGCCCGGCCATCTACATGGGCAGCACCAACGTGATCACCTCCAAGCCGACGCCCGACAATCTGCTGCCGATGATTGAGCAATTCGGCATCACCAGCTTCTTTGCGCCGCCGACAGTCTGGATCGCGCTGCTGCGCTCGTCCCTGTTCGACCCGGCCAGACTGTCCCGGCTGGCCAAGGGCTACTACGGCGCGTCCATCATGCCGGTGGAGGTGATGAAGGAAATCGCCACGCGGCTGCCCAATGTGCGGCTGTGGAACCTGTACGGCCAGACCGAGATCGCGCCGCTGGCCACCATGCTCGGCCCTGAGGACCAGCTGCGCAAACCGGGCTCGTGCGGCAAGGCGGTGCGCAACGTCGAGACCCGGGTGGTCGATGACCAGATGCGCGACGTCAAGCCGGGTCAGGTGGGCGAGATCGTGCACCGTTCGCCCCACCTGATGCTGGGCTACTTCCATGACGATGAGCGCACCCAGGCGGCATTCGAGGGCGACTGGTTCCACAGCGGCGATCTGGCCACCATCGACGAAGAGGGCTACATCACGGTGGTGGACCGCAAGAAGGACATGATCAAGACTGGCGGCGAAAACGTGGCCAGCCGCGAGGTCGAGGAAATGATCTACCGCCTGCCCCAGGTCAGCGAGGTGGCGGTGATCGGTCTGCCCGACGCCAAATGGGTCGAGGCGGTGACGGCGGTGATTGTGGTCAAGGCGGGGCAGGCGCTGGACGAGGCCACCGTGATCGCGCATTGCGCTGCGCACATGGCGCACTTCAAGGCGCCCAAGCGGGTGGTTTTTACAGACACGCTGCCCAAAAACCCCAGCGGCAAACTGCTCAAGCGCGAGTTGCGCCTGCGCTATGTGGCCTGAGGTTCATTCTTCGACCAGCTTGCAGGGGCCGTGGATGTGCTTTTTCTCACGGTCTTCCTCACAGTAACGCATGGCGCGTCGTGCGCCTTCGGCGCTCAGGCGGATGTAGATCGAGCACTTGAAAGTCATTTTTTCGTAATCGGTCTGGTTGTTGAACGCCGCCGCACAATGGCTGTTTTCGTTCATTTCCGGTTTGGTTTGCTGCCACTGCTGTTTGAGCGCATCGGGCAACTCCCGCACTTTCATGGTGGGGTGGGTCTGCGCCCAGGCGTTGGACGCCACAAGGCAGGTGGCCAACAGGAGCCAGAGAGGTTTTGAGATGGGCTGCGGGTGCATGGCGCGGTCTTCCAAAGAACTTCAATTTAGGGCCGTCCAGCCTCACACGGCTTGATGTCCGTCAAGAGCCCGGTGCAGGGGACGCTCGCTTGGCCGATTTTGCGCGCAGGGGAAGGCGCGGCCAAAGCACGCTATAATCGCACTTTCTGCAGATTCGGCGCCAGCCTTGTCTGCACGACCTCAGGAGATATAGCTCAGTTGGTGAGAGCGCGGGATTCATAACCCCGAGGTCGGTGGTTCAAATCCACCTATCTCCACCAAAACACAAAAAGCCGTCAGGGGTTCCTGACGGCTTTTTTCATGGGCTTGCGCCTGCCTCAGACGCGGAAGCGGTCCACCTCCTGGCGGGTGGTGTCGGCAATCTTGGCCAGCTCCATGATGCTGGCCGTGATTTCTTCCGACGCGGCTGCGTTACTGCGTGCAATGGCATCCACGCTGGAGAGGTTCACATTGATCTGCTCCACCGCTGCGCTTTGCTGTTCCAGCGATGTCGCGATCCTGCGCAGCATTTCATCTGTTTCCTGTGAGCCGAGTTCGATCTGGGCCATGTCGGCACTGACCGCCTGCACGGCTGCCACGGCTTTGGCGGTCTCCTGCGTGGCCTGTTGGACCAGCACCGCGATTTCTTTGGAGCTTTCGGCGCTGTTGACGGCCAGCTTTCCCACCTCATCGGCCACCACCGCAAAGCCCTTGCCGTGTTCACCAGCCCGTGCGGCTTCGATGGCTGCATTGAGCGAGAGCAGATTGGTTTTGTTGGCGATGCTTTCGATGACTTCGGTGATCTTGCTGATCTTGCCGGAGTTGGCCGCGATGTTGTTGACCACCTCGACCATTTTCTCGATCTTGCCCAGACCGTCACGCAGCACCTGGACCGATTCTCGCGAGCGCTGGCTGGCCATTTCTGTGCTGCGGGACACATCGGTCACTGCCGCAGCTGTCTGTCGCACGGCAGCGGTGACCTGCGAGATGGCGTGGGTCTGGTTTTGCGCGCCGTCTGAGATCTGGCCAATGGCTTCGCTGGAGTCCGCCGCTGCACCAGCCACCTGGCGCGCGTTCTGGCTGATCGTGCCCATGGCATGCGCCAGGCTGGAAAGCGAGGTGTTGATGTTGCGCTTGAGAACTTCCAGGTCTCCCTGGCCCTGCGCGCTCACCCGCATGCCCAGGTTGCCCTGCGCCGCGGCCTGCATGACCTGGCCGATGTCGCCCAGCATGCGCTCCATCGCCTGCAGTGTACTGATGGCCTGCTGAACAGTTTGCTGGTATGCCCCGCGAGCCTGTACGTCCACCTGGACCGAGAACTGGCCCTGGCTCATGGCTGTCATGATCTGGTTGAGACCGCCCATGGTCTGTGCCAGGCTGTCCACCGTTGCATTGACAGTGCGCACCATGCTGGCCAGATCGCCACGAAGATTGGTCGTCACTTTCTGCTGGAAGTCGCCGTTGGCCAACGCATCCACCGTGGAGCTGACGGCCTGCAGACCTGCCTGTACGGAGTCGAGCAAGGCGTTGACCGATTGTGCGGTCTGGCCGACTTCGTCTGCGGACTCGACGGGTACGCGGGCCGAGAAATCGTGGTTCTTCTCGATGACAGCCAGTTGCGCCTGAACTTTTTTGAGGGGGCGCACGATGCGCTGTCCCACCAGATAAGCCACCGCCATGGCCAGCAGCACCGCCAGACCCAACAAGGCTGCCTGCAGCAGGCGCAGGGTGTGGATCTGTTGTTCCAGCTGTGCGCGCAAGGCCTCGGCATGGATACGGCCTTCGGAGCCCAGCAGCAGCAGGGAGTGGATCAGCTCGTCATAGGTCTTGTCTGTGTTGCGCAGAATATCCAGACTTTGGGCCGGATCCTGATCGATGATCTCCTGAGTGAGTTAGCCCCCTGAATCACAGTCCCGTCGGTATTCCTTAAACTAAGAAACAGGAATACGACCATGGATATGACTATGTCTTCAGCAACGCCCACCCGGGTTGAAGTGGTGACCAGCGTTCAGCGCCGCAGGCGCTGGA
>JAYRQF010000208.1:0-13921 GCA_041910735.1 Limnohabitans sp.
CTGCCGCCGCTGTCGCTCTACGTGCACCTGCCCTGGTGCATCAAGAAGTGCCCGTACTGCGACTTCAACTCGCACGAATGGCGCGGCCCGGAAGATGCCCGCAGCGTGCAGGACGCCTACATCGACGCGCTGTTTGCCGACCTCGAAGCCAGCCTGCCGCTCATCTGGGGCCGCACGGTGCACACCATCTTTTTTGGTGGCGGCACGCCCAGCCTGTTCTCACCAGAAGCCATCGACCGGCTGGTGAGCGGCCTGCGCGCGCGCCTGCGCCTGTCGGCCGACTGCGAGATCACGCTGGAGGCCAACCCCGGCACTTTTGAAAAAGACCGCTTCAAGGCGTTCCGGCAGGCGGGCATCACGCGCCTGTCCATTGGGGTGCAGAGCTTCCACGACGCGCACCTGAAGGCGCTGGGCCGTGTGCACGACCGCGCGCAGGCAGTGGCAGCCGTCAACGAAGCGGCGCAGGTGTTTGACACCTTCAACCTTGACCTGATGTACGCGCTGCCCGGGCAGACGCTGGCGCAGCTGACCGAAGACGTGGAGACCGCGCTGTCGTTTGCGCCGCCGCACCTGTCGATCTACCACCTGACCATCGAGCCCAACACACTGTTCGCCAAACACCCGCCGGCCTTGCCCGAAGACGACGAAGCGTTTGCGATGATGGACCGCATCACCGAACGCACGGCGGCCGCAGGTCTTGGGCGTTACGAAGTGTCGGCCTATGCCAAAGCAGGCCATGCCTGCGCGCACAACCTGAACTACTGGCAGTTCGGCGACTACCTGGGCATTGGTGCGGGTGCGCACAGCAAGCTCAGCTTTGCCCACCGCATCGTGCGGCAGGTGCGTTTTCGGGAGCCGCAGCTGTACATGAAACAGGCCATGGCCGGCGAGCCGGTCACGCAAAGCGACGAGGTCTCTCGTGCGGACCTGCCCTTCGAGTTCATGCTCAACGCCCTGCGCCTGAAAGAAGGTTTTGCCCTGACCGACTTCATGGAGCGCACCGGGCTGGCACTGACCAGCATCCAGCAAGGCCTCAAAAAGGCCGAAGAGCAGGGCCTCATCGCACGCGACTGGACGCGGGTCTGGCCCACCGACAAAGGGTTTGATTTTCTGAGCGACCTGCAGGCGCTGTTCCTGCCCTGATCTGCCGCGGTCAGGCTTTGGGCCGCACCAGCGTGCGCAGCCAGGGCAGACAGAGCTTGAAGGTGTAGAGGATGAGCAGCGCGCCCAGTGTGTCGCCGATGAACATGGGCCAGACATCGATCCACGGGGCGGTGTTGGTGGTGTCAAAGCACCAGAAAATGGTTTGATGGGCCACGGCGTTCAGGCTTGCGTAGAGCAGCACGAACTGCAGCAGGCTGGCGCTGCTGATGTTTTTGAGCTCGTGGTTCAGATGCCTGCGCTGTTGCATGCCGTATTTGACGATCCAGGGGCCGAAACCCGAGGCCAGACAAACGGACAGGATGTAGAGCTGGTGTGCGCTGTCGAAAGCGGGCAAATTGAGCCACAAAGTGCCCAGTGCAATGCCGGTGGCACCCGGCAGACCCAGCACCAGAACCAACAGGACCCGGAAACCGGCTGGCAGAAAGATCCAGTTAACGCCCTGGGTGTGCTCCAGAAAATCAAACAGAAAGCCGTTGAGCTGAAAGAACTCGACAAACAAAAGGGCGCTGACCAGAACCATCAGCGCCCATTCGAGCCAGAGCGGTTTCGAGGAACTCATGCCAGATGCATCGACTGGACCTGCTGCATGGATTGGCCGAGGTGGTGGAAGTAATCCAGTGCCTGCTGGGTTGGCACCAGAAACTTGGCGCGGCGGTCACCCGGTTCGCTGAAGGTGTCCAGCAAGGCCTTGTTGCGCAGGCGGGTGATGCGTTTGTGCAGCGTGGCTGGCGAACCCAGTGTGGCCAGGTTGATGGCTTCGCGCACGGTCATGGGATGACCCTCATGCCAGCGCAGTACCACTGCCTCCAGCAAAGCGGATTCGTTGGCGTCCATCAGGGCGCCATCGGGCAGGGCTTCCACGGCACGTGCCAGCTGCAGAAAGCGGAAGTAGGCACTGCCCAGTGGGGTACGGTTGGTAAGGGACATGTGCCCTATTTTATAGAAATTGATAATTCTTTGGGTTTTTTTGGGGTTAATTTTTTACATGTGGTAACGCATTGTGCTCACTCGATGAAACGCGCCTGTGCGTTGGTCCTTTGCAGAACGGCTTCTGTTATCGCCATGCGGTGTTCATGCTGCCCTTGCACACAGTCAGCTTGGCTGTGGTCTCCCGGTGGGTTGCGCGTGCCACGAGACAGTGACGTCAGGGTGAGAGCTGTAAATTTGCAATGGTTGAAAGAATGACGATACATTCAAGCGATTGTTAACCTGATTGCAAAAGTGATGGCCAAACTGATCCAGCCTGCCGACCTTGGCTTTTTTGTGGCGCTGGTCAATGCCGGCTCCTTGAGCGCCGCGGCGCGTGATCAGGGCATCTCGGCCGCGGCGGTCAGTCGGCATCTGGCGCAGATGGAGGCGCGGCTGGGCATTGCCCTGATCAACCGCACCACGCGGCGCATGAGTCTCACCCCCGAGGGCGAGGTGTACCTGGACTACGCGCGCAAGATCCAGGGCGGCATCGACGAACTGGAGGACCGCCTGTGGGGGTCCACCGTGGCGCCGCAGGGGCTGCTGCGTGTGAACGCCACGCTGGGTTTTGGCCGCAGCCACATTGCGCCGCTCATTTCAGCTTTCTGCCGACAGTACCCCAGGGTGGATGTGCAGCTGCAGCTGTCGGTCAACCCGCCGGCCAGCACCGATGACGCTTGTGACGTGTGCTTCCGCTTTGGTAACCCGCCCGACTCTCGCGCCATTGCGCGTTTCATCGCGCCCAACCGCCGGCTGGTGGTGGCCTCGCCGGCTTACCTGCAAAAGCACGGCGAACCCGCCACGCCCGACGATCTGACGCGGCACAACTGCATCGGTATCCGACAGGGCGATGAGGCTTATGGCCTCTGGCGTTTTGCCAGTCAACAGGGCAAAGGCAAAAACAGGAGTGAGGTGACGCAAAGCGTGAAGGTGCGCGGCAACCTGACCACCAACGACGGCGGTATCGCGGTCAACTGGGCGCTGGACGGCCATGGCATCCTGCTGCGGGCCGAGTGGGATGTGCAGAAATACCTGCAGTCCGGTCAGCTGGTGCAGGTGCTGTCGGGCTACAGCAGTCCGGACGCCGACATTTACGCGGTCTATGCCGAGCGCCACCGCACTTCGGTGCGGGTCAAGGCGCTGACCGATTTTGTGGCCGCTGCGTTCCGCCAGTGAGCCTCAGGCTGCGTCCAGTCTGGAGAAGTACTGAGACACCGTCGGACGGGGCCTTTCTTTGCGGGCATCCCGGATGTGGCCGATGTTCACAAAACACAGCGCCTCTTCCTCACGGCCCAGTCTGAACAGGGTGCGCAGGGCTGGGGACGAGATGGCCTTGCCACTGGTCAGGCTGGAGCCCAGGCTGAGTGCGGTGGCCATCAGCAGCATGTTCTGGATGGCCGCGCCGGCCGACAGCAGGCGTTCGCTGGCCGGTATCTCGTCGGGTGGGCCTGAGGTGCGCACCACGGCCAGCAGCAGCCAGGGTGAGCGCATGGCCTTTTCACGGGCTTGTGCACATTCGTCCCGGGTGGCCATGGGGTCGCGCTCGCGCAGGGCCTCGGCGAAGGCCTGACCGAGCTGCCCGCGCGCCGCAACGGGCACCTCCACAAAGCGCCAGGGCAGGATCTGGTCATGATCGGGGGCGGTGGCAGCGGCCTCAAGGATGAGGCGCTTTTGCGTTTGGTCGGGGCCGGGACCACACAGGCGTTTGGGCAGGGTGGTACGACGGCTGTGGATCAGGGTGGCGGCCCACTGGGCTGAATCGGGAGGCGAGACATTCATGGGTGTGGACTATCGTATGCCTTGAGCTGTGCGGACATCCTGCAAAGGTGCATCGGGCATCCTCCTTCAGAACTATGCCGTCGGATCTCGAACACGGGAAGGAGCCGTTAGTATGCCCAGCGATGAAAACCAGTCAGCGTCTGTCCACCAAGTTTTTCAGCATCGGGCTGGGCCTGCTGGTGCTGGCCCTGTTGTCCATCGGCCTGACCATGTGGATCACCCGCCAGCTCGATGGCGGCGCAGCCGCTGTCAACGAGGCTGGGCGTCTGCGCATGCAGGCCTGGAGGCTGGTCAGTGCCAAGGGCAGTGACCGTGCGGCAGAAGATGTCAGCCGGATGGTGAGTGAATTCGACCACACCATCCGGTTGCTGCGCGAGGGCGATCCTGCCCGTCCGCTGTTTGTGCCCTGGGATGAGTCGACGCAAAGCCGTTTTGCCGAGCTGGATGCCTCGTGGATGGAGCTGCGTCCCATCTGGCAGGGCGGGCAGGCCGTGAACATGCAGGAACTGATCCTGCGGGTCGACACCTTTGTGTCCCGGGTGGATGGCCTGGTGCGGGCCATTGAAGGCACGCTGGCTCGCCTGACTGCGGTGCTCAACCTGTTTCAACTCATGATGATGGCGCTGGCGGTGGTCGCAGCCATCCTGATGCTTTACGTGGGATACCTGTTCGTGATCCAGCCGCTGCAGCGTATGCGTCTGGGCATGCAGCAGGTGGAGGCTGGCGATTTCTCGGCCCGTTTGACGGCCGAGTCTGCCGACGAGTTTGGTGAACTGGCGGCCGGCTTCAACCACATGGCGGCCACTTTGCAGAGCCTGTACGAAGGGCTGGAGCGCAAGGTGGCCGAAAAGACGCTCGACCTTGAATCCAAGCGCATCCGTCTGGCCGCTTTGTACGAGGTGAGCAATTTTCTGGTCAGTGCGCACACGCTCGACGAGCTGGCGCAGGGCTTTGCGCAGAAGATACGCCGCATCAGCGGTGCAGACGCCGTGGCCGTGCGCTGGTCCGACGAGGGCAGTCAGCGCTACCTGATGCTGGCCAGTGACTGCCTGCCCGAGGAGCTGGTGCAGGAAGAGCGGTGTCTGGAGTCGGGCCTGTGTGCCTGCGGACAGCCGCAGGCTTCGGCGCGCACCCGGGTGATCCCGATCATTTCGGAAAACGACCACCGGCTGGGCAACTGCGCACGGGTCGGTTACGACTCGCTGGTGAGCGTGCCAATCAGGCTGCAGCAGCGCGTGCTGGGCGAGGTGGACCTGTTCTACCGCCACGAGGCCACGCTCTCGACAGAAGACCGTGATCTCTATGATGCCCTGACCGGTCATCTGGCCAATGCCATCGAGAACCTGCGCACCGAGGCACTGGTGCGCGAGGCGGCGGTGAGTCAGGAGCGCACCCTGCTGGCACGCGAACTGCACGACTCGATCGCGCAGTCGCTGTCCTTCCTCAAGATCCAGGTGAGCCTGCTGCGCAGTGCCATGGACAAAAAGGACGAGTCCCAGATTCGCCAGACGCTCGATGAAATCGACATGGGTGTGCGCGAGAGCACCAACGACGTGCGCGAGCTGCTGGTGCACTTCAGGACGCGCACCGACAGCGACGACATCGAACAGGCCCTGCGCACCACGCTGCGCAAGTTCGAGCACCAAAGTGGCATACCCGCGCGGCTGGAAATGCAAGGCCATGGTGTGGCGCTGCCGTCCGATGTGCAGCTGCAGGTGCTGCATGTGGTGCAGGAAGCCCTGTCCAATGTGCGCAAGCATGCGCAGGCATCGCAGGTGCAGGTCGAGGTGCACCGCGGACCCCGGTGGGTGTTTCTGGTGCGTGACAATGGCCGGGGTTTCGATCCGGACAGCCCGGCGCAGGACGAAACCCATGTGGGCCTGCAGATCATGCGCGAACGGGCCGAGCGCATCGGGGCCCACATCGAACTCCATTCCCTGCAAGGGCAGGGCACCGAGGTCCGCATAGAACTGAACGCATGAGCACAACCCATTCCCCCATCCGCCTGCTGGTCGTGGACGACCACAACCTGTTTCGCCGTGGCCTGATCGCCTTGCTCGGGCAGGATGCCCGTCTGCAGGTGGTGGGCGAGGCGGGCGACGCCAACCAGGCGCTGAGTGCGGCCAGGCGCCTGCAGCCGGATCTGGTGCTGCTGGACAACCACCTGCCGGGCGTGCAGGGCGTGGACGCGATCGCCGACCTCAAGCAGGCTGTGCCGGGGCTGCGCATCCTCATGCTCACGGTGAGTGAAAGCGTGGACGACATGGCGGCCGGCCTGCGTGCAGGTGCCGACGGCTACCTGCTCAAGACCATCCACACCGAGGACCTGTGCGAGTCGATCTGCAAGGTCTGGGAGGGCGACTCGGTGGTGAGCCCCGAGATGATGGGCAAACTGGTGGGTCTGCTGCGGCGCTCACCTGCCCCCGATGCACCAGCGGCCAGTGCCGAAGAACCCGTGCAGCGCATGGCGGCCCCGGCGGTGGTGCTGAGCGCCGACGACCCGATCCACCAGCTCTCGCCGCGCGAGCGTGAAATCCTGGCCCTGATCGCCAAGGGCGACAGCAACAAGCACATCGCCCGCGCGCTCGAGATCGCCGAGACCACGGTCAAGATTCATGTGCAGCATATCCTGCGCAAGCTCGGGCTGACCAACCGCGTGCATGCGGCGGTCTACGCCACCGAACGTGGCGTGATCTGAATCAGAAACCGCGCCGCGTGCGCATGGCCTGTCCGATCTCCTGCAAGGCTGCATCACCCAGCAGGCGTGCGGCCATCGGCAGCAGCTCGGTGTCTTCCTTGTGGATGTGGGCGCGGTAGCCGGCCACGAAGTCGGCCACTTCATCCGCGCCCGGCACCACGGCCTCGCCATCGGCGATGGCTTCGAGTTTTTCCCGCAGCGCTGACCAGCGGCCTTCCAGCTGTCGGTGCTCGGCCATCAGGCCCTGTATCAGTTCCCGGATGCACACCGCATCGCTGCCGGCCATGGCTTCCAGCAGGGCAGGAAACAGGTCGCACTCCTCGTCTTCGTGGTGGTGTTTGGCGGCGGTGTCGAAATAGCGCATCACGGCACTGGCGGCTTCCCGCGCCGCGGCATCGCTGCCGTATGCCATCAGGTGTGGCTGCAGGCGGGTGAGCGTCTGGCACTGCTTTTCAACACGGGTGTGGCAGGCCGCCAGCATGTCGAGTGGCGCCTCCGGCCCGGCGGCCGGGCTGGAAAAACCGGGAAAGGACAGGGAGTGGCTCATGCGGTCCATGTTAAGGGCAAGCCGCGGCCATGCGCTGGGAGTAGTTCTTCCGGACGATGTCTGCGGCTCAAGAAGCCCGACCTCGTTCTTTTGCCGGCTCTGCCTACCCTGTATGGAGGATGTTCGGGAAAGCCCTGAAAAAGCACCATTGCGGCCATGGTCAATGGAGCAAGCAACGTGGCTACAGAACTTCAACACAAACGCCGGGCGTGGTCGGTGCTGATCGTCAGCACCTGGTCCTTCACCGTCTGTTTCATGGTCTGGATGATGTTCGGTGTGATCGGCATCCCGATCAAAAAGATGCTGGACCTCAACGCCACCCAGTTCGGGCTGCTGACAGCCACGCCGGTGCTGACCGGCTCGCTCATCCGGGTGCCGCTGGGCATCTGGACCGACCGTTTCGGCGGGCGCATCGTCATGGCGCTGCTGATGGCGGCCACCGTGCCGGCCATCTGGTTGATGGCCTACGCCACCGAGTTCTGGCACTTCCTGACGATTGGCCTGTTCGTCGGCCTGGCCGGGGGCTCGTTCAGTGTGGGTACCCCCTACGTGGCGCGCTGGTTTCCCAAGAGCCAGCAGGGCATGGCCATGGGCATCTACGGCGCGGGCAATTCGGGCTCGGCCGTCAACAAGTTCGTGGCGCCGGTGATCCTGGTGGCCTTCGGCTGGGCTGCGGTGCCGCAGGTGTACGCCGCCATCATGGCCGGCACGGTGGTCCTGTTCTGGTTGTTCAGCCACAGCGACCCCTCGCATCTGGTGGCGAGCAATGTGAAGTTCACCGACCAGCTCAAGGCGCTCAAGGACCCCAAGGTGCTCAAGTACTGCCAGTACTACAGCATCGTGTTCGGCGGCTATGTGGCGCTGGCCCTGTGGATGGTGCAGTACTACATCGGTGAATACGGTCTGGACATCCGCGTGGCCGCGTTGCTGGCCGCGTGCTTCTCCCTGCCCGGCGGCGTGCTGCGTGCCGTGGGCGGCTGGCTGAGCGACCGGCACGGCGCCCACAAGGTCACCTGGTGGGTGATGTGGGTGTGCTGGATCTGCCTGTTCCTGTTGTCTTATCCGCAGACCGATTTCACCATCAACACCGTCAAGGGCACGCAAACCTTCCACATTGGCCTGAACGTCTATGCCTTCACCGGCCTGATGTTCATCCTGGGCATCGCCATGGCCTTTGGCAAGGCGAGTGTCTTCAAGTACATCGCCGACGACTACCCGAAAAACATCGGAACCATCAGCGGCATCGTCGGTCTGGCCGGCGGTCTGGGGGGCTTTGTGCTGCCCATCCTGTTCGGTGCCCTGCTCGACTTCACCGGCATCCGTTCCAGCGCCTTCATGCTGATGTACGGCGTGGTCTGGGTGTCGCTCATCTGGATGTACTGGACCGAAGTGCGTCAGGCACCCGTCATGGGCCCCGAGGCCAAGACCTTCTCCCTTCAGGGCTGACAAGAAAGAAACACCATGAACACTTCCACTTCACGCGCGGACATCGCCGACTGGAACCCAGAAGATGAACGCTACTGGGAAACCACGGGCAAGCGCATCGCCTGGCGCAACCTCTGGATCTCGGTGCCGGCCCTGCTGTGCGGCTTCGCCGTCTGGGGCATGTGGGGCATCATCACCGTGCAGATGCTCAACCTGGGCTTCCCCTTCACGCCGGCCCAGCTGTTCACTCTGACGGCGATCTCGGGCATTTCGGGTGCCACCATGCGCATCCCGGCCTCCTTTCTGGTGCGCCTGGCCGGTGGCCGCAACACCATCTTTTTGACCACCTCCATGCTGCTGGCGCCGGCGATCGGCACCGGCATCGTGCTGCAGCACCCCGAGTGGCCGCTGTGGACCTTCCAGCTCATGGCCCTGTGGTCCGGTGTGGGCGGCGGCAACTTTGCCTCCAGCATGTCCAACATCAGCACCTTCTTCCCCAAGCGCCTGCAGGGCACGGCGCTGGGTCTGAACGCCGGTCTGGGCAACTTCGGCGTGACCACCATGCAGATCGTGATCCCGCTGGTGATGACGGTGGGCCTGTTTGGCGCCATCGGTGGCGAGCCCATGACGCTGGTGAAAGACAGCGGCTGGATCTTCGGCAAGATCCCGGCCGGCACCTCCACCTGGATCCAGAACGCCGGCCTGGCCTGGGTGCTGTCGCTGGTGCCTCTGGGCGCGTTTTGCTGGTTCGGCATGAACAACCTCAAGACCGTTTCGCCCGACGCCGGTCACCCGATCCTGGCCTTTGCCAAGGTGACCTACCTCTACACCCTGGCTTTTGTGCCGGCCATCTTCATGCTGTACCTGTACCTGCCGGCGCCCACGGGCCGTGGTGTGCTGAACATGTGGGTGGCCGTGCCGCTGGACATCGCGCTGGCGCTGCTGACCATGAAGCTCGCGGCCTTTGGCACGATGAAAGACAACATCGCCAAACAGTTCGCCATCTTCCGCAACCCGCACACCTGGTCGCTGACGGCGCTCTACATCGTGACCTTCGGTTCCTTCATCGGTTTTTCGATGGTGCTGCCGCTGGCCATCACCGTGATCTTCGGCTTCCAGCACATCCCGGACGCCGCGGGCGTGATGCAGCACACGCTCAAAAATCCGAATGCGCCTTCGGCGCTGACCTACGCCTGGATGGGCCCGTTCATTGGCGCTGCCGTGCGCCCGGTGGGCGGCTGGATTTCGGACAAGTTCGGTGGCTCCATCGTCACCCAGATCATCTCGGCGGTGATGGTGGCGGCTTCGGTGGCCGTGGGCTACGTGATGCTGCAGGCCTACACCTCGGCCACGCCCGAGCAGTACTTCCCGGCCTTCCTGGGCCTGTTCATCGTGCTGTTCACGGCCAGCGGCATCGGCAACGGCTCGACCTTCCGCACGATTGGCGTGATCTTTGACCGCCAGCAGGCCGGCCCGGTGCTGGGCTGGACCTCGGCCGTGGCCGCTTATGGCGCCTTCATCGCCCCGGTGGTGATCGGCGAGCAGATCAAGGCCGGCACGCCGCAGCTGGCCATGTACGGCTTTGCCGTGTTCTACGCCCTGTGCCTGGTGCTCAACTGGGCCTTCTACCTGCGCCCCGGCAGCTCGATCCGCAATCCCTGAATTTTCAAACACTCACCCGGAGTCCATCCATGAGTCACTTTCTTGACCGCCTCACCCATTTCAACCTGCCCAAGGAACCGTTCGCCGGTGGCCACGGCCAGGTCACCAACGAAGACCGCACCTGGGAAGACGCCTACCGCAACCGCTGGGCGCACGACAAGATCGTGCGCTCCACCCACGGCGTGAACTGCACGGGTTCGTGCTCGTGGAAGATTTACGTCAAGGGCGGCATCGTCACCTGGGAAACCCAGCAGACCGACTACCCCCGCACCCGCTGGGACATGCCCAACCACGAGCCGCGCGGCTGCGCCCGGGGCGCCAGCTACAGCTGGTACCTGTACAGCGCCAACCGCGTCAAGTACCCGATGGTGCGCGGCCGTTTGCTTGAGCGCTGGCGCGCCGCCCTCAAGGTGGCCAAGACGCCTGTGGACGCCTGGGCACTGATCGTTGAAGACGAAGCGGCCCGCCGCGATTACCAGCAGGTGTGCGGCATGGGCGGCATGGTGCGCAGCAGCTGGGACGAGGTGAACACCCTGATCGCTGCGGCCAACGTCTACACCATCAAGAAACACGGCGCCGACCGCATCATCGGCTTCTCGCCCATCCCGGCCATGTCCATGGTCAGCTACGCCGCTGGCAGCCGCTACCTCAGCCTGCTTGGCGGTGTGTGCATGAGCTTTTACGACTGGTACTGCGACCTGCCGCCGGCCAGCCCGCAGATCTGGGGCGAGCAGACCGATGTACCTGAATCGGCCGACTGGTACAACTCCAGCTACATCATCGCCTGGGGCTCGAACATTCCCCAGACGCGCACGCCCGACGCCCACTTCTTCACCGAAGTCCGTTACAAGGGCACCAAGACGGTGGCCGTCACGCCCGACTATTCCGAAGTCGCCAAGCTGGCCGACCTGTGGCTGCACCCCAAGCAAGGCACCGACGCGGCGCTGGCCATGGCCATGGGCCATGTGGTGCTCAAGGAGTTCTACTTCCCGGCCAACGGTCAGCGGAGCAGCTATTTCGACGACTACGCCCGCCGCTACACCGACCTGCCGATGCTGGTCATGCTCAAGGAGCAGCAGTTACCCGACGGCAGCACCACGCTGGTGCCCGACCGCTACCTGCGCGCCAGCGACTTCAACGGCAAGCTCGGTCAGGACAACAACCCCGAGTGGAAAACCGTGGGTTTTGACACCACCGGCAAGGCCGTGCTGCCCAATGGCTCCATCGGATTCCGTTGGGGCGCCGAAGGCCGCGAAGACGCGGGCAAGTGGAACCTCGAATCGAAAGAAGCCCGCGACAACGGCGAGGTCAAGCTCAAGCTCTCGGTGCTCGAAGACGGTGCACAAGATCATCAGGTGGTCGATGTGGGCTTCCCGTACTTTGGGGGGCAGCAGACGCCCAACTTCCCGGCCAACGCCGCTGTGGGCGATGTGAACAAAGCCAAGGTGCCCGCCGTGCGCCTGCGTCTGGGCAAGGCCGGTGAAGAGCGCTACGCGATGGTCGCCACCGTGTTCGACCTGCAGGTCGCGCAGTACGGCATCGACCGCGGTCTTGGCAGCGGTGCGAAAAACTACGACGACAACGCCCCCTACACCCCGGCCTGGCAGGAGCAGATCACGGGCGTGCCGCGCCAGCAGGTCATCACCGTGGCGCGCCAGTTTGCCGACAACGCTGACAAGACGCATGGCAAGTCCATGGTCATCATCGGCGCGGCCATGAACCACTGGTACCACGCCGACATGAACTACCGTGGCGTCATCAACCTCCTGATGATGTGCGGCTGCATCGGCCAGAGTGGTGGCGGCTGGGCGCACTATGTGGGACAGGAAAAGCTGCGTCCGCAGACGGGCTGGACCGCGCTGGCCTTTGCGCTGGACTGGATCCGCCCGCCGCGCCAGCAAAACTCCACCAGCTTCTTCTATGCCCACACAGACCAGTGGCGCTACGAAAAACTCGACGTCTCCGAGATCGTCTCGCCGCTGGCCGACAAGGCCAAGTTCGGCGGCAGCATGATCGACTACAACGTGCGCGCCGAGCGCATGGGCTGGCTGCCCAGCGCACCCCAGCTCAAGACCAACCCGATGCAGGTGGTCAGGGACGCCACGGCTGCCGGCATGGACCCGAAAGACTATGTGGTCAAGGCGCTGCGCGACGGTTCGCTGGAGATGAGCTGCGAAGACCCGGACGCACCGCAGAACTGGCCGCGCAACATGTTCGTCTGGCGCTCCAACCTGCTGGGTTCGTCCGGCAAGGGCCACGAATACTTCTGCAAGCATCTGCTGGGCACCGAGAACGGCGTGCAAGGCAAGGACCTGGGCGAAGAGCAGGTCCCCCCCGAAGCGCTTCGCGCCTCCCCCCAGGGGGCGGCCAGCTTGGGGCGGCCCGGCGCCGGCCTGTCAGCCAAGCCCCAGGAGGTCAAGTGGCACAAGGACGCGCCGCAGGGTAAGCTGGACCTGCTGGTCACGCTGGACTTCCGAATGAGCACCACCTGCCTGTATTCGGACATCGTGCTGCCCACGGCCAGCTGGTACGAGAAGAACGACCTCAACACCAGCGACATGCACCCCTTCATCCATCCGCTGTCCGCGGCAGTGGACCCGGTGTGGCAGAGCAAGAGCGACTGGGAAATCTACAAGGGCTTTGCCAAGCGTTTCAGCGAAGTCTGCGTCGGCCACCTCGGTGTGGAAAAGGAAGTCGTGCTCACCCCGTTGATGCACGACAGCGCGGCCGAACTGGCCCAACCCTTTGAGGTCAAAGAGTGGAAGAAGGGCGAGTGCGAGCTGATCCCTGGCAAGACCGCGCCGCAGATCGCGGTGGTCGAGCGTGACTACCCCAACCTCTACAAGCGCTTCACCGCCCTGGGCCCGCTGATGAACAAGCTGGGCAATGGCGGCAAGGGCATTGGCTGGAAGACCGAAATCGAGGTCGAGCAGCTGGGCCAGCTCAATGGCATCACGCAGGAAGAGGGCGTGAGCAAAGGCATGCCGCGCATCGTGAGCGACATCGACGCCTGCGAAACCATCCTGCAGCTTGCGCCTGAGACCAACGGCCATGTGGCCGTCAAGGCCTGGGACGCCCTGGGCAAGCAGACCGGCCGCGACCACACGCACCTGGCCCTGTACCGAGAGGACGAGAAGATCCGCTACCGCGACATCCAGGCACAGCCGCGCAAAATCATCTCTTCGCCGACCTGGAGCGGCATCGAGAGCGAGACCGTGTCCTACAACGCGGGCTACACCAATGTGCACGAACTGATCCCATGGCGCACCCTCACCGGGCGTCAGCAGTTCTACCAGGACCACCCCTGGATGATCGCCTTCGGCGAAGGCTTCAGCAGCTACCGCCCGCCGGTGGACCTGAAGACTACCGACGTGGTGCAGGGTCTCAAGCCCAACGGCCACACCGAGATCGTGCTGAACTTCATCACCCCGCACCAGAAGTGGGGCATCCACAGCACCTACAGCGACAACCTGCACATGCTCACGCTCAACCGCGGCGGCACGGTGATCTGGCTGAGCGAAGACGACGCCAAGAGTGCCGGCATTGTCGACAACGACTGGATCGAACTCTTCAACGCCAACGGTGCCGTGGCCGGCCGTGCGGTGGTGAGCCAGCGCGTGAAGAACGGCATGGTGATGATGTACCACTCGCAGGAAAAGATCATCAACACCCCGGGC
>JAYRQF010000209.1:0-3204 GCA_041910735.1 Limnohabitans sp.
GACAAGGCCAAGGCGGCCAACATGCCGGCCGACAACATCAAGCGCAACATCGACAAGGCCACCGGCAACCTCGAAGGCGTGAGCTACGAGGAAATCCGTTACGAGGGCTACGGCATCGGCGGCGCAGCCATCATCGTCGACACCATGACTGACAACCGCGTGCGCACCGTGGCCGATGTGCGCCATGCTTTCAGCAAATACGGCGGAAACATGGGCACCGAAGGCTCGGTGGCCTTCCAGTTCAAGCATTGCGGCCAGCTGATCTTTGCCCCCGGCACCAGCGAAGACAAGGTGATGGAGGTCGCGCTCGAAGCCGGCGCCGAAGACGTGATCGCCGACGAGGACGGCGCCATTGAGGTGCTGACCGCGCCGGGCGATTTTGAAGCCGTGAAAAATGCACTGGAAGCCGCAGGCCTGAAGCCCGAGGTGGCCGAAGTCACGATGCGCCCCGAAAACACCATCGCCCTGAGTGGCGACGATGCCACCCGCATGCAGAAGCTGCTGGATGTGCTGGAAGACCTGGACGATGTGCAGAACGTCTTCCACAACGCTGAAATTGACGAATAAGGACCCCCGATGAAAGTACTGGTGGTCGGCGGCGGTGGCCGCGAACACGCGCTCGCATGGAAGCTGGCGCAATCGCCCAAGGTTCAGCAGGTTTATGTGGCGCCCGGCAACGGCGGCACCGCCCGCGACAAGTTGCTGGTCAACGTGCCGATTTCTGATGTGGTGCAGCTGCGCGAATGGGCGCAGGCGAACCAGATCGGTCTGACGGTGGTGGGGCCTGAGGCGCCTTTGGCCGCGGGCGTGGTGGACGAGTTCCGCACCCACGGCTTGCGCATCTTTGGTCCGACGAAAGCGGCTGCCCAGCTGGAAAGCTCCAAGGCCTTTTCCAAAGCCTTCATGCAGCGCCATGCGATTCCCACGGCCGAGTTCGAGACCTTCACCGATCCGGTGGCGGCCCATGCTTATGTGGAACGCAAGGGTGCACCCATCGTGGTCAAGGCCGACGGTCTGGCCGCCGGCAAGGGCGTGGTGGTGGCCATGACGCTGGCCGAGGCGCACGAGGCGATCGACTTCATGCTGGTGGACAACACGCTGGGCGTGACCCACAACGAAGGCGGCGCACGCGTGGTGATCGAGGAATTCCTGCAGGGCGAGGAAGCCAGCTTCATCGTGCTTTGCGACGGCAAGAACGTCACGGCGCTGGCCACCAGCCAGGACCACAAGCGCCTGCTGGACGGCGACGAAGGCCCCAACACCGGTGGCATGGGTGCCTATTCGCCCGCGCCGGTGGTCACAGCCGATGTGCACGCCAGCGCCATGCGTGAAGTGATCCTGCCCACCATCCGCGGCATGGAAAAAGACGGCATTCCCTACACCGGCTTTTTGTATGCGGGCCTGATGATCGACGCGCAGGGCAAGCCCAAGACGCTCGAATTCAACTGCCGCATGGGCGACCCGGAAACCCAGCCGATCCTGATGCGCCTGAAGTCCGACCTGTTCGACGTGATGATGGCCGCCACCAGCGAAGGTCTCGACAAGATCGAGCTGGACTGGGACCGGCGTGTGGCCCTGGGCGTGGTGCTGGCCGCTGCCGGTTACCCCATGAACCCGCGCAAGGGCGACGACATCACCGGCCTGCCCGCCGACAGCCTGGTCGCCATGGTCTTCCATGCCGGTACGCTTGTGTAGGACGGACAGATCCTGACCTCGGGCGGCCGCGTGCTTTGTGTCACGGTGCTGGCCGACTCGGTCAAGCAGGCCCAGCAAAAGGCCTACGAGGTGGCGCAGGGCGTGCAGTTTGACGGCATGCAGTACCGCCGCGACATCGGTTACCGTGCCATCCGGCACTGATTCTGCTGGCATGAGCGCACCGCATCCCGTGCAATTCAGGGGCTCGGCACTGGCGCGCGCCCTGCTGCGCCTGATGGGCTGGCGCGTGGTCTTTGAAGGCCTGCCGTCCCTGCAGGGCGTGGCCGTTGTCTACCCGCACACCAGCAACTGGGACTTCATCGCTGGCATGCTGGCCAAGTGGACGATCGGGATTCCGGCGCATTTCTGGGCCAAGGACTCGTTGTTCAGGGTGCCCGTGTTCGGCCGCTGGCTGCGCCGGGTGGGAGGCCTGCCCATCGACCGCCGCGCAGCCAACGGTGCCGTTGCCCAGATGGTGGACACCTTCCGGCAGCACGAGCGGGACGGGCGCCTGCTCTGGCTTGGTCTGGCTCCTGAGGGCACGCGCAAACTGACGCCCGGCTGGCGCAGTGGCTTTTATCAGGTGGCGCTGGGCGCGGGCGTGCCGCTGGGCATCGTGCGGCTTGACTGGGGCCAGCGCGAATTGCGCTTTGTGGACTTCCTCACCCTGAGCGGCGACGAAGCCGCCGACTATGCCCGGCTGGCCGCGCTTTTTGACGGCGTACAGGGCTACCATCCCGCGCAGGGCAGCCCGATCGTGCCGTGGCGCCCGACCAAAGACAACAAATGACCGACAAACTCGACATCGCGCAGGTGCGCGCCTACCTCGTGGGCCTGCAGACCCGCATCACCGCAGCACTCAACGAGATCGATCCGACCCCGTTCGTGACCGACGCGTGGGAAAAGCCTGCTGGCGAAAAACTGCAGGGCACTGGCATCACCAAGATCATGGAAGGCGGGCACATCTTTGAGCGCGCCGGTTGTGGTTTTTCGCATGTGACCGGGCCGCAGCTGCCGCCTTCGGCCACCCAGCATCGCCCCGAACTGGCCGGGGCGCCGTTCGAGGCCATGGGCGTGTCGTTGGTGTTTCACCCGCGCAACCCGCATGTGCCCACGGTGCACATGAACGTGCGCATGATCGCGGCCAAGCCCGAAGGCAAGGACCCGGTGGCCTGGTTCGGTGGCGGAATGGACCTCACCCCGTACTACGGCCACGACGAAGACGCAGTGCATTTCCACCAGACCTGCAAGGACGCGCTCGACCCCTTTGGCCCCGCGCTGTACCCCCGTTTCAAGGCCTGGTGCGACCAGTACTTCTGCAACAGGCACCGCAGCGAACAACGAGGCATTGGCGGCGTGTTTTTTGACGACTTTGCCGAACTCGGCATGGTGCGCAGCTTCGAGATGCTGCAAAGCGTGGGCGACGCCTTTTTGAAGGCCTACCTGCCCATCGTGCACCGCCGCAAGGATCTGCCCTGGACCGAGCGCGAGCGCGACTTTCAGCTTTAC
>JAYRQF010000210.1:0-8417 GCA_041910735.1 Limnohabitans sp.
GGGTGGCTGCGCTTGCCCAGGTGCCAGGCATGGCGCGCGACAAAGAACTGGCGGATCAGGGCACCGGCAAACATCATCACGAACAGCAGCACCCAGCGCTGCTCGTGCGTGTACAAAAAGCTGTAGTGGTTGCTCAGCATCGCGAAGATGACGGGCAGCGTGAAGTAGGTGTTGTGCACACTGCGCTGCTTGCCGCGCTTGCCGTGGATGGCCAGCGCCGCCGCGTCGTATTTTTCGCCGCTGGTCATGGCGGCCACCACCTTGCGCTGGCCGGGGATGATCCAGAAGAACACGTTGGCGCTCATGGCGGTGGCGATCATGGCGCCCACCAGCAAAAAGGCGGCGCGGCCGGCAAACAGCTGGTTGGCCAACCACGAGGCCAGGGCCACCACCACGATCATCAGACCGGCGACGATGAGTTCGCCGTTCTTTTTGAAACCGAAGACGCGGCAGACGGTGTCGTAGACGAACCAGAACGCGACCAGAAAGCCCACGGCGGCGAAGCCGGCGGTGGCCGGTGCCCAGTCCATGAGGGATTTGTCGATCAGAAAGGTGCCTGCGTTCCAGAGGTAGAGCACCGTGAACAGCGCAAAGCCACTCAGCCAGGTGGAGTAGCTCTCCCAATAGAACCAGTGCAGCTTGGTGTGGATCTTTTTGGGCGCGACCATGTACTTTTGCGGGTTGTAGAAACCGCCGCCGTGCACGGCCCACATGGCCCCGTCCACGCCTTTTTCCAGCAGGTCGGGCGAGGTGGGCTTGAGGAGGTTGTTGTCCAGAAAGACAAAGTAGAAGGACGAGCCGATCCAGGCGATCGCGGTGATGACGTGCAGCCAGCGCAGCAGCAGGTTGGCCCAGTCGAGGAGATAAGCTTCCATGAGGGTGCTCCGGACTGCTCACCACTGCGGGCTCTGTGGGCAGTCAGTCGGTCGCGAACCTGCACCGAGGACCGGTGATGGCGCCGCTGCGACCAGTGCACCGAAGTGTATACACTTTTTGTCGACGAATCCAGAGCAGACGCTTACTGGAAAACCCTCAGCCCTGCAACAACTGCGCCGCCACCGCGATCGCGATCACTTCGGGCTCCTTGCCGGTGATGCCGGGGATACCAATCGGGCAGGTGATGCGCGCGATTTCTTCGGCGCTGAAGCCTCGCTCTTCAAGGCGGTGGCTGAAAGTGGCCCATTTGGTTTTGCTGCCGATCAGGCCGACAAAGGGCAGATCGCCCCGCTCGCGGATGCGGCGCAGACAGGCGACGACGATGTCCAGGTCTTCGGCGTGGCTGAAGCTCATGATGAGCACGCGGCTGCCGGGTGCAAGATCGGCCACGGCGGCCTGCACCGGGTTGGAGTGCTCGCATTCCACGCCTTCGGGCACGTCATCCGGAAAGATTTCGTCGCGGCTGTCGATCCAGCGCACCGCAAAGGGCAAGGGGGCCAGGGTGTTGACGATGGCGCGGCCCACATGGCCGCCGCCAAACAGGGCCAGTGGCTGGCGTGACGGGCTCAGCAGCTGCTTCACCCGCGCCGCATCGGCTGCGCCCACCGGTTCAAAACCCAGCTCCACCGCGCCACCGCAGCACTGACCGAGACTGGGGCCCAGCACATGGCGAACGTTCAGCTCGCCTGCTTCACCGACGAGCAGGCGGCGCGCATGGGCGATGGCCTGAAACTCCAGATGACCGCCGCCGATGGTGCCCGCAAAGCCGTCAGAAAACACCAGCATGCGTGTGCCGCTGCCGCGCGGCACCGAGCCGCGCACATCGAGCACGGTGACGAGGATGGCCGGTGCCTGGGCCAGTTGGTGCAGGGCGGTGCGCAGCGAAATCAAGCGGGTTCCTGTTGCAAAGATGGACGGACGATGGGGGGAGAAACTGCCACAATCCGTGGACCGGGCTTGCGGAGTATGCACGCGATGAAGACTTTGACTCGATTGTCCACTTGGCGCCACGCCCTGGCCGGCGGTGCGGCGGTGTTGCTGGCCGTTTTGCAGGGCTGCGGCACACCGCCGGCCCCACCGCTCAGCCAGCGCCCCGAGCCTGCCGCACCGTCCAAACCTGCGGACACCAGGGCGGGCAGCACCTCGCAGGCCCGCAACCCCAAAGACTACCGCCGCGATGCGGCCCGTCACCTGTACGCCCTGCAAGCCGAAAAGATCTACAAGGGCCGCCTGCCGCCCATGCTGTATGCCGTGGGGGTGCTCAATGTGGACATCGACCGGCGCGGTCAGGTGCAGGCGGTGAACTGGATGCGCGCCCCCAAACACGCGCCGGAGGTCATGGCCGAGATCGAAAAAATGGTCCGATCCGCCGCCCCGTACCCTGCCCCGCAGCACATGGCCAAGGTGACCTACACAGATGTGTGGCTCTGGCACAAGAGCGGCAAATTCCAGCTCGACACGCTGACCGAAGGGCAGGACTGAGTTCAGCCGTCGACAGGCTCGACATGGTGGTGCTCCAGTTGCACCACGGCAGGACGACCCAGAATTTCGAGCAGGACGGACACCCGTTTGCTCGACACGCTCTGGATCAGGCCTTGCACATCGCCCAGCGCGGTGTGCTGCAGGCGCACGGTCTGACCGGCTTTGAGTTTGCTCAGCTCCAGCAGCGTGGCGTGGTTGCGGTCTTCTTCAAGCTGGCGAATGCGGCCCAGCAATTCTTCGCCAATGACAGCCGGTTCAAAACCAAAACGGACAATCGTGGTGATGCCTTTGGTGCTGCGAACCGTTGAAATGCTTTGCCCCGGCTTTCCAAGCCGAAAGAATATATAACGCGGAAACATGGGCTCGAATACGCTGACGGGCCCTTGTTCGGTTTTTTTGAATTTCTTGTACAGCGGCAAATACGAATCAAACCCCTGCTGGTCCAGATTGACCCTGGCGATTTCTTCCTGGCGGGGTTTGGTGTAAGCCAGATACCAGTTGCTGGGCCTGTTTTCTTCAGAATGGAGCATGAATATCGGGCACGGAACTGTCTGTTGAGGGCCGTATTGTCCCCGAAAAAACAAACCCCGCCGAAGCGGGGCTGGTGTCGGTGTGCCGGCAGAATCAGGCGATGGCGAACTGGGCGCGGTCTTTGCCTTCGATCCACTTGGGTGCCTTGCCGCGGCCGGTCCAGGTCTGGCCGGTGGCAGGGTCACGGTATTTGGGGGCCACTTTGCTCGTCGCAGACTTGGGAGCTGCGGACTTGCCGGCACGGCCCGGGAAAACGTCTTGCGCGGTCAGGCCATATTCGGCCACGATCTCGCGCACCTTGGTCACGGCAGCAGAAATTTCGTTCTGGCGGGCCTCGGCAATGGCTTTCTCAAGGGCTTCACGCTGTTGCAGCAGGTCTTTGAGGGATTGGGACATGAATATCACTCCTGAAAATGCGATTGAAAAACAGGGTGAAATATATCAAAAAAATCACGCACAAAAACAAATACCTGGTTTCTGTCAGATATTGATACCCGATTTCTCTTCGCACATCGCCATAACCATTCAATATAAAAATGATCAAGACGGAATGGACACCGCCAATACCTTGTCAATCCGGCGTCCGTCCAGATCCACGATTTCAAATTCCCAGTTTTCCAGCCGCACTTTCTCGCCCGTCTGAGGCAGGCGGCCCAGCACAAAAAGCAGCAGGCCGGCCAGCGTGTTGTAGCGGCCTCTGTCGTCGCCGGGCAGGTCGCTCAGCTCCAGACGCACCTTGAGCTCGGCCACCGGCATCAGGCCGTCGAGCAGCCAGGAGCCGTCCTCACGCAGCGTGGCCCAGGCTTCGGTCTGGGTTTCGGGTTTGAGTTCACCGGTGATGGCCTGCAGCAGGTCCAGCGGCGTCACCAGACCCTGCACCTCGCCGTATTCATCCACCACAAAGACGATGCGGCTGCTCTGGTCGCGCAGGCGCTCCAGCAGTTCCATGCCGGTCTGGGTTTCCGGCACAAAGTCGGCCTGGCGGGTGAAGTGTTCAATGGCGCGCCCCTCCCCCTCGGGCAGCGTCAGCAGCTGCGCCAGACCAATCACCCCCTGCACATGGGCCAGACCGTCGCGGCAGACGGGGTACCACGAGTGCTGTTCATGAGGCTGCAGCGTGTGAATGCGGTCCAGCGCCTGCGCGGGCGAAAGGCTGGCATCGAGCCAGACGATGTCGGTGCGCGGCGTCATCATCGAGGTCAGAGGCCGGTCGTCCAGATGGAACACGTTGCGCACCATCTGGTGCTCATGCTCCTCGATCAGGCCGGCTGACACACCCTCGGCCAGACTGGCGGTGATTTCTTCCTCTGTCACCTCCTGGCCGCGCTGGTTGTTGATACGCATCAGGCGCAGCACCCCCTGGGTGGACATGGACAGCAGCCTGACAAAGGGCCCGGCCATGCGCGCCAGGGTGGTCATGGGGCGGGCGACCCAGCGTGCCACGGCCTCGGGGTACATCTGGCCGATGCGTTTGGGCACCAACTCGCCAAAGATGATGGTGATGAAGGTGATGACCGTGACCACCACGGCCGTGGCTGTGATGCTCGCAGCCGCTTCGCTCAGGCCCTGATCCAGCAACAGACGGGCCAGCCCGTCACTGAATGCGGCCTCACCCACGATGCCGTTGAGCATGCCGATCGAGGTGATGCCCACCTGCACCGTCGACAAAAACTGTGTGGGCTGCTCAAGCAACTGCAGCGCGGCAGCTGCGCCCTTGTCCCCACCTTCTTCCAAGGCCGCCAGCCTGGCCTTGCGGCTGGACGCGAGCGCCATCTCGGACATGGCAAACACGCCGTTGAGCAGTGTCAGAAAAACGATCAGCAAGACTTCCATGGCGGACATTGTGCCTGTCTGTTGCCACGCCGGGCTCCAGGCGTTCTGTCATGCCCGACTTGATCGGGCATCCAGTCCGAATGCGCGGACAATCGCGCCATGGCTGTTTACCTGATTGGCGACGTGCAAGGCTGCGACGAGGCGCTGGAGCGTCTGCTGCACACCATCGACTTCTCTGCAAGCCGCGACACCTTGTACCTGCTGGGCGATCTGGTCAATCGCGGACCTGACTCTCTGGCCGTGCTGCGGCGCCTGATGGCGTTGGAGGGCAGCGCGCAATGTGTGCTGGGCAACCACGACCTGCACGCGCTGGCGGTGGCCGCGGGGGTGCGACGGCCCAGCCGCATGGACACTTTACAAGCATTGCTCCAGGCACCGGACCGCGAGGTGCTGCTGGGCTGGCTGCGCCAGCAGGCCATGGCGCTGCAGGCACATGGGGTGCTGATGGTGCATGCCGGCGTGCTGCCGCAGTGGAGCGCCGCAGACACGGTCACCTGCGCTGGCGAGCTGGAAGCGGTGCTGCGCGGGCCTGGCTGGACCGGTTTTCTTGGCCAGATGTATGGCAACGAACCGGCACGCTGGGATGCCTGCCTGCAGGGCATGGACAGGTTGCGCGTGATCGTCAACGCCCTCACCCGTCTGCGCTTTTGCGCGGCCGATGGCACGATGGAGTTCGACAGCAAGGAGGGCGCAGACGGCGCGCCGGAAGGCTTCATGCCCTGGTTTGACGTGCCTGGCCGGCGAACCGCAGCCGATGTGGTGGCGTTCGGCCACTGGTCCACACTGGGCTGGCTGGACCGCCACGACGTGATCGCGCTGGACAGCGGCTGCGTGTGGGGCGGTTGCCTGAGCGCCCTGCGCCTGCAGGCCGATGGTGGGCGCGAGCTGCTGCAGGTGCGCTGCCCGCAGGCGCAGGTGCCCGGCTTGTGAACGCCCGCCTGCGTCGGCAAACGCGGGTATAAATCAGGGCTGTGTCTGCGCTGCCTTCTTTTGATCCCCGTACTGTCCCGGTGCTTGCCGTGGACAGCGACTTGCCCGCCGTACCCCACGAACGCCTGAATGCCCAGGCCTTGCGGGCGCGCTTTGCCGCGCCCCCCATCTGGACGCCCGAGGTGGTACGCGAGCCGAAATTTCTTGACCGTCCACCCGCAGACGCTGCCGTGCTGGTGCCGCTGGTGCTGCACGACGACGGCATGTCGGTGTTGTTGACGCAGCGTACCGCCCACCTGCCAACGCATGCGGGGCAAATCGCTTTCCCTGGCGGCAAGGTGGACCCGGAGGACAGCAGCGTGCACGCCGCCGCCTTGCGTGAGGCACATGAAGAAGTGGGCCTTCACCCGCGGCATGTGGAGGTCATTGGCCAGCTGCCTGTGTACACCACGGGCTCGGGTTTTCACATCACGCCGGTGGTGGCCCTGGTGCAACCGCCTTTCAGCATCGCACCCAACCCGGGCGAGGTGGATGCGGTGTTTGAAGTGCCACTGGCATTTCTGATGGACCCGGCCAACCACCGACGCCACATCTTCGAGTGGCAAGGTGGCCAGCGGCAGTGGTTTTCAATGCCCTGGATGGATCCCCTGGCATCGGGTCCGGTGGAGCGCTTCATCTGGGGCGCCACCGCGGGCATGCTGCGCAACTTTTACCGATTCCTGCTCGCCAACAGGGCAGGACAGGACAGCCTATGAGTTTCTTCGCGATTTTTCTGGCGCTGGTGCTGGAACAGGCGCGCCCCCTGGGCGCAGTCAATCCGGTTTACCGCGTGGTAGAGGCCTGGATTGGTTGGGTGGCACGCACGCTGGACGCCGGCATGCAGCACCTGGCCTGGGTGGCCTGGGGCACCGCCACACTCACACCTGCAGTGCTGGCCTTGCTGGTGCATGCGCTGGCAGACTGGGGACTGGGCTGGTTTGTGGCCGTGCTGTGGAATGTGGCACTGTTGTACGTGACGCTGGGTTTTCGCCAGTTCAGCCACCACTTCACCGAAATCCGCGATGCGCTGGATGAAGGCAACGAGCAAAAAGCCCGCGAAATGCTGGCGACTTGGCAACAGGTGCAGGTGGGCGACATCCCCCGCAGTGAAATCCTGCGGCATGTGATCGAGTATTCGGTGGTAGCCGCTCACCGCCACGTGTTCGGTGTGTTCTTCTGGTATGCCGTCCTGTCGGTCCTCGGGCTGGGTCCGGTGGGCGCAGTGGTGTACCGCCTGGCCGAATACGTGCAGCGCCGCTGGCAGCGTGAACAGACCACCGATGGCGGCGTCAGCACCTTGCTGGTCGAGGTGGCACAGCGTGCCTGGATCGCGCTGGACTGGCTGCCGGCACGCGCCACCGCACTGGGTTTTGCCATCGTGGGCAGTTTTGAAGACGCGATGGACGGCTGGCGCAACCATGCGCAAAAATTTCCGCAGGACAACGACGGTGTGATCCTGGCTGCCACGGCCGGCGCCATCAATGTGCGTCTGGGCGGGGCCGGTCTGGGCAGTCCGTCCGATGCCGACGAACATACAGCCTCATCGACCTCCAGCCCGAGCACGCCGGGTCAACCCGCCCAACTCGGGCATCTGGCCTCGGTGGTGGGCCTGGTGTGGCGCACCGTGATCATGTGGCTGGTGCTGGTGGCCCTGATGACCATGGCCAAACTGATGGGCTGATGGATCCTCGGGTCAAGCCCGAGGATGACAAACGGGATACGACCCTGGCCCTTTTGTCATTCCCAAGCCTCCTCCTGTCATTCCCCGGCCCCTCTTGTCATTCCCCGGCTTGACCGGGGAATCCAGGTTCACCAGCGCTGCTGGCTGAGCTCTTCAAACAACTGCGCGTAGATGCGGTGGCGGCGCTCGCTGATGGTGCCGCCCTGCTCCGGCGAAGCCACCTGTGCCAGCACCGCACAGCCCGGCTCGTGCAGGTGGGTGCAGTTGTAGAACTTGCACTGGCCCAGGTACTGGCGCAGGTCGGGCATGCACTCGGCCAGGCGTGTGGGCTCGATGTGGTGCAGACCGAACTCCTGAAAACCCGGTGAATCGATCAGGGCGCCGCGCTGGTCTGCGCCGTTGAGGGCATCCACCCAGTACCACCGGGTGTTGGTGGTCGTGTGCTTGCCCGAGTTGAGCGCCTGCGATATCTCGCCGGTTTCGGCTTGGGCATCGGGCACCAGCCGGTTGATCAGCGTGCTTTTGCCGCTGCCAGACGGCCCCAGCACCAGCGTGTGGTGACCCCGTAAGGTGTCCAGCAGGGCCGGCACACCGTCATTGGCGGGCACATCGCCGCGCGGTGAGAGAGCCAGCGGCAACACCTCGTAACCCATGTCGCGGTAAGGCGCCAGACGCTCCCAGGCGCGGGCAAAGGGCTCGGCCAGATCGCTTTTGTTGAGGGCAATGACGGGCGTGATTTTCTCGGCCTCGGCCGCCACCAGTGCCCGGCAAAGCTGGCTTTCGGAAAACTCCGGCTCGGCCGCGATGAGAATCAGCACCCGGTCGAGGTTGGCTGCAAACGATTTGGTGCGGATTTCGTCCTGGCGGTAAAACAGGTTGCGGCGCTCCTGCAGGCGCTCGATGCTGGCCTCGTCGCCGGTGGCCGCCCACAGCACCCGGTCGCCCACCACCGCCTGGCTTTTTTTACCGCGCGGGTGCGCGATCA
>JAYRQF010000211.1:0-3660 GCA_041910735.1 Limnohabitans sp.
CACGTTTTCCAGCACCGTCAGGTGGGACCAGAGGTTGAAGTGCTGGAACACCATCGCCAGCTTGGCGCGCAGGCGCTGCAGTTGCTTGTCATCGGCGGCCTTGAGCATGCCGTCCTTGGCGGTCACCAGCTTCAGCTCCTCGCCTGCCACGACGATGCGGCCCTGCTGCGGGCGCTCCAGCAGGTTCATGCAGCGCAGGAAGGTGGACTTGCCCGAGCCGGACGAACCGATGATGCTGATCACGTCGCCGGCCTGGGCGGTCAGGGAAATGCCCTTGAGCACCTCGTGCGAGCCGTAGCTCTTTCGGATGTCGATCGCTTCGAGTTTGGTGGTCATGTTGCGTTCGAGTGGATTCAGGGGCTCAGCAGGTTGCCAAAACGGATCGGTTGCTTGCCGGCGACGCGGCAGATTTCCATGCCGGCGGTGGCCCAGCGCAGGTTGTGGCGCGCGTAGACAACACCGTCGATGCTGCTGCGGATCTCGGTTTCGCGCGGTGTCAACGGGTCCACGATGCGGGCCATCAACTGCCCCGCCATCACCCGGTCACCAGGTTGCACCAGGAAATCGACCACGCCCGGATGACCGGCATGCAGCGACTCGGTGCCGGAGAGCGGGGTGGCTTCGCACAAGGGTTCGGGCAGGGCGGGGGCCTGGCCGGCAAGGATGCCGGCATGACGCAGGAACGCCATGATGGCGTCGGCATCCTGCGTGGCCAGTGCATCCGACACATCGGTCTGGCCACGAAG
The DNA here is from genome assembly GCA_041910735.1 of Limnohabitans sp. GTDB lineage: Bacteria > Pseudomonadota > Gammaproteobacteria > Burkholderiales > Burkholderiaceae_C > Limnohabitans_A. The sequence continues at coordinate 747 of JAYRQF010000211.1, forward strand.
CTCGACCGTGGTGCTGGCACAGGCCAGGGGAATGGGCGCGGTGCCCGCAAAGTGTTCCTGCAGACGCCACCAGGGCCCCGACAGGGCTTCGTCGAACGAGATCGACGGTCCGGAGCCACGGGCCCAGAGCAGGGCGCGTGCACCGAGCAGACGGGCCAGCGGCGCCATCCGGTCCAGCATCGGCTCCTCCACATACATGTGCAGCACCGCCTCGAAATCGCAATGCAGGTCCAGCACCAGATCGGCGTCACAGGACAGGTGCATCAGCACCTTGCGCTGGCTCTCCAGCTCGGTCATCACCGTCTGCTCGTCGAGCACCTCGTGCATGGCCTTGCGGACCACCCGCTTGTTGGCTTGCGGGTCCTGGGTCAGCAAAGGCGCAATGCGCTCCTTGAGGAGGTTGAAGAAGTCCGGGTAGTTGCGATTGAAGTTCTCCATCCCCATCAGCTCGAAGCGGCCGACCTGGTGATGCATCAGGCTCTGGTCCAGACCGATCGGATTGCAGACAGGCACCAGCACAACCTCGCCCGTCACCTCGCCGCGCCGCTCGGCCGCTTCAAGCAGGCCCCGCAGCTTGTGGGCGGTCAACATGCCCGGCAGCTCGTCGGCATGCAGGCTGGACTGGATGTAGGCCTTGCGGCCGCTGCCTGCCTGTCCGAAATGCAGGCTGGTGATGTGCCGCTGGGTGCCCAGCGCGGGTGAAAGCAGGGGGTGATGGATCTGCTGCATCAGGAGAGACGGGAATCGGCCTTAGACCACCGTTCAGTGGGTCCGCGGGCGCAAGTAGGCCAGGAAGCGGCGCTCAAGCAACCGGAAGACGTAGACCAGCATGAAGGTGAGGATGAAGTACAGCACCGCCACCGCAATGAAGGGCTGGAAGGCCAGGTAGTAGGTCTTGTAGATCGCGTAGGCGGCGTTGGTCAGGTCGTAGAGCGCAGGAACCACGCTGGCCAGCGAGGTCGCGTGCAGCATCATGACCACCTCATTCGAGTAGCCGGGCAGGGTGCGGCGCAAGGCACTGGGCAGCACCAGCCGGAACATCATGTTCCACTTGCCGAAGCCGGCGGCCTGGGCCGCCTCGATCTCGCCGGCCGGCGTTTCCTTGATCGCACCCGCGAGCATCTCCACGGTGTAGGCACAAGTGTTGAGCGAGAAGGCCGCCACCGCACAGAAGAACGGGTCCTTGAACAGCGTCCAGGGCCAGTGGGTGTCCCAGAGCGACTGGACCCACTCCAGTTGGGCGATGCCGTAGTAAATGAAATAGACCTGGATCAGCAGCGGTGTCCCGCGCAGCACATAGGTGAACAGCCAGACCGGCGTCGACACCCAGCGGTTGCGCGAAACGCGCATCAGCGTCAGCGGCAGCGTCAGCAGGCCACCGGCCAGCAGGCTGATGAACAGCAGCTGCATGGTCGCCAGAAAGCCGGCCCAGTAGAGCTGGAGGTTCTGTGGCTGGAAGATGATGGAGAACTTGTCCATCAGAAGTCCCCCCGCTTCACGCCCACCGAATAGCGGGCTTCGGCCTTGCGCAGGAGCAGCAGGCTGACGGAGGAAATCAGCAGATAGAGCAGACCGGCAAAGGCCATGAAGATGATGGCCGCGCCGGGAATGTGTCCGCGGGCGGCGGCACCGGCCTGTTTGGCGAGGTTGGTGATGTCCGCCAGCCCGATCACCGAAACCAGTGCAGTGGCCTTGAGCAACACCAGCCAGTTGTTGGTGAAGCTGGGCAGCGCGAAGCGCACCATCTGCGGCAGCACCATGCGCCGGAAGGTGTAGAAGCGACTCATGCCGAAGGCCCATCCGGCTTCCGACTGCCCCTTGGGCACGCTCATGATGGCGCCGCGGAAGGTTTCGGTCATGTACGCGCCGTACACGAAGCCGATGGTCAGCACGCCCGCCACGAAAGGATTGATCTGCGGACCGCTGCGATAGCCCATGGCTTCGAAGATGTCGTTGATCAGGATCTGCCCGCCGAAGTACAGCAGCAGCATCCACACCAGATCCGGGACGCCCCGGATCACGGTCGAATAGATATCGCCGACCCAGTTGAGCCAGCGATAGGGAGACAGTTTGGCCGCCGCGCCGGCCAGGCCGAGCACGGCGGCAACCACGAGCGCGCCCAGCGAGACACCGAGAGTGACCAGCAGGCCCTGGAGGATCTGAATGAAATAGGTCGTCATCGGCGCTCGCGGTTTGGCTCAGTCGATCAGGAACCCCAGATGTCCACGCCCGGGACGTGCTTCTCGGCCAGAGCCTTCCACTTGCCGTTGTCGCGGATGGCCTTGATGCCGGCGTTCAGCGCATCACGCAGGGCGGTGTCTTCCTTGCGGATGGCCACGCCAGCGCCTTCGCCGAAGTACTTGGCATCGAACTCGACCGGGATACGGCCACCGGCGCAGCTGTAGGCCTTGCCGTCCGGGGTCGAGAGGAAGCCACCGTTGACTTCCACCACATCGGCCACGGTACCGTCCAGGCGGCCGGACTTGATGTCCAGATAGACCTGGTCCTGGGCGTCGTAGGGCACCACCGTGGCACCAGCGGGCTTGAGTTCACCCATGGCGTACTTTTCCTGGGTCGAGGCCTTGAGCACGCCCAGCTTCTTGCCCTTGAAGCCTGCGGCTTCGGCGCCGAGCTTCAGGTCGGACTTGACCACCACGCACGACGGCGTGTTGTAGTACTTGCCGGTGAAGTCGACCGACTGCTTGCGCTCTTCGGTGATCGACATCGAAGAAATGATCGCGTCGTACTTCTTGGCCAGCAGCCCGGGAATCATGCCGTCCCAGGCCTGTTCGACGAACACGCACTTGCTCTTGAGCTCGTCGCACAGGGCCTTGGCCACGTCCACGTCGAAACCGGCGGGTTCACCGGTTTCGGTCTTGTAGGTGAAGGGCTTGTAGGTCGGGTCGATGGCCAC
>JAYRQF010000212.1:0-2229 GCA_041910735.1 Limnohabitans sp.
CGCCGATCTTCATGCGGATCTGGTTGATGAAGATGACGGTGCAGTTGGTCTTTTTGATGGTGGCCGTGAGTTTGCGCAGGGCCTGGCTCATCAGGCGGGCCTGCAGGCCGGGCAGGCTGTCGCCCATTTCGCCTTCGATTTCGGCCTTGGGCGTCAGGGCTGCCACCGAGTCGACCACCACCAGGTCCACCGCGCCCGAGCGCACCAGGCTGTCAACGATCTCCAGGGCCTGTTCGCCGGTGTCGGGCTGGGAAATCAGCAGGTCCTGCAGGTTCACGCCCAGGTTCTGGGCGTACTGCACGTCCAGCGCGTGTTCGGCGTCCACAAAAGCGCAGGTGCCGCCGAGTTTTTGCATTTCGGAGATGACCTGCAGCGTCAGCGTGGTCTTGCCCGAGGATTCCGGGCCGTAGATCTCGATCACGCGGCCACGCGGCAGGCCGCCCACGCCCAGGGCGATGTCCAGACCCAGCGAACCGGTGGACACCACCTGGATGTCCTCGATCTGCTCGCCTTCGCCTAGGCGCATGATGGTGCCCTTGCCGAACTGTTTCTCGATCTGGGCCAGTGCGGCTTGCAGGGCTTTGGCTTTTTCGCTGTTGGCGTCGCTCATGGAAATCTCCTTGAAAATCAATGGGTTGGGTGATCCGGCCTCTGTTTCCTCGCAAAAGCACTGGATGCGTGATCAGTACTGTAAGCGTACAGTACATGGTTGTAAACCTGTTTTTTGGTCAGTTTGATTTACCATTTGGTCATGAGCAACGCCCCCGACGAATTGCAGGACGACCGCTGGCGCCAGAGCCATCTGGGCCGCTGGCTGGGCCACGCGATGCGCCGCTTTGACGAGCGCGTGCTGCAGCTGATGGCCGGCAACGAAGGCGTGCCGCTGGCGCTGGCCAATCTGGCGGCGCGCGACCAGATCAGCGCGGCGCACATCCACATCACGCGTCATCTGGCGCTGCAGGGCTCGCGCCTGACCGAACTGGCGCAGGCCGCAGGCATGACCAAGCAGGCCATGGGCAACCTCGTCAACCAGTGCGAGGCCTGGGGACTGGTCACACGCGAGGACGACCCGCTGGACGCACGTGCCAGACGCGTGGTGTTCACCGCCAGCGGCCTGGCCTGGCTGCAGGCATTTCGCGATGCCGTGCAACAGGCCGAGCGCGAGTTTCGCGAGGCTGTCGGCCAGGACGTGGCCACCGTGGTGGCGTTGGGGCTGGAAGCCTATGCGCATTGACCGCACAAGGCCGGCCGCATGGGTGAAAACCAGCATGCGTCTTGCCCCGTGACAGGGGGTGGTCGGCGCTGGATCGACACTAGAATCCAAAAAACCCCTGAAACGCAGGGTTATGCAGCCCGACACGCCCCCCAGGAGACCCCCATGCGAATTCTGATTGCCGAAGACGACCAGGTGCTCGCCGACGGCCTGCTGCGCAGCCTGCGCAATGCCGGTGCTGCCGTCGACCATGTGGCCAGTGGCTCCGAGGCCGATGCGGCCCTGATGACCAACAACGAATTCGACCTGTTGATCCTCGACCTGGGCCTGCCCAAACTGCACGGGCTGGAAGTGCTCAAGCGCCTGCGTTCGCGGGGCTCCACCTTGCCGGTGCTGATCCTGACGGCCGCCGACAGCGTGGAAGAACGAGTCAAGGGTCTGGACTATGGGGCCGACGATTACATGGCCAAGCCCTTCAGTCTGCAGGAGCTCGAAGCCCGTGTGCGCGCGCTGACGCGCCGCGGCATGGGGGGTGCCACCTCGCAGATCAAGCACGGCCCGCTGGTCTACGACCAGGCCGGTCGCGTGGCGATGATTGACGGCAAGATGGTGGAACTCTCGGCGCGCGAGCTGGGCCTGCTCGAAGTGCTGCTGCAGCGCGCCGGCCGTCTGGTGAGCAAGGACCAGTTGGTGGAGCGCCTGTGCGAATGGGGCGAAGAAGTCAGTAACACCGCCATCGAGGTCTACATCCACCGCCTGCGCAAGAAGATCGAGAAAGGCCCGATCCGCATCGCCACCGTGCGCGGTCTGGGCTACTGCCTCGAAAAGATCCCGGGCTGAGTTCGGCCCGGACTGCAGCCCCGCGCGCTGAACCATGAAATCCCGGGGCTGGAACGTCACCATTTTCCGGCGCGAGCAGCGCTCGCTGTTCGGCGAGATCCTCGACTGGATGCTTGCGCCGCTGCTGTTCGTCTGGCCGTTGAGCATCGCGTTCACCCATTACTTCGCCAACAACG
>JAYRQF010000213.1:0-1580 GCA_041910735.1 Limnohabitans sp.
CTGGCATGCCCCTTTCCTGGCCATCGCCGCGCTCAGTGCGCTGCTGCTGGCGGCGGCGGCCGTCACGCTGCCGCCGCTGTCGCATCACCTGCGCAGCGGGCAGCGGCCCCCCGTGTGGCGCGGGATCGGGCAGGTGTTGGCCGACCGTAACCACCAGCGCGCGTTTGCGTTTTCGGCGCTGCTGATGATCACCGGCTTCACCATGCTGCCCTTCATCACGCTGTACATGCAGGCCAATGTGGGCCTGCTGCCGCAGCAGATTCCCCACCTCTACCTGGCCGGTGGTCTGGCCACCCTGTTCACCGCGCGCTGGATCGGCCGCCTGAGCGACCGGCTGGGCAAGCGGCGCATGTTCTCGATCATGGCGGTGGCGGTGATCGCGCCCATGCTGGCCATCACCCTGCTGCCGCCCTGGCCGCTGGGGGCGGTGATGATGGTCTCGACCGCGCTGTTCATCTGCATGAGCGGGCGCATGATCCCGGGCATGGCACTGGTGACCGGTGCCGCCGCGCCGGCGCTGCGGGGCCCCTTCATGGCGCTCTACGCGGCGGTGCAGTCGGCCGCCATGGGCGTGGCTTCCTTCGTCGGCGGCCTGATCATCGGCCGTGACGCGCAAGGGCACCTGACCCACTACTGGGTCTGCGCGCTGATCGGGGCAGCCGCCAGCCTGGCTGCGGTGGCCTTGGCGCACCGCGTGCAGGTACATGCGAGCCCCGGGGTGCAGCGCGAGACACCGGGCATCTGAATGCCTAGGTTCGCGTTTTGGTGCTTTGCTGCACTGCACGCTTGCGCCGCCCGCCGATCATGGGCATAGTGGGCTCAAGACCTTCCCTGTGGCTGCCGGACGGTCGATCCGATCGGTGGCCTTTGTCAACCCGGAGCAAAAGGAGGCTCTTGTATGAACTTGACGATCAGCGGACACCACCTCGAAGTCACGCCTGCCCTGCGCAGTTACGTCACTTCCAAGCTTGAACGCATTTCCCGCCATTTCGACCAGGTGGTCGACATGAAGGTGTTGCTGACGGTGGACAACCTCAAGGAGAAAGACCAGCGGCAGAAGGCCGAGTGCAGCATTCACGTCAAGGGCAAAGACCTGTTTGCCGAAAGCGCGCACGCCGACCTGTACGCCGCCGTCGACGAACTGGCCGACAAACTCGATCGTCAGGTGCTGCGCTACAAGGACAAGGCGCAGGACCACCACCACGACGCGGCCAAGCGTCTGATGTGACCGGTACCGGGCGGTCCAACGGCTGCCCGATCGTTATATTGCGCTGCAACAAGCCGCTTGATCTGTCAAGCGGCTTTTTTGTGCCCGTCATCTGGTCAAGATCGGGTGACTGGGCATAATTTGCGATTCGAGAGGCCTGAATGAACCGTTTATCCGCCATATTGCCCGCGCCACAAGTGCTCGTCAGCGTGGATGCCACCAGCAAGAAACGCGCTTTCGAGGAAGCGGGTTTGCTGTTTGAGACTCTGCATGGTCTCAACCGCGCACTCATCACCGACAGCCTGTTCGCCCGCGAGCGCCTGGGCTCCACGGGCCTGGGGCATGGCGTGGCCATTCCGCACGGGCGCATCAA
>JAYRQF010000214.1:0-6228 GCA_041910735.1 Limnohabitans sp.
CCGGCCGTCACTTCACGTTCGCCCTGGAACACCTTGATCGTCACGGCCGGCTGGTTGTCGTCGGCGGTCGAGAAGGTCTGGGCGAACTTGGTCGGGATGGTGGTGTTCTTGGTGATCATTTTGGTCATGACACCGCCCAGGGTCTCGATGCCCAGAGACAGCGGGGTCACGTCCAGCAGCAGCACGTCCTTGCGGTCACCCGAGAGCACCTGGCCCTGAATGGCGGCGCCCACGGCCACGGCTTCGTCGGGGTTCACGTCCTTGCGTGGCTCCTTGCCGAAGAACTCCTTGACCTTGTCCTGCACCTTGGGCATGCGGGTCTGCCCGCCCACCAGGATCACATCGTCGATGTCGGACACATTGATGCCGGCGTCCTTGATGGCGATGCGGCAGGGCGCAATGGAGCGCTCGATCAGGTCTTCCACCAGCGACTCGAACTTGGCGCGGGTGAGCTTGACGTTCAGGTGTTTGGGACCGGTGGCGTCAGCGGTGATGTAGGGCAGGTTGACGTCGGTGGCCGAAGACGAAGACAGCTCGATCTTGGCTTTCTCGGCGGCTTCTTTGAGGCGCTGCAGGGCCAGCACGTCCTGCTTGAGGTTGACGCCCGATTCCTTTTTGAACTCTTCGATGATGAAGTCGATGATGCGCTGGTCGAAGTCTTCGCCGCCCAGGAAGGTGTCGCCGTTGGTGGACAGCACTTCGAACTGCTTTTCGCCATCGACGTCGGCGATTTCGATGATGGACACGTCGAAGGTGCCGCCGCCCAGGTCGTACACGGCGATCTTGCGGTCACCCTTTTCCTGCTTGTCCAGACCGAAGGCCAGGGCCGCAGCGGTGGGTTCGTTGATGATGCGCTTGACGTCCAGACCTGCGATGCGGCCGGCGTCCTTGGTGGCCTGACGCTGGGCATCGTTGAAGTAGGCGGGCACCGTGATCACGGCCTCGGTGACAGCTTCGCCCAGGTAGTCCTCGGCGGTCTTCTTCATCTTGCGCAGCACTTCGGCGCTGATCTGCGGCGGGGCCATCTTGTTGCCGCGCACTTCCACCCAGGCGTCACCGTTGTCGGCAGCCGAGATGGTGTAGGGCATCAGGTCGATGTCCTTTTGCACTTCTTTCTCGGTGAACTTGCGGCCGATCAGGCGCTTGACGGCGTACAGCGTGTTCTTGGGGTTGGTCACGGCCTGGCGCTTGGCGCTGGCGCCAACCAGGATCTCGCCGTCTTCCTGGTAGGCAATGATGGAAGGCGTGGTGCGCGCGCCTTCGGCGTTCTCGATCACCTTGGTGGTGTTGCCTTCCATGATGGCCACGCACGAGTTGGTGGTGCCCAGGTCAATGCCGATGATTTTTCCCATGTTTAACTCCGGATATGGATTTGAATTGGTTCTGAATTGGGGACGGTGCGGTCATTTTCAAGCTGTGAAAGCACCTGTCGCCCGGGTGTTCATTTGGGGGCCGCGACCGTGACCAGCGCCGGACGCAGCACACGCTCGGCGATCAGGTAGCCCTTTTGCAACACGGTCACCACCGTGTTGGCTTCCTGCTCGGCCGGCACCATGCTGATGGCCTGGTGCTGGGCCGGGTCGAATCTGGTGCCCGGCGCAGGGTTGACTTCGACCACCTTGTTGCGCTCGAGCGCACTCTTGAGCTGGCGCAGGGTGGCCTCGGAGCCTTCGCGGATCTGCTCGATGGTCGCGTTGGGGATGGCCAGGCCGGCTTCCAGGCTGTCGAGCACCGGCAGCAGGCTTTCGGCAAAGCCTTCCACGGCGAACTTGCGCGATTTGGCAATTTCCTCGTCGGCGCGGCGGCGGGCATTCTGCACATCGGCCTGGGCACGCAGGTACAAGTCGGCCAGTTCGGCGTTTTTGGCCTGCAGTTCTGCCAGTTGCGCGGCCAGATCCTGTTCGGGGGCAGCAGCAGGTGCGGACTCGGGCGCTGCTGCAGCGCTGTCTTGGGAAGGGGTGTTTTCGGACATTTGTGCTTAAAAAAACAGCAAAAAGGGGATTCAACCTCACAACTGAGGTCAATCCCGGGAATTTCAAGGGGGTATTTTTGTGTCTTGTCATGCCCCGGCTGGACCGGGGCATCCATCGCTCTGTATGGGTCCCCGGATCAAGTACGGGGATGACAAATGGCCGGGTGCAGAAGCTGAATTTATTCGACTGCCAGCAGCTCGACGTCGAACTTCAGGGTGGCGTTGGGCGGAATCACGCCGCCGGCGCCACGCGCGCCGTAGCCCAGCCCGGGCGGGATGATCAGGGTGCGGGCGCCGCCGACCTTCATGCCGGCCACGCCTTCGTCCCAGCCCTTGATGACCATTCCTGCGCCCAGCGCAAACACGAAGGGGTCGCGGCGGTCTTTGCTCGAATCGAACTTGGCACCCTGCTCGCCGTCCTTGTACAGCCAGCCGGTGTAGTGCACCACCACATCCTGTCCGGCTTTGGCCTCGGCGCCTTCGCCAACGGTGGTGTCTTCGTACTGCAGGCCGGAGGGGGTGGTGATCATGCTGTGTTCCTTGGGGTCAAAAAATCGGCCGCAGAAATCAGAGGATTCTTGCGGCCCGGGGATGCGCGAAATTATGCCAGCAGGCCTCTGCGGGCCAGATCGCGCATCAGCGCGCCTGTGCCGTAGGTCCAGGCGGGGGCACGGTCGCTGGTGGTCACCCGGTTGAAGAGTCGGCCCAGCCGGGGGGTGGCGATGCTGACCGTGTCGCCCACCACATGGGTGAAGCCCTGACCCGGGCCGTGGCGGTCCTGGGTGGGCGCGAACATGGTCCCCAAAAACAGCATCATGCCGTCGGGGTACTGGTGGTATGGCCCCATGGCCTGGGCGGCCAGGTCCAGCGGGTCGCGGCTGATTTGCGCCAGACTGCTGCTGCCGGCCATCTGGAAGCCTTCGGGACCATCCACGCGCATGGTCAGGTCGCAGCGACGCACATCGTCGATGCCGAAGTGTTCGTCAAAGAGACGAATGAAGGGGCCGATGGCGCAGCTGGCGTTGTTGTCTTTGGCCTTGCCCAGCAGCAGGGCACTGCGGCCTTCAAAGTCGCGCAGGTTGACGTCGTTGCCCAGCGTGGCGCCAACCACTTCACCGCGGGCATTGGCCGCGAGCACGATCTCGGGCTCGGGGTTGTTCCACTGGCTGCCTGGGTGCAGGCCGACCCAGGCGCCATGGCCGACCGCGCTCATGGGCTGGGCCTTGGTGAAAATCTCGGCGTCCGGGCCAATGCCCACTTCCAGATACTGTGACCAGACGCCCTGGGCCAGCAGCACCTCTTTGAGTTTCATGGCCTCGTGCGAACCCGGTCGCACAGAACGCAGGTTGTCACCGATGACGGCCACCACCGCCTTGCGCACGGCTTCGGCCTTGCTGGCGTCGCCACGGGCCTGTTCCTCGATCACGCGTTCGAGCATGCTGGCCACAAAGGTCACGCCCGAAGCCTTGATGGCCTGCAGGTCGCAGGGGGCCAGCAGCCAGGGCTGGCTGCTGTCACGGCCGGATTCGTCGCTGTTGGCGATCACAGCCCCGGTCGGGCCCAGGTTCGCTGCCTGACCGCTGGCCAGATGGGCACGCACCCGGGTGGCCACATCAGGCTGGTCGAGCAGGGCGCTGCTGGTTGGGGCCAGCGCGCTCAGGTCCCACAAATTCTGGGGTGTTGCGGCCACCAGCACCGGGCCGGTGCCCGGCTGCCAGATGCGGCCGATCAAAAGGGCTTGTCCGGCATCCTCGGGCCAGCATTGGGTGAGGGCTGTATTCATCTTGTCTCCGTGTCTGTGCTGGAGGCGGATGTTGCCAGAGTTTGTCCCGCCAGAGCTGCCCTGGGCGGGTGCCCGTGTCGCGCACGCATATCATTGCGAAGCAGAAAGGGCTCATATCATGGCGCAGGCGAATACGGATCAGGGGCTGATGCCACAGGGCATGGTGGCGCTGGTGGACGACGAGGTCCAGATTGTTCAGGCGCTCAAGGCCCTGCTGTCGTTCAAGGGTGTCGCGGCCAGCGTGCATGAAAGCGCCGAGTCCCTGCTGGCGGCACTGACGCAGCGCGATGGACAGTTGTGGTTGGCTGATGCGGATGGTGAGCCGACCCGACTCGGTGCCGTGGTGCTGGACCTGAACCTGCCGGGCATGAACGGGGCCGACCTGGCGGCCGAACTGCACCGGTTGCGGCCGCAATTGCCCATCGTGATGATCACCGCCGCACTGGACGAGAAATTGCTGGCGAGGGTGCAGGCCATGCCGGACGTGACACTGCTGTCCAAACCGTTCACGCTGGAATCGCTGGAACAGGCACTGCAGGTGACCTGAGCATGCTGCACAGTCAGACCACGCTGATACTGGCGGCTTTCCTGTTTCTGGCCCTGCCGGTCATGGTGTGGCTGGCGCTGCGGCCGACACCGGACCGTGCCGTGGCCTGGTGGTGTGTCGGGGGGCTGGCGGCCGGCCTGGGCATCGTGCTCATGGGGCTGCGGCCCTGGCTGCCGGAGGTGGTGAGTTATCAGGTGGCCAACACCTGTGTGCTGGGCAGCATGGTGTTCTGGGCACAGTCCCTGCGCACCACCCAGGGACATGCCTGGTCGGGGACACAGGTCGTGCTGTGTCTGCTCCTGGGCGCGGGTTTTTACAGCGCCCTGCTGGTGTGGTTTTCTCCTGCGCAGCGGGGCCTGTGGATGCGCATGGCGCTGGGCCTGCTGTCTTTGTACACCGCAGGATGGGCCTGGCGCCTGTCCCGGCAGATCCGCAGTGGCAATGCCGCCACGATCGCGGTCACCTACCTTGTGCTGGGCCTGATGCTGATGCTGCAGGGTGTCCTGTCCGGGCAGTCGATTGCCACGCCCAGCCCCTTCAGCAGCACCTGGGACGCCAGTCTGCTGGCCCTGACCGCCCTTGTGACGGCGATGATCGGCCATTTTTCCTATGTGGGCATGATGCTGGACCTGACCGCCAACGAGCAGATCGAGGCCCGACTGGCGCAGCAGGGTGAGCGGCAGACACGCCTGCTCGATCTGGAAATTCGCCGCATGGAGCGGCATCGGCGCATGGCCATCCTCTCTGGCTCTTTGGCGCACGAGCTCAACCAGCCTCTGACCGTGGCGCTCATGAATGCCCAGCTGGCCGAGCGCCACTGGACGGCCGGGGCGGCCGCTAAGCCCGCGTTTTCGGAGCTGCTGAGGCAGGTGGAGGCGGGCATCGACCGTGCGGTGCAAATCCTGCAGCGCATCCGCCTGGACGGTGAACCGGCCTGGCCCGGCCTGCGCCAGGTGGATCTTCATCAGGTTCTGGAGCAGTCGCTGGCGCAGGTGGAGACCGACATGCAGCGGGCGGGGGTGGCGCTGAAGCTGGAACGTTCGCCAGTGCCGCTGCGTTGTCTGGGCGACGAGGTGGCCCTGTCGCAGGTGCTGGTCAATCTGCTGCGCAACGCGGTGCAGGCCATGGCTGAGCAACCGCAGCGAAAGCTGACAGTGTTGTGCCGGGCAGACCAGGGTCAGGCGCAGGTGCTGGTCAGCGACACGGGCACTGGCCTGAGCGGGGAGTTGCGCGAGCACTGGGGTCAGCCTTTGCGTTCGACCCGGCCGGACGGGCTGGGCATGGGGTTGGCGATTTCCCGCGACATTGTGGCCCGTCACCACGGCACGCTCAGCCTGCTGGACCGCCCCGAAGGCGGCGTGCAGGCGCTGCTGGGTCTGCCTTTGCTGGCGGAGGCGGCATGACCGAAGTCCTGGACCTGGCCACCTCGTTCAGGGTCAATGCCCTGTTTTACCTGCTCATGTCGCCAACCCTCTGGCTGGTGCTGCGGCGTCCCATGCAATGGCCGGTGGGGGTGTGGTGCCTGGCCGGCCTCTTGGCCGGCATCAGTGTGTGGCTGATCAGCATGCGTGGACTGGTGGACGATGTCTGGACCTATCTGGTGGCGCAGCCCATGCTGCTGGCCTCGTATCTGTTGTACGCGCAGTCGCTGCGCATGGACATGGGGCGGGCCTGGTCCTGGCGTGGGCTGGTTGCGGTTCTGGCGCTGTATGCCGCTGTGATTGGCTGGGGATTTGCAAACCGCCACGCACCGGGCATGGCCATGCTGGTGCGTGTGGCCAACAGTGCCGCGCTGCTGGCACTGACGCTTTCAGCACTGTCGCTCGCGCGGCACGAGCGCAGCCGCAACGCCCGGTTCATCGTGGCCGGTTTTTCAGTCTTCACCGCCAGCATGGTGGCCAATGCCCTGGTGACCCTGCTCGGTCA
>JAYRQF010000215.1:0-3224 GCA_041910735.1 Limnohabitans sp.
GGTATTCCGGCGGCACGCCGGGACCACGGTCACACACGCGCAGCACGGGCGCACCCGCATCCTGCAACAGGCTGAGCACCACGCCACCATCTTCGTCGGCCCTGGCGCCGTAGCGCATGGCGTTCTCCAGCAGGTTGCGCACCATGCGGCGCAGCAGTTTGGCCACACCTTGCACTTCCAGGCTGCTCATGCCTTCGGGCACATCGAGCCGGGCCCCCACACGGGCACATTCTTCGGCGCACAAGCCCACCAGATCCACCGCTTCGACAGTGCCCATGTCGGCCTCGCGTGCGTCCAGTCGGCTGGCCAGCAGGATCTCGTCGATGAGCAGGTCCAGTTCGGCCATGTTGCGCAGGATTTCCTGACGGGTGCGGTCGCGCACGGCCTCGTTGGCACCGGGCGTGTCCATCAGCTCCAGCCCCATGCGGATGCGGGCCAGCGGCGAGCGCAACTCGTGCGAGGCATTGGCCAGCAGGGACTTTTGCGCCGACATCAGGCGCTGGATGCGTTCGGCCGCGGCATTGAAGCGACGCGACAGGTCGGCCACCTCGTCGTCGCCCCCCTCGGGCACACGCACCGAAAGGTCACCATCGCCCCAGCGCTGCACGCCTTGCTGCAGGCCTTCGAGCCGCTTGGTCAGGCGGCGCACCACCGGGTACAGCGCCAGCGCGGCGGCCACGCCCATCAGGGCCAGCATCCAGATGAAGCCGTAGGGTGGCCGGGCCCACCAGGGTGCCAGATCACGGGGATGGGGAGGACGACCGCCCAGATGCACCACACCACCACCGGGACGCTCCATGCGCCGTTCCAGAAAAAGTTGCACCGGGGCCTGCCCGGCCATGGGCACCTGAAGCTCCAGCGGTGTGCCCGGTTGCGGCCGCGCCGTGGTGCTGGCCAGCACTTCGCCCTGTGCGTTGCGCACGATCCATTCGCGCAGGGGCGGGTTGGCGGCATTGTGTTCGAACGAGACCTGCCAGGCCCAACCCACCAGGGTCATGAGCACGGCCACCCCCAGCACCACGGCCAGCCAGATGCGCAGGTAAAGGTGTCTGGACCACATGCCCGCTCACTCCTGCTGGCGCGCAAACACATAGCCCACACCGCGCACGGTGAGGATGCGTTTGGGGTTTTTCACATCGTCTTCGATGGCAGCGCGGATGCGGCCCATGTGCACATCGATGGAACGGTCAAAGGCTTCGAGCTCGCGCCCTCGCACCGCCTCCATGATCTGGTCGCGCGTGAGCACGCGCCCGGCGCGCTCGGCCAAGGCCACCAACAAATCGAACTGGTAGGAAGTCAGGTCGCAGACCACACCGCGCACCGAAACCTGCCGCGCGTCGCGGTCGATCTCCAGCGAGCCGAACTGCAGGGTTTGGGGTACCGGCGCCATGCCGTTGCCCTGGCGACGCAAAATCGCCCGGATGCGCGCCAGCAGCTCACGCGGCTCAAAGGGCTTGGGCAGGTAATCGTCGGCCCCCATCTCCAGTCCGATGATGCGGTCCATCGGATCGCCCTTGGCCGTGAGCATCAGCACCGGCACCTGACCGGCCGCTCCGGACAGGCCACGGATGCGCTGGCACACCTGCAGGCCGTCCATGTCGGGCAGCATCAGGTCCAGAATCACCAGCTCGGGGGGGGTGTGCTGCAGGCGCTCCAGCCCCGAAGTGGCATCGGGCGCGTGGCTGACCTCGTAGCCCGAGGCCGCCAGGTAGTCCGACACCATGCCCGCCAGGCGCACGTCGTCTTCAATCATCAACAGCTTGGTCATGTTTGAATCATCCCCTGCCGGATCGGCCGGCCCGTATCGGCCCGGTAAAGTTGGGTAAACACCCTTACAGGGCCCGCACCCGCGACGCCAGCCACACCAGCAGCAATACCGGCACGCCCAGCCACGCGGTGGCGTGGAAGAACGCGGCATACCCGTACGCGTTCACGAAATCGCCCGAGAATCCCGCAATGAACTTGGGCAGCAGCAGCATCATGGAACTGAGCAGCGCGTACTGGGTGGCCGAGTAGCTGATGTTGGTGAGCGAAGACAAGTAGGCAATGAAGGCCGCCGAAGCGATGCCGCTGGCCAGATTGTCGGCGGAGACCACAACCATGAGCGCCGTCACGTCGTGCCCCACACCGTGCAGCCATGCAAACAGCAGGTTGCTCGCGGCGCTCAGCACGGCGCCCAGCATCAGCACACGCATCACCCCCAGACGCGAGGACAACAACCCTCCAATGAAGGCCCCCACCAGCGTCATGACGACACCGTAAATTTTGGTCACGGCCGCCACCTCGTCTTTGGTGTAGCCCATGTCCACATAAAACGGGTTGGCCATGATGCCCATGACCACGTCGCTGATGCGGTAGACCGCAATCAGCGCCAGCACCAGCACCGCCTGCCAGCGGTAGCGTCGCCAGAAATCGGCAAACGGGTCGAGCAGGGCACCGCGCAGCCAGTCACCCACATTGCGGGCGGGCGTGAGCGGACGCGGCACCGGTTCGGGCGAGAAGAGCACGGTCAGCATGCCCGGCAACACGCTCAGGGCCATGGCCAGATAGGCGGCCCGCCAGGCCGCGTGGGCATAGCCCGTGACGTCTGCGCCCTGCGCGCGCGCAGCGATCCAGAGCACACCGGCCCCCGCCCAAATCATGGCCAGCCGGTAACCCGTCTGGTAGCTGGCGGCCAGCGTGGCCTGCGCGTCGGCACCGGCAGACTCGATGCGGTAAGCGTCCAGAGCGATGTCCTGCGTGGCCGAGCCAAAGGCTACCGCCAGCGCACACCACACCAGCGGCGCCAGCATCTGCGCGGGGTCGTTGAGCGCCATGCCCACCAGGCCTGCAGCGATCACACACTGCGCCAGCAGCAGCCAGCTGCGCCGGCGCCCCAGCGCCGCCGTCAGCCCGGGCAGGGGCATGCGGTCCACCAGCGGAGCCCAGACCCACTTGAAACCATAGGCCAGCCCCACCCAGCTCAGGTAGCCAATGGTGCTGCGGTCGATGCCAGCCTCGCGCAGGCGAAAGCTCAGCGTGCCCAGCACCAGCAGCAGGGGCAGTCCTGCCGAAAACCCCAGCGCCAGCATGCGCAGGCTGGCCGGTTGCACGTACAGGCTCAGGGCCTGTCGCCAGCTGCGGTGCGCAGGCTGCGGTACGCTGGAATCCGGGACAGAAGCTTCATTCATGCAGCCAATTATCCGGGCTGGCAAGGTTGATCCGAATCGCTATCATTCGCCCAC
>JAYRQF010000216.1:0-10095 GCA_041910735.1 Limnohabitans sp.
GCGGTCGGTGGCTCCATGGTGCAGTTCGCCCACGAGCACCTCAAAGCCAAAAAGATCGGTTACATCAACCACGACGATGCCTATGGTGGCTGGAACCTCGAGGCGGCCGAATTCCAGGCCAAACAGATCGGTGCCGATCTGCAGGTGCAGTCGATCAACCCCAACATCACCGATGTGACGGCGCCGATGCTCAAGATCCGTGCGACCAACCCGGATGCGCTGGTCATCACCACCTACGCCCGTCCGGTGAGCCTGCTGGTCAAGAAGGCTCATGAGCTGGGCTGGAACAAGCCGATCATCATCGCCGTCAATGGCACGGCCGACCTCAAGCAGCTGGTCGAGAACGTGGGCAACAAGGATGCGTTCAAAAACGTCTATCTGCAGGAAGTGATGCTGGACGTGCCCGGCGGTGCCAAGCTCAAGTGGGTGTATGACATGTACAAACAGTACTACCCCGATCTGGCCGCCAAACCGGGTTACCCGCAGACCTACATGCCCTACGGCATTCCTTCGGCCATGACTGTGGTCAATGCCCTCAAGGCCGCCGGCCCGCAACTGACACGCGAGAAGTTCCTGACGGCCCTGTCGCAGACGAAGTTCGACTCCAAAGTGATGGCCGGCCCGATCGAACTGACGGCCACCGACCATGCCGGACAGAAGTCGGCCATCTACCTGAAGTTCGACGGCGAGAACAAGGTGGCGGTGCCCGGTTCTTACCGCAGCCTCTGGACTTACCAGCCCAAGTAAGGGTTTCAACACTGAACAAGCGGCGGGCGGGCCCACAGGCCTTGCCCGCCGCCACATGACATGACATTGAGTGATATCTGGCTGTTTTTGCAGCAGGGCCTGTTGTCCGGTCTGGTGACCGGCAGCGTGTATGCCCTGTTGGCGCTGGCCATCGTGGCGGTTTTCAAGACCACCGATGTGCCCAACTTCTCGCAGGGCGAGATGTTCATGATCGGGGGCTATGTGGCCTTGTCCCTGCTCATGACGGGACACCTGCCCTATGCCCTGGTGATCATCTTCACGCTGGTGGTGGTCGGCCTGGGTGGCGCCCTGTTCCAGAAAGTGGTGATGGAGCGTGTAACCGGTTCGCGCGGGGTGGGCGTGCAGCTGGTGATCGCCACCCTGGGCCTGGCCTACCTGCTCAAGGGGCTGGTGCGGCAGACCGGGCTCGGTGACGCGCCGCGTTCGCTGCCCCCGCTGGTTTCCAACGATGCCGTGATGATCGGCGACGCGGCCCTGACCCGGCTGGATATTGCGATCTTCGTGGTGGCCGTGGTGGTGATGCTGCTGATCTGGTTCATGTTCACCCACACCCGCATTGGCAAGGCCATGCGCGCGGTCGGCATGAACCCGCGCGCGGCGCAGATCGTGGGCATTCGGCTCTCGCGCATCCGCATGATGGTCTGGGCCATGTCCGGGCTGATTTCGGCGCTGGCGGCACTGCTGATCACGCCCAAGGTGCTGATCACGCCCGACATTGCCCACATTGCCATCCTGGCGTATGCCGCAGCCATTGTCGGAGGCTTCACCAGCCTGCCCGGTGCCGTGTTGGGTGGGCTCATTGTCGGTGTGCTGGAGAACCTGGTGGGCCTGTTCATTTCGACCAACGCCATCGTGGTGGCGCCATTCCTGGCCATCCTCGTGACGCTGGTGCTGCGTCCGCAGGGTCTGCTTGGCGGCAAGGTTCAGGTGAAAAAAGTATGAAGAAATTTTCGATCGACCACCTCACCCTGGCGCTGTTGCTGGGGGTGCTGTGCGTCCTGCCGTTCGTCGCCTCGGGCTATGTTCTGTACATCGTCAACCTGTTGATGGTGTTCGTGGTGCTGGCCCTGGGCATGCACATCGTCATCGGCGAGGCGGGGCAGTTTGCGCTTTCGCACACCGCCTTCTACGGCATTGGCATCTACACCGCCGGCCTGATCAACACACTGTGGCATCCGCCATTTGTGCTGTCGGTGCTCGCCGGTGGCCTGCTGTCGGCCGTGTTGGGTTACCTGATCGGCTTTTTGGCACTGCGCATGCGCGACATTTACCTGGCACTGGCCACCTTCGCTTTTGGCGAGGCCATGCAGTGGGTGTTCCTGAACTGGGAGTCCGTGACCGGCGGTTCCAACGGCATGCGCATGCAGCCGGCCGAGATGTTCGGGTTCCGACTCACCAACGACATTCAGGCCTACCCCTTCGTGATCGCACTGGCGGCGCTCATGCTGTGGGGCACAGTGGCCCTGTCGCGTTCGCAGTTTGGCTCCGCCCTGCGCGCGGTGCGCGAGAGTGACGTGGCGGCGATGGCCATGGGCATCAACACCCGCTCGGTGAAGCTGGCGGCGTTTGCCATCTCTGCCGCCTTCGCCGGCATCGCTGGTGGCATGTACACCCTGTTCATCTCCTTCATCCACCCGGAGAGCCTGGGCTTTCAGACCACCATCCTGATCCTGACCATGGTGGTGGTGGGCGGCATCGGCTCCGTGCGTGGCGCGGTGGCTGGTGCGATCTTTTTCGGTCTGGTGTCGGAGTTGCTGCGTCAGGCGCTGTCGATCCAGGAAATCATTTATGGTGCGATTCTGATGGGTTTCATGATGTTCAGGCCGCGCGGGCTGTTTGCCGACCGCCGGCAACGTGTGGCGCGTGTGGCCGCAGGAAGGGCGGGCGCATGAACCCCTCTTTTGTGAGTGTCGAAGGCATCACGGTGCGCTTCGGTGGTCTGACTGCGGTCAACAACCTGTCGTTCGAGGTCGAGCGCGGCAAGGTGCATGCGCTGATCGGTCCCAACGGGGCGGGCAAGTCCACCACCTTCAACTGCATCTCGCGTTATTACCAGCCCAACGCCGGCCGCATTGTCATCGACGGTCAGGATGTGACAGCCCTTTCACCGGACCGCATGGCGGGTCTGGGTGTGGCGCGCACTTTCCAGAATCTGGAGCTGTTTGCCGAATTGTCGGTGTATGAGAACGTGCTGCTGGGCTGCTACGCACACAGCGCGGGCAGTCTCGGGCGTCTGCTGCGTCGCCCAAACGGCGAGACGCGCGACTGGGTGGACAGCCTGATCGAGCGCGTTGGCCTGGCCGAAGACCGTGACACCACCGCCAGGGAACTGGACTTTGGCCACCAGAAGCTGCTGGAGCTGGCGCGTGCGCTGGCGCTCAGGCCACGTTTGTTGTTGCTGGATGAGCCGGCGGCCGGCCTGCGCAACCGCGACATTGAAAGCCTGGACCAGCTGCTGACCGAGCTGGCGCGCAAGGAAGGCATCACCGTGCTGCTGGTCGAGCACGTCATGCAACTCGTCATGTCCATTTCTGACCGCATCACCGTCATGTCCTTTGGTGAAAAAATCGCCGAAGGTACGCCTGCCCAGATCAGCCAGGACCCGCGCGTGATCGAAGCCTATCTGGGCAAGGGAGCCGCCCATGAGTGACACCATGCTCGAACTCAAGGGCGTGAGCGCCGCCTACGGTGCCATCCAGGCGCTGCAGAACGTGTCCCTGAAGGTGCCGCACGGCGCCATCGTGGCGCTGCTGGGCAGCAACGGCGCCGGCAAGAGCACCACGCTCAATGCCATTTCGCACCTGATCGATCCTGCCGCCGGTGAAGTCATCTTCGATGGTGAGGCGATCCATCGCCTGCCCTCGGACGAGATCGTGCGCCGCGGTCTGGTGCAGGTGCCCGAGGGCCGTCAGGTGTTCCGGGATATGAGCGTGCGAGAGAACCTGGAGCTGGGTGCTTTCCTGCGCCGCAGCCGCAGCGAAATGGCCGAAGACCTGGAGCGCGTGTACGGCCTGTTCCCGCGCCTGAAAGAGCGCACCGGGCAGCTGGCCTCCACCCTGTCGGGTGGCGAGCAGCAGATGCTGGCGATCGGGCGTGCACTCATGTCGCGCCCGCGCATGATCCTGTTTGACGAACCCTCGATGGGGCTGTCGCCGCTGCTGGTCGAGCAGATTTTCGAAACCATTGTGCGCCTCAACCGCGAACAGGGGCTGACCATTTTGCTGGTCGAACAGGACGTGCGTCTGGCCTTGCGTGTGGCCAGCTACGCCTACATCCTGGAAAACGGCGAAATGGGTCTGCAGGGCCCATCGACCCAGCTGATGAACGACCCGGCGGTGCGCAAGGCGTATCTGGGCGTGTGAGGCCCGCCAGGCCCGGAAAGGACAAGATGAAACTGCTGGAGAACAAACTGGCACTGGTCACCGGCGCTGGCGGTGGCCTGGGATCGGTCATTGCGCAAGGCTTTGTCAATGAAGGCGCGCGCGTGGTGCTGGCCGATTTGGACCTGGCACGCGCCGAAGCGGTGGCCGCCGCCATCCGTGAACAGGGCGGCCAGGCCTGGGCTGAACAACTGGACGTGACCGACCGTGCGGCGGTGCAGGCCTTTGCCGGCCAGCTCACCGCCGAACGCGGGGCCATCGACGTGCTGGTCAACAACGCCGGCATTTCGGGCCGCGCGCGCATGGACGACCCGCAGGCCGAAGAGGTCTGGGACCGGCTCATCCAGGTCAACCTGCAGGGCCTGTTCAATGTCACGCACGCGTTTGTACCGGCGCTCAAGCAAAGCCGCGGCTGCATCGTCAACCTGTCGTCCATCGTGGCCTTTGTCAGCGGCATTTCCTCTGCGGGTTACATCGCCTCCAAGGGGGCGGTGCGTTCGTTTACCCAGGCACTGGCGCGCGATCTGGCGCCGTACGGCGTACGCGCCAATGCGGTGGCGCCGGGCCTGATGCTCACCGAGATGGTGGCGCCGCAACTGGCCGTGCCGGGCGGTACGGACTGGTACATGAAGCGTGTGCCGATGGCGCGTGGCGGGCAACCCGAGGAGGTGGTCGGCCCGATCGTGTTTCTGGCCTCTGCCATGGCCAGTTATGTCAATGGTGTGGTGCTGCCGGTGGACGGTGGCTTTCTGTCTGCCTGAAAGGACAAATCATGGGGTTGGGAGTTGCACTGGTCACCGGTGGCGCAAGCGGCATGGGTCTGGCCACCGTCGAGCGTCTGGCGCGCGACGGATTTTCGGTGGCGATGGTCGACCGCGACCGCGCCTTGGCCGAGCGCGAAGCGCAGCGTCTGCAGGCGATGGGGCTGGCTGTCCAGGCCCATGTGCTGGACCTGACCGACGAAGCGGCGGTGCGTGCGCTGGTGGACCAGCTCTCGCCCGTTCAGGTGCTGGTCAACAACGCCGGCATCTTCGATGAACGCAAGTTCGATGTGGTCAGCAGTGCCGATTTCCGGCGTGCCTACGAGGTCAACCTGATCGCGGCGGCCACACTGACGCAGGCCGTCTCGCAGCAAATGCCCGACGGTGGGCGCATCGTCAACATCGCCTCGCGCGCCTACCTGGGCGCACGCAACCACCCGCACTATGTGGCCTCCAAGGCTGCCCTGGTGGGCTACACCCGGGCCGGTGCCATGGAACTGGCGCCGCGCGGCATTCTGGTCAATGCGATTGCTCCCGGTCTGATCGACACGCCCATCCTGCGCGCACTCACGCCCGAACGCCTGGCGGCGCAGCTGGCGCTGCAGCCCACCGGCAAAGCCGGCCAACCCGAAGACATCGCCCAGGCCGTGTCCTTTTTCGCCTCAGCCCAGACGGGCTTCATCACCGGCCAGGTGCTGTTTGTCGACGGTGGCAAGTCGCTTGGAGGGTCTGGCGCATGAAAACCTGGGATCAGGAAGTCGATGTTGTCGTGGTGGGTGCCGGCGCGGGTGGCATGGCTGCAGCGCTCACCGCCAGTGTCGGTGGGTGCTCGGTGCTGTTGCTGGAAAAAACAGACCGCATAGGGGGTTCGACCGCCGTATCCGGTGGCGCAGTCTGGGCACCCCTGAACGCACAAACCGAAAAGGTTGGGCATCCGGACAGTTTTGAAAAGGTCTGGACTTATCTGCACAACACCGTCGGCGACGCGGCACCAACCGATGTGCGCCGTGCCTTTCTGGATGCCTGCGCGCAGGCGGTGGAGTGGTTCGAGCGGCACACCGAAGTGCGTCTGGCCGCACGCACGTATTCGCCCGACTATTACCCTGACCGCGAAGGCGCGGCTTTTGGCGGACGTTCGCTCGATCCGCTGATGTTCGACGGTCGCCAGCTCGGCCCGCGCTTCAAAGAGCTGCGTGATCCGCTGCCCGAGTTCATGGTGCTCGGCGGCATGATGGTGACCATGACCGACGCCAAACACCTGCTGGCGGTGACAAAGTCCTTCACCTCCTGGAAAGAGGGCATGAAGCTGGTGCTGCGCTATGCGCTGGACCGCCTGCAGGGCTACCACCGGGGCACGAGGCTGGTGCTGGGCAACGCGCTGGCAGGACGTCTGTTCAAAAGCGTGCTCGACCGGGGCATTGACTACTGGCTGAACACCACGGTCAGCCATCTGGAGCGCGACGCCGCCCGCGTGGTCGGAGTCACCGTGCAAAAGGATGGCCGGCAGATCCGTGTGCGCGCACGTCGCGGTGTGGTGCTGGCCACCGGCGGCTTTCCGTGGAGCGAGGCGCTGCGCCGTGAGCATTATCCGCAGCCGACCGGGCCGTGGTCCATGTCACCGCAGGACAACGCCGGCGGCGGCATCGCTCTGGGTCAGCAGGCTGGCGCCACCCTGGGCAGCGGCCATTTCAGCCCTGCATTCTGGGCGCCCGTCTCCATCCTGCAGCGCCCGGATGGCAGCCAGCTGCGCTACCCGCACCTGGTGTGGGACCGTGCCAAACCCGGCCTGATGGCGGTGAACTCGGCAGGCCAGCGCTTTGTCAATGAATCGACCTCGTACCACGAGTTTGTGCTGGGCATGTACCGCTCACACAAGACGGTGCCCACCTTCCCGGCGTTCCTGGTCTGTGACGCGCCCTTCATGGAGCGCTGGGGCATGGGGCTGGCCCTGCCGGGGGGTCGCCCGCGAGAGCATCTGGTGCAGGCAGGCTACCTGTACCGGGCGGACACGCTGGACGGACTGGCTGCACAGCTGGGCATCGATGCCGCCGGCCTCAAGGCTTCGGCCGAACGCTTCAACCACTTTGCCGAAACCGGACACGACGAAGATTTCGGCAAGGGGTCGACCGAATACAACCGATATCTTGGCGATGCCGACCACGCCCCCAACCCTTGCCTGGGACCGCTGCGCCAGGGACCGTTCTACGCGGTCAAGGTGTATGCCGGCGACATCGGCACGGCGCTGGGTCTGCGCTGCAACACCCATGCCCAGGTGCTGGACATCCTGGGACAGCCGGTGGAGGGCTTGTATGCCGTCGGCAACGACATGCATTCCATCATGGGCGGCCAATACCCTGCACCCGGCATCACGCTGGGTCCTGCCCTGACCTTTGGCTGGATTGCCGGCCAGCACCTTGCCAATCCATGACCTTGAGGAGCCCAGCCATGCGCATCCTGTTCTCGCCGAATTCACCCTATGTCCGCAAATGCCTCGTGGCTGCCCACGAGCTGGGCCTGAACGACCGCCTGCAGCTGCTGCCGTCCAACGCGCACCCGGTGCAGCGGGACGCGGAGATCATCCGCGACAACCCGCTGGGCAAGGTGCCGACCTTTTTCACCGATGACGGTCAGGTGCTTTTCGACAGCCGGGTGATTTGCGAATACCTCAACGATCTGGTCAAGGGCCCGCTGTTTCCTGTTGTGGGTGCTGCGCGCTGGGAAACCCTGACCCTGCAGGCTCTGGGGGATGGCATGCTGGACGCCTGTCTGCTGGCCCGTTACGAAGACATCGCCCGGCCCGATGAACTGAAATGGCCCGAGTGGCGCGCGGCCCAGCTCGACAAGGTAGAGACTTCACTGGCCTGGCTGTGTGCCCACCCCGAGGTGCTGCAGGGGCGCGTGGACATGGGCTCACTGACCATCGGTTGTGCCCTCTGGTACCTGGACCTGCGCTTTCCGGACCTGGGCTGGCGTGACCGTCACCCCCGGATGGCGGCGTGGTACGCTGACTTCGGCCAGCGCCCCTCGATGCGCATGGTCTGGTCACTCTGATGCAGACCTGGTGAGTCCGGCCGCGTTTCGGGCGCGGACTCCGGGCCCTGTTCAGCGGGTCTTGCGGCCGTTCAGCAGCGCATACAGCAGGATGGCGCCGAAGGTGGCGGTGCCGATGCCGCCCAGCGCAAACGGGCCGAACTTGAGGGTGAAGTCGCCCGTGCCCAGCACCAGCGTGACGGCGGCGACGATCAGGTTTTTGTTCTCCGAAAAGTCCACCCGGTTGTCGACCCAGATCTTGGCGCCGGCCACGGCGATCAGGCCGAACACCACAATCGACACACCGCCCATGACGGGCAGCGGGATGGCCTGGATGAGGGCGCCGAACTTGGGCGAGAAGCCCAGCAGCACCGCCATGAGCGCGGCCACCAGGAAGGTTGCGGTCGAATAAATGCGGGTGGCGGCCATGACGCCGATGTTTTCGGCATACGTCGTCACACCGGTGCCACCGGAGGCGCCACTGACCATGGTGGCCACGCCGTCGCCGATGAAGGCGCGGCCCATGCAGGCGTCCAGGTTTTTGCCGGTCATGGCAGTCACGGCCTTGATGTGGCCGAGGTTTTCGGCCACCAGAATGATGGCCACCGGGGCAATGAGCAGCATGGCGCGGCCGTCAAACACCGGCGCGGCCAGCGTGGGCAGGCCAAACCAGGCGGCGTTCATCACACCCGACAGGTCCCGCGGCTTGCCCAGCCCCATGCCGTTGGTGAGCACGGCGTAGATCACGCTGGCCACGATCAGGCCCACCAGGATCAGCAGGCGCTGCACCATGCCGCGCGAATACACAGCCACCAGACCGACGCTCACAAAAGTGACCAGCTGCATCCAGGCATCGAAGTCGCCAGCGGCCATGTTCTTGACCGGCACACCCGCCAGGTTCAGGCCGATCACGGCCACCACCGCGCCGGTGACCACTGGCGGCATCAGCCGCTCGATCCAGCTGGTGCCGATCAGCTGCACCACCACGCCGATCAGGGTGTAGAGCGCGCCGCAGGCGATGATGCCGCCCAGCGCCACGCCGATGTTGGCGTTCGGTCCCTTGCCTGCATAGGCCGTGGCGGCGATCACCACGCCGATGAAGGCAAAACTCGAACCCAGGTAGCTGGGCACCTTGCCGCCAGTGATCAGGAAGAAGATCAGCGTGCCGATGCCGCTCATCAGGATGGCAACGTTCGGGTCAAAACCCATGAGGATGGGGGCCAGCACGGTGGCGCCGAACATGGCGATCACATGCTGCACGCCCATGGCGGCGGTGTGCGGCCAGGGCAGGCGCTCGTCGGGGGCTATGGTGCCGCCTTGCTGCAGCAGGTCCGGGCTCTGCTGCCGCCATTGGAACATCGACATGGGTTTCTCCTTGAAATGTGGGTGGCCGCGATGCTAGCGCAGTCTTCCGGCCAGCCAGCCACCTGGGCGACGCGGGCGCAGCGGGCACAATCCGGCCTTTGAAGGCACAACCGCCATTCGCACACGAGGAACCGACCATGACCGCCATCGACCCCGCCGCCCGCGCCCAGGTGCACCTGATCGACCACCCGCTGGTGCAGCACAAGCTCACGCTCATGCGCAAGAAGGACGCCAGCACCAGCAGCTTCCGACGCCTGCTCAACGAGCTGGCCAGCCTGATGATTTACGAGGTCTGCCGTGACATGCCGCTGCAGGACGTGCAGATCGAGACCCCGCTGGAGACCATGACCGGCCGCGTGATCGATGGCAAGAAACTGGTGTTTGCCAGCATCCTGCGCGCCGGCAACGGCATTCTGGACGGGGTGTTGTCGGTGGTGCCGGGCGCGCGCGTGGGCCACATCGGCCTGTACCGCGACCCGCAGACGCTGCAGGCGGTGGAGTACTACTTCAAGATGCCCAAGGCCATGAACGAGCGCGATGTGGTTGTGGTGGATCCGATGCTGGCCACCGGCAATTCGGCCGCCGCCGCGATTGCCCGCCTCAAGCAGTGCCAGCCGCGTTCCATCAAGTTTTTGTGTCTGCTGACCTGCCCCGAGGGCATCCACACCCTGCACCGCGAACACCCGGATGTGCCGATTTACACCGCCGCCATTGACCGCGAACTCAACGACCACGGCTACATCCTGCCCGGTCTTGGCGATGCGGGAGACCGGATTTTCGGCACGCAGTGA
>JAYRQF010000217.1:0-13889 GCA_041910735.1 Limnohabitans sp.
GACCGGGGCGCTGACCTACGCCTACCCGCGTGCGCCCGAACAAGGCGGCAAGATCCGAACGCTGCTGCAGGTATACCAGGCCGCCGGTGGGCGCGATGCAGCGCTGCTGCTGCACAGCCAGGAGCGCGGCCAGAAACTGGTCGACGAGCTCGGCCGCGGTGCCCGGCTGCAGCTGATGCAGGGCGTGCCCGCGCGCGTGATCCCGATGGGGCTTTGGCACACCGCCAGCCTCGGGCTGGAGGTCTGGCTCTCGGCGGTGGCCTGGGGTGCGCGGCAGGTCTTCGTGCTGCTGACCGACGAAGAAGCGCCGCAGTACAAAACGGCGCTGGCCGAGCAGATGGCCGTGGCGCAAAGCATCCTGAACGGCCTGGGCTACAGCGGCGTGCATTTCGGCCTGATCGAAGCCGGTCACCCCCAGGTGCTGGACGGCGAACTGCAGCGACTGACCGGGCGCGGCGTGGGTGTGCCGCAAGGGCCGGGCGTGGCGGCGCGCCATGCGGTGCAAAGCGAAAAGCGCAGCACACTGGAGCTGGCGCTGGACCACCTGATGGCCCACGCGCCTGCCTTGCAGGTGGCGCCTGCGCCGCAGGCGATTGATTTGCCGGCAGCCGGTTCCCTGCTGGGCGGCATCAGCGTCAACCCCGATCGTTGCACCTTGTGCATGAGCTGTGTGGGGGCGTGTCCGGCCTCGGCCCTGCAGGACAACCCGCAGCAGCCTGAACTGAAGTTCATCGAAAAGAACTGCGTGCAGTGCGGCCTGTGTGCCCAAACCTGCCCGGAGCAGGCCATCACGTTGCAGCCGCGCCTGCTGCTCACGCCTGAGCGCAACCAGCCGCGCCGCCTGCACCACAGCCCGCCCTACGCCTGTGTGCGCTGCGGCAAGCCTTTTGGCACGCTCAAGGCCATCGAGGCGATGCTGGGGCGCCTGGCGGGCCACAGCATGTTCCAGGGTGCAGCGCTGGAACGCCTGAAGATGTGCGGCGACTGCCGGGTGGTGGACATCTTCACCGCCGAAAACGAAGTGCGTATTGCCCCCACCCCCGGCCAACCCAAACCCTGAACGCCATGAGCAACGAACTGACCCGATCCAGCGCGCTCGACGAGGAAGTGGCGCGCGCCGAAATGTACGGCCTGCTGGCCACGCTGTTCTACCAGCCGCCAGCCGAGGACCTGCTGGTCCAGCTGCAGGCCGCCGTGACCGATGCGCCCGAGCGGGGCGCCTTTCTCGAAGAACCCTGGCGCGAGCTGGTAGCGGTCGCTCGAGACATGACCGCCGGGCAGATCGCGCAGGAATACAACGCGCTGTTTGGTGGTGTGGGCAAGCCCGAGGTCTACCTTTTTGGCTCGCATTACCTGAGCGGTTTTCTCAACGAAAAACCTCTGGTGCAGCTGCGTGACGACCTGACCGCCCTCGGGCTGGCACGCGGTGCGCAGATGCCCGAAACCGAAGACCATGTGGCCTACCTGTTCGAAGTCATGCGCTACCTGATTGCCGGTGACGATGTGGCGGTGTGCAATCTCACACGGCAATCAGGGTTTTTCAGTCAGCATCTGCAGCCTTGGGTGTCTCGCATGTGTCAGACCATTGCAGTCCATCCGAAAGCTGTTTTTTATGCGCGACTGGCCGGCTTGACCGAGGCTTTTGCGAGCGTGGAATCCCAAGGGTTTGACCTGTTGGCCTGACTCGGGGCATGCACGGCGAGGGCCTTGGGCAGGCTTGTCTGTCGACCCTTTTGCACATGTGGTTTTCACCATGTTACATACAAGCCCAGTCGGGGTAACATCGGCGCCCTATGAAGCCAAGCTCATAGGTGGCTGGTTTCTGACCCCTGAATTTTTCAGACCCTGACAGTGAGACGCATCATGGACCAATCTCCTACAGCGAAACATTCACGCCGCAGCCTGTTTGCCGGCGCGGCCACCGTCGGAGCCGTGGCGGCTGTGGCCAGCGTGCTGCCCAAGGCGGTTTCCCGGCAGGCAGCCCCTGCTGTCGCCCCGTTGACCAAGCCCGAACGTGGTGGCGGTTACAGCCTGAGCGAGCACGTCCAGCGCTACTACAAGACCACCCGCGTCTGATCCTTTTTCCCCTCTCATCCAACTGGAGCCTTCCATGTTGCTGACCAAAAAACAGGGCACGTCTTCGGGCGCAGCCTCCTCTTCGTTTGTTCACAGTCTTCGTCGCGGCCTGTCGCAGGCCCTCCCCACGCTGGACCGCCGCAGCTTCCTGCGCCGTTCGGGACTGGGTGTGGGTGTCGGTCTGGCCGCAAGCCAGCTGAGCCTGGTGCAAAAAGCCCATGCTGCTGCCGGCATCGACAACATCGGCAAGGGCAAGGTCGAAGTCAAGCGCACTGTCTGCACCCACTGCTCGGTGGGCTGCGCGGTCGATGCCGTCGTCGAGAACGGCGTCTGGGTGCGGCAGGAGGCGGTGTTCGACTCGCCGATCAACCTGGGTGCCCATTGCGCCAAGGGTGCCGCGCTGCGTGAGCACGGCCATGGCGAGTACCGCCTGCGCTATCCGATGAAGCTCGTCAACGGCAAGTACGAGCGCATCAGCTGGGACACGGCCCTGACCGAGATCAGCGCCAAGATGCTGGAGTTGCGCAAGGCCAGCGGCCCGGACAGCGTGTACTTCATCGGCTCGTCCAAGCACAACAACGAACAAGCCTACCTGCTGCGCAAATTCGTGAGCTTCTGGGGCTCCAACAACTGCGACCACCAGGCGCGCATTTGCCATTCCACCACGGTGGCCGGTGTGGCCAACACCTGGGGTTATGGCGCCATGACCAACTCGTACAACGACATGCAAAACAGCAAGGTCGCCCTGTACATCGGCTCCAATGCCGCCGAAGCCCACCCGGTGTCGATGCTGCACATGCTGCACGCCAAGGAAAACGGCTGCAAGATGATCGTGGTGGACCCGCGCTTTACCCGCACGGCGGCCAAGGCCGACGAGTATGTGCGCATCCGCTCGGGCACCGACATCCCGTTCCTGTTCGGGTTGCTGTACCACATCTTCAAAAACGGCTGGGAAGACAAGAAGTACATCAACGACCGTGTGTACGGCATGGATGCCGTCAAGGCCGATGTGCTGGCCAAGTGGACACCCGACAAGGTGGAAGAGGCCTGTGGCGTCAAGGAAGACCAGATGTTCAAGGTCGCCAAGATGCTCCGCGACAACAACCCCGGCACCATCGTCTGGTGCATGGGTCAGACCCAGCACACGATTGGCAACGCCATGGTGCGCGCATCGTGCATCCTGCAGCTGGCGCTGGGCAACGTGGGCAAGAGCGGTGGTGGCACCAACATCTTCCGTGGCCACGACAACGTGCAAGGCGCCACCGACGTGGGCCCCAACCCCGACTCGCTGCCCGGCTACTACGGTCTGGCCGAAGGCTCGTGGAAGCACTTTGCCAAGACATGGGGCGTGGACTTCGAGTGGATCAAAAAGCAGTTCGCCAGCCCGGCCATGATGGGCAAGAACGGCATCACCGTCTCGCGCTGGATCGACGGTGTGCTGGAGAAGAACGAACTCATCGACCAGGATAGCAACCTGCGCGGTGTCTTCTACTGGGGCCATGCGCCGAACTCGCAGACCCGCGGTCTGGAGATGAAGCGCGCGATGGACAAGCTGGACCTGCTGGTGGTGGTGGACCCCTACCCGAGCGCCACCGCAGCCATGGCCGCGATGCCCGGCAAGCCTGAAGACCTCAACCCGAACCGCGCGGTGTACCTGCTGCCGGCCGCGACCCAGTTCGAGACCAGCGGCTCGTGTACCGCGTCCAACCGTTCGCTGCAGTGGCGCGAGAAGGTGATTGATCCGCTGTGGGAGAGCCGCAGCGACCACATGATCATGTACCAGCTGGCGCAAAAGCTGGGCTTCGACAAGGAGCTGTGCAAGAACTACAAGATGCAAAAGGTCAAGGGCCTGGACGAGCCGGTGCCCGAGGACATCCTGCGCGAGATCAACAAGTGCGTCTGGACCATTGGCTACACCGGCCAAAGCCCCGAGCGCCTGAAGGCCCACATGAAGAACATGCATGTGTTCGACGTGAAAACCCTCAAAGCCAAAGGCGGCAAGGACAAAGAGACCGGCTACGACTTCACCGGCGACTACTTCGGTCTGCCCTGGCCCTGCTATGGCACGCCCGAGATGAAGCACCCGGGTACCTCCAATCTCTACGACACCTCCAAGCACGTCATGGACGGCGGCGGCAACTTCCGCGCCAACTTCGGCGTGGAGCGCGAGGGCAAAAACCTGCTGGCCGAAGACGGTTCGCACTCGCTGGGCGCCGACATCACCACCGGCTACCCCGAACTCGACCACATCCTGCTCAAGAAGCTGGGCTGGTGGGACGAACTGACCGACGACGAGAAAAAGGCCGCCGAAGGCAAGAACTGGAAGACCGACAGCTCGGGCGGCATGATCCGCGTGTTCATGAAAAACCACGGCTGTCACCCGTTTGGGAATGCCAAGGCGCGCGCCGTGGTCTGGAACTTCCCGGATCCGATCCCGCAGCACCGCGAGCCCCTGTACGGCACCCGTCCGGACCTGATGGCCAAGTACCCCACGCACGACGACAAGAAGGCCTTTTGGCGTCTGCCCACCCTCTACAAGACGGTGCAGGACAAGAACATCGCCGACAAGGTGCACGAGAAATTCCCGCTGATCCTGACCTCGGGCCGTCTGGTCGAGTACGAGGGCGGCGGCGAGGAAACCCGCTCCAACCCCTGGCTGGCCGAGCTGCAACAGGAAGCCTACGTCGAGATCCACCCCAAGACGGCCGCCGACCGCGGTATCCGCAATGGCGACCGTGTCTGGCTGCTGGGCGCGACCGGCGCCCGCCTGAACGTGCAGGCCTTGGTGACGGAGCGTGTGGACACTGGCACGGTGTGGATGCCTTTCCACTTCTCGGGCCGTTGGCAGGGTGCCGACATGCTGGCCTACTACCCCAAGGGCGCTGCTCCGGTGGTGCGTGGCGAAGCCGTGAACACCGCCACGACCTACGGATACGACAGCGTCACCATGATGCAGGAAACCAAGACCACGGTCTGCAACATCGAGAAGGCTTGAGGAGAACACGATGGCACGAATGAAATTCATCTGTGACGCCGAGCGTTGCATCGAGTGCAACGGCTGCGTCACCGCCTGCAAGAACGAACACGAAGTCCCCTGGGGCGTGAACCGCCGCCGCGTGGTTACGCTCAATGACGGCGTGCCCGGCGAGAAGTCGATCTCGGTGGCCTGCATGCACTGCTCGGATGCCCCTTGCATGGCGGTGTGCCCGGTCAACTGCTTCTACAAGACCGAAGAGGGCGTGGTGCTGCACGACAAGGATGTTTGCATCGGCTGCGGCTATTGCTCGTACGCCTGCCCGTTCGGTGCGCCCCAGTTCCCAAGCCAGGGCACGTTTGGCGTGCGCGGCAAGATGGACAAGTGCACCTTCTGCGCCGGTGGCCCCGAAGAGAACGGCAGCCAGGCCGAGTTCGACAAGTACGGTCGCAACCGCCTGGCCGAAGGCAAGCTGCCAGCCTGCGCCGAGATGTGTTCGACCAAGGCGCTGCTTGCCGGTGACGGCGATGTGGTCTCCGACATTTTCCGTCAGCGCGTGGTGCAACGCGGCAAGGGCGCTGAAGTCTGGGGCTGGGGCACGGCCTACGGTTCTGCAGCCAAGCAAGGAGCCTGACCATGCGCAAGATCCTGATCCTGTCTGCCGTGACCGCTGTCATGGCACTTGCCGCCTGCAGTGAAAAACCGCAGGAACTGGTCAGTCCCGGCAACGACAAGCCGGTTCAGTCCGGCACCGGCGTGGCCGTTTTCACCCAGCCGGGTTGGACGGTGGGTGACAAGGCCAGTTGGGCCAACCAGCTCAAGGCCCGTGCCAACTACGGCATGAACGACCACCAGCGCGCACCCAAGTGAGGAGACGGTCATGCATCGCTTCATCCTGATTGGCGCCTGGCTGCTGGCTTCGGCTGCAGCATGGGCGCAGAACGCGCCGCCTGCCGATGCATCGGTGGGCGGGGTCAAGAGCGCGAACATCCTGCAGCTCTCGGATGCCGACAGCGACCCGAAATACAAGGAACAGACCAACGCCGAGCGTGGCAAGGTCCAACCCGGCAACAACGCGCCCATGTGGCACCAGGTTGGGCAGGGCGTGACCGGCTACAGCAGCCTGCCGCTGAGCCAGGCGCCGGAAGCGGGCAACCTGATCCAGAAGTTCGTGCAGTACCCGGGCTCGCGTCTGACCAATGCCGGCGAAGCCTGGCGTCAGGTGCGCAACAACTGGCTGATCCCCTACGGTGGTTCGCTGCTGCTGATCGTGCTGGGTGCGCTGGCGCTGTTCTACTGGCGCAAGGGCACGATTGAACTGCATGGCAGCGAGACCGGTCGCAAGATCGAGCGCTTCACGCCTTTCGAGCGCTCGGCCCACTGGGCCAATGCCATTGCTTTTGTGGCGCTGGCGGTGTCGGGCGTCGTGATGGCTTTTGGCAAGTTCTTCATACAGCCCGTCATCGGCGCCACCTTGTTTGGCTGGTTGACCTATGCGCTCAAAAACATCCACAACTTCGCTGGCCCCCTGTTTGCGGTGTCACTTGTGATCGTGTTTGTGACTTTTTTGCGCGACAACCTGCCGCGCGCAGAAGACATCACCTGGCTGCTCAAGGGCGGCGGGCTGCTGTCTGCCCACGAAGTGCCTTCGCACCGTTTCAATGCCGGGGAAAAGCTGGTTTTCTGGGGTGGTGTGTTCTTCCTGGGGCTGATCGTGGTGGCATCGGGTCTGGTGCTCGACAAACTGGTGCCGGGTCTGGTCTACGAGCGCGCCACCATGCAGATCAGCCACATGGTGCATGCCACAGCCACTGTGTTGATGATGGCGATGTTCCTGGGCCACATTTACATGGGCACGATCGGCATGCGCGGTGCCTACAGCGCCATGCGCGACGGCTACGTGGACGAGACCTGGGCCAAAGAACACCACGAACTTTGGTACAAGGACATCCAGGCAGGCAAGATCCCGGCGCAGCGCTCCGAGCCTGCTGCGCCTGCCGCCAAGCCCGCCACCACTGCCTGACGGAGAAACCCATGAAAAACATCTTCATCCTGACCTCTGCCCTGACGCTGGCAGGCGCAGCGCTGGCCAAGCTGCCGGCTCCCAGCGAAGAGGCCAAGGCCAAGGCAGCCGAAGCTGCGGCCAAGACCGCCCATGCCAACAAAGTGGCCGACTACCAGCTGTGCAAGTCGCGCGAAAAGGTGGCTGCACACTATTACAAGACCACTGGCAAGGGCAAGCCCGCAGCCAAGGAACCGACTCCCGCCTGTGCCGACCCGGGGCCCTACAAGCCCGCTGACCAGGCTGCCGCACCTGCTGCTTCGCCCAAGCCCGCAGGCAAGGGCTGATCCCTTTCCTGGTCCGCTACTGAAATCCCCCGCCGGCATCGGCGGGGGATTTTTACGTTAGGCTCCACGCATGTCTTTGCCCGTATCCGATCTCCCCGCGCTCAAACCCCGCCTGACGGCCGCTCGCGCACCACTCACGCGCCGGGTGACGGTGCGCAACGAGTTTGGCGAGGTTTCCGATACGGCGATCCCCGCCGAGCGGGCGCTCACGGTTTATCTGGACAAACGTGAACTCGTCACGCTGATGACCTTGGGTGGCGACCCAGAGCTGCTGGTGCTGGGCTTCCTGCGCAACCAGCGCCTGATCGACTCGATGGAACAGATCGAATCCATCACGGTGGACTGGACGATCGGGGAGGGCGAGGTGGGCGAACCCGGCGTGGCTGCGGTGCGTACCCGCGAAGGTGCGCAGGTGCATGTGGAGCGCAGCGCCGAGCGGGTCGTGACCACCGGCTGTGGCCAGGGCAGCGTGTTTGGCGATCTGATGGCGCACATTGACGAGATCGAATTGCCCGATGCACAGATCACGCAGGGCCAGCTCTACGGCATCGTCAACACCATCCGGCTGCAGGAGACGACCTACAAATCCTCCGGTTCGGTGCATGGTTGCGCACTGTTCCACGGCGAAGAGATGCTGCTCTTTGTGGAAGATGTGGGGCGCCACAACGCGGTCGACACGATCGCCGGCTGGATGTGGATGAACGATGTGGTGGGCAAAGACAAGGTGTTCTACACCACCGGACGCCTGACCAGTGAAATGGTCATCAAGTCGGCCCAGATGGGCATCCCGGTCGTGGTCTCGCGCAGCGGCATCACGCAGATGGGGCTGGAGGTCGCGCAGCGCGTGGGCCTGTGTGCGATTGGCCGAGCCACCAACAAACGTTTTCTCTGTTTCAGCGCCCCGGAGCGGCTGGTTTGGCAGACCGAACTGGCCCAGGTTCAGGTATCGGGCGCCATCACGGGCTGACGTCTGCCTGGTGCTCTTCGGCCAGAGCCAGCGCCCGCTCTGCCGTGTCAATGACCTGCTGGAAGCTGACGGGCTTGTGCAGCACTGGGACGTTGAGCTGCTGGAAATGGTGGATGTGGATGGGGGAGGTGTCGGCGGTCACGATGATGGCTGGCACTTCGTGGTTGAACGATTCCCGAAGGGTCTGGATGACGGCATCCCCGGTGGTTGACTTGAGTCTGTAATCGCTGATGACAAGGTCCAGATGGTCGATCAGCTCCAGTTCGCGCAGCAGTGTCGGCTGGTCATCCGGCAGCAGGATGACCTGTGCCCCTTTGCTGGTCAGGGTTTGTCGGTAGGCCTCGCAGACGACCGGGTCGTCTTCAATGACTGCGATGACCTTGCCCTTGAGCGAGAGCGGGGCATTGGCTGCCACCGATGAGGAAGAAGCGAGCACCACTGGCGAAGCCGCATCCGGCAGCCAGCGGTAAGGGGTGTGGATGGTGAAGGTGGTGCCCTGACCTCGTTGCGAAGCCACTTCGATACGGGCATTGATCAGCTGGCACAGCCGCTGCACGATGGACAGGCCAAGTCCCAGACCATCATGCAGAGGGCGTGTTTCATCCACCCGGTAGAACTCGGTGAAAATCCTGTCCAGGTCATCGGCCGAAATTCCTCGCCCGGTATCCTGAACCTGCAGGGTCAGCAAGCCGTTTTCGGAGCGGACGCCGACGTCGATGTGGCCTTGGTCCGTGTAGTGGATGGCGTTGCTGATCAGGTTCATCATGATCTGGTGAACCGCTTTCATGTCACCCTGAACGCAGCCCTGTTTGCCAAAAAAATGGATGTGCAGCCCCTTGTGTGTCGCCAGGGGACGGGCAAACTCTTCAAGTGACTCTGTCAGATCCTCCAGCTTGAACGGCTGCATGGCAGGCTGGAACGTGTGGCTGTCGAGCTTGCTGATGCTCAGCAGGGACTCGAACATTTCGTTGAGGGTGGTGATGCTGCTCTTGATCTTTCGGATGGTTTTTTGCTCATCGGGATGGATCCTGTCCATGTGCAGGGAGTCCAGATAAATGTTCACCGCGTGCATGGGCTGGCGCAGATCATGGCTGGCAGAAGCAATGAAGCTGGATTTGGCCACGTTGGCAGCAATCGAGGCATCGCGTTCGGTGGCCAGGTCCTGGTAAAGCTTGTTGTTGCGCAAACGCAGGCGCAGCGAGTCTTCGTAGGATTTCGAAAAGTTGCGTGAAATCTTGACCACGTAGAAAAAGAGTGCAAACAGTCCTGCCGATACCGTCCAGTGAAACAGGGGATTGGGCATCAGGACCATCACGATGGCCGGCACCATGATGGGGACCGTGAAGCTGAAAAAAGTGGGCCAATGGACGCAGTAGGCAAACATGCTGTTGAACATGCCACCCGTCGTGATGTAGAGGTACAGCAGCCGGTTTTCCATGCTCAGGTCGGGCGCCAGCAGCCACCAGCCCAGCCCCCAGCCCAAACCGATCAGGCCAACCCCCAGAGTGACCCAGCCGAGGTTGACCTGCGGGTTACCAATCTTCTTGGGGTCATGTTCAAGTCGACCCGTGCTCCATGTCCGGATGACGGTTGCCACAAACATGTAGGCCAGCCAGATCCTGAACCGGACCGGGTCAGCGTCTTCCCGAAAAGCCACATAGCACAACATGGGGGCAATGATGTTGGCAACGGTGACCGAGCGGGCAGCCTTGGTGATGTAAGAGGATTTTTCGCGAGCAATGTAGCCACTGGCATCGTCGTGCGGTGGGGCCTGAAGGGATTGGGTCATAGGTTCTAGAGCGAATTTGGAATGGTTCCGCCAGCAGGGTTTTCATACGATTTCCGGGAAGGAAAAAAATGAAAATCCACCACTGCATTCTTCTGGCCATCGCTGTGGCCACCTGTCTCCTGACACTTGCCCACACTTCGTCTGGACCATCGTTGCCAGCTCAAAATGAGCCTGTTGTGGCAATACCGTGGGGTGGCAGCAGTTGAGGCTCAAAGCAGGTTGCTCTTTTGCGCCCTGAGCACGGCCTGTGTGCGGTTGAACACCCGCAGTTCCTTGAAGATCTGGCTGATGTGGATCTTCACCGTCTGTTCGCTGATTTCGAGAAAGTGGGCGATGATCTTGTTGGGGTGGCCCTGTGCAATCAGACTGAGCACCTCGCGTTGACGATCTGTCAGTCGAAACGATGGCGGAGGGAGTCCTTCCTCAGTCAGACTCGTTCCGGCACTCTGACCACGGATGAGCATATCGAGCTTGCGGAAGATGAACTGGCTGGTGTGGTTCTTGGACAGGAACAAGGTAGCCCCTGCGTTGACGCTGCGGGGTTCCCACAGTTTTTCGTCCAGGCCGGAGATGGCCACCACATGGCTCACCTGAGGCTGGGATTTGAAGCTCCGGATCACCGCCAAACCGCTGAGGCCGGGCATCTGGATATCCAGCAGCACGGTCCAGCGCAGATGGTCTTTGGCCAGAATTTCCAGCCCTTCATCGGCTGATGCGGCACCAGCCACATGGACCCCCAGCGGTGCAAAGTCGGCGCCCAGTTTTTCTGTCAGTGCCTCCCGGTAGACGGGGTGATCGTCCACGATCAGCAAGCCATTTGTCTTCATTATTCGACCTCTGCGTCCATGCTAGACCCCATATGTGGACTTGGCAATAAGACATGAGTTCTATTCCGGCGAGCCCATCGCGCTGCACGGGCATGGTCGATCGGGTATGTTCGGGTACATGAACGCACATGGATGGACACACGGTCTCGGGCTGGGAGGACGCCAACTCTGGCGCGACCTTCGCGCGGGCGAGTTGCGGCTGCTGATGTTGTCTGTGCTGCTCGCTGTTGCCGCACTGACGGCGGTGGGCTTCCTGTCTGACCGCCTGCAGGCGGGCTTGTGGCGCGATGCCCGACAGCTGCTCGGGGGTGATGCGGTGGTCGTCAGTGACCGGCCCACGCCGCAGTCCCTGATGCAGGAGGCGGTCCGTCGCGGGCTGGTGACCAACACCAATGTGGTGTTCCCGACCATGGCCAGGGTGCCCTCGGCCGACGGCGCGAGCCGACTGGTGGCTCTCAAGGCGGTCGAGCCCGGCTACCCCCTGCGGGGCAGGCTGCAAGTTCGGCGTAAGGCCGAAGCCGCGCAGGATGCGATCCCGGCCACAGGCCAGGTCTGGGTCGATGAAGCCCTGCTGGATGCGCTGCAACTGCAGGCCGGACAGGTGCTGGCCCTGGGGGAACGCGAGTTGCGCATCAGCGGCGTGATCGAGCGCGAACCCGACCGCGGTGCGGGCTTCATGAACTTTGCTCCCCGGGTGATGATGAACGCGGCCGACCTGACCTCGACCGCACTGGTGCAGCCTGCCAGCCGCGTGACCTGGCGCATGGCCGTGGCGGGGCCTGCTGACGTGGCCAACCGCTATGCCGGTTGGGCGCGTGAGCAGGCTGAAGGTGACAACTTGCGCGGCGTGCAGGTGGAGTCCCTCGAAAGCGGTCGCCCCGAGATGCGCCAGACGCTGGACCGGGCCAGCCAGTTCCTCAATCTGGTGGCGTTACTGGCGGCCCTTTTGTGTGCGGTGGCGTTGGCATTGGCCGCGCGCAGCTTTGCCGAGCGCCAGCTGGATGCCTGCGCTTTGCTGCGCGTGCTGGGGCAGAGCCAGCGCACGCTCACGCTGGCGTATGCCACCGAGTTTCTGGGTGCCGGTCTGGTGGCCAGCGCAGCAGGGGTGGTCGTCGGCTACGCGGTGCATCTGGGCTTCGTTAGCCTGCTGCAGGGGCTGGTGGAAACGCAGTTGCCCGCGGCCAGTCTGCAGCCTGCGGTGCTGGGCATGACCATGGGCCTGACGCTGCTGGTGGCGTTCGGTCTGCCGCCCGTGCTGCAACTGGCGCGTGTGCCGGCGCTGCGGGTGCTGCGTCGGGATCTGGGGGCGCTGCAACTGCGTTCGGGGCTGGTGCTGGTCATGGGCCTGGCGGGTTTCGCGCTGACCTTGCTCATGGTCGGCCGCGACCTCAAGCTGGGGCTGATCACGGTGGGGGGCTTTGCGGCTGCGCTGGTGCTGTTTGCGGGCCTGGCCGCGTGCATGCTCTGGGCCTTGCGCAGGCTGGTTCCGGGCGAACAGGCGCCGCGCTGGCTGCGTCTGGCCACCCGACAGGTGACGGCGCGACCGCTGTTTGCGGTGGTGCAGGTCAGCAGCCTGTCTGTGGGCCTGTTGGCGTTGGCCCTGCTCGCACTGCTGCGCACCGATCTGGTGGCCAGCTGGCGCCAGGCCACCCCCAAAGATGCGCCTGACCGTTTTGTGATCAATGTGCAGCCCGACCAGGCGCAGGCTTTTCTGGCACACCTGCAGGCGGCCGGGGTGCGCTCACCCGACTGGTACCCCATGGTCCGTGGGCGTCTGGTGGCGGTGAACGACCGGGAGGTGAGGGCGTCGGATTACGCGGCCGAGCGTGCGCGCCGGCTGGTGGACCGCGAATTCAACCTGTCCTGGACCGACCGGCTGCCGGCCCATAACCCGCTGCTGGCCGGGCACTGGACACCGGGCGAGAAGGACGGGGTGAGTGTGGAGCAGGGCATTGCCGACACCCTGGGCCTGAAGCTGGGCGACCGGCTGCGTTTTGACATGGGTGGCGTCGTGCACGATGCGCGCATCACCTCGTTGCGAAAAGTGGACTGGACCTCGATGCGGGCCAATTTCTTCATGCTCTTTCCACTGGCCGAGATGCCGGATTTGCCCGCGACCTGGCTGGCGGCCTTTCGCACGCCCGAGGGCGATCGCCAGTTTGAGCGGGTGCTGGTGCAGAAGTTCCCGAATGTGACCAGCGTGGACATGCGTGCTTCGCTGGCGCAGGTGCAGCGGGTGCTTGACCAGGTGATCCAGGCGGTCGAGTTCCTGTTTGCCTTCACCCTCGCGGCGGGTGTGATGGTGCTGCTGGCGGCCATCGGTGCCGGGCGGCAGGCGCGTGAGCGTGAATACGCGATCATGCGCGCGCTGGGTGCCGGGCGCGTGCTGCTGGCGCAGGTGCAACGCGCCGAACTGCTGGGCGTGGGCTTTCTGGCCGGCTTCATGGCCAGCGCCATGGCGCTGGTGGTGGGCTGGGCACTGGCCCGCTACGCGTTTGACTTTGCCTGGACGCCGCTGTGGTGGGCGCCGCTCGCCGGGGGCCTTGTCGGGGCTTCGCTGGCCTGGGCCGCTGGTAGCCTGAGCCTGGCGGGTGTGCTGCGCCAGCCGGTGGTGCAGACGCTGCGCCAGGCGGCCGAATGAAGGTCGAATGAACTGGGACAATCCACACCATGCAAATAGAAGAAAAACCTGCTTTTGGCACCCCGTTCGAGTGGATCGGGGGCGAGTCCAAAGTCCGTGCGCTGGTGGACCGTTTTTACGACCTGATGGACCTGGAGCCTGCCTATGCAGCGCTGCGCGCCAGCCACGGCAGCACGCTGAGCGATGCGCGAGACAAGCTGTTCTGGTTTTTGTGCGGCTGGCTCGGTGGTCCGCAGCATTACCAGGAGCGTTTTGGCCATCCACGC
>JAYRQF010000218.1:0-31480 GCA_041910735.1 Limnohabitans sp.
AGACACTGCCCCTGGTCTTCACCGTCATGGGCGCACAAGGCCTGCCGCGCGGGGCCAAAGTCCGCGTCCGGCTGGGCGAGGTCGACCTGATGGCGCTGGACGTGAACGGCACCGTGACGGCGCAGCTGGACACGAGCGCGCCAACCACCGACGCCGAGGCCGAAGGCGAGGAAGACGAGACCGACAGTGCCGGCCCACTGCAGATTGCCGTGGACCTGAATGAGCCCACAGCCCCTGCCGCCTGATGATCGCCGACACCCTAGACCATCCGGGCGACCAGATCGTGGTGGTTTCGCGTTTTGATTGCGCCCACGACAGCAGCCTGCGCACACGCCTGCCGGCCCGGGACAAGGACTGAAACACCGATGAAAGCGCTGCTCAAATGGTTCATGCTGTGCCTGCTGGCGGCTCTGGGACTGCAGCTGTTTTTTTTGCTGCGCGTACTGACCATGAACTGGGTGGCACCCGAATCCACCAGCTTTGAACGCAGCCAGATCTGGCAGATCGTGCAGCGCGAACACCGCCTGCCCTGGCGTCAGGAATGGAAAGCCCTGACAGCCATCTCGAAAAACCTGCAGCGTGCGGTGATCGCCTCGGAAGACGATGTCTTTGCCAGCCATGCCGGCATCCGCTGGGACGCGGTCGAGAAAGCCTGGGACAAAAACAGCAAGGCACAGGCCCGCGCCGACAGACAGGCCAACCAGCGCCCCGACCGGCCGGCGCCGCAGGCCAAAATCGTTGGCGGCTCCACCATCACGCAACAACTGGCCAAAAACCTGTTTTTGTCGGGCGAGCGCAACCTGCTGCGCAAGGGCCAGGAAATGCTGGTCACCCTCATGCTCGAAACCTGCCTGCCCAAACGGCGCATCCTGGAGATCTACCTCAACAGCGTGGAATGGGGTGAGGGCGTGTTCGGAGCCGAAGCCGCTGCGCAGCATTACTTTCGCAAACCGGCCAGCCAGCTCAATGCCTGGGAAGCGGCAAGGCTGGCAGTGATGCTGCCACGCCCCCGTTATTTCGAAAAGTTGCCGCAGTCCCCCTGGCTGGCCGAACGCGCCGAAGTGATCATGGGCCGCATGAACAGCGCGGTGCTGCCATGAACGCCCCCAGCACCGTGCGCATTCTGGGCATCGATCCGGGCCTGCAGACCACCGGTTTTGGCGTGATCGACATGAGCGGCTCCAAGCTGCAGTACGTGGCCAGCGGCGTGATCGAAACCACCAAGGGCGAGATGGGCAACCTGCCGGCGCGCCTGAAAGTCATCTACGAAGGCATCCGCGAAATCCACGCCCGCTACCAGCCCGACGTGGCCTCGGTCGAAATCACCTTCATGAACGTCAACCCCCAGGCCTCGCTGATGCTGGGGCAGGCGCGGGGCTGCTGCGTCACGGCCCTGGTCTCATGCGATCTGGCGGTCGCCGAATACACCGCATTGCAGATGAAGCAGGCCGTCACGGGCCATGGCCGCGCCGCCAAATCACAGGTGCAGGAGATGGTCAAACGCCTGCTGCAGCTGCCGGTGGCACCGCGTCAGGACGCCGCCGATGCGCTGGGCCTGGCCATCACCCACGCCCACGCCAGCCCGTCGATGAACAAGCTGGCCGCACAGGGCGTGCTCAACCGCAAAACACACGGCATGTACCGCAGCGGCCGCAGCCACTGAATCAGGACACGATGTAGGCGGCGGCGCCGGCCGACATCAAGGTGCCGTCCGGACCACAAAAGTCCATGCGGGCCGTGCCCACGCGCGATCCCACGCGCAGGCAGTGGGCGTCGATGGTGAAAAACTCGCCAATGCCGGGGCGCAGGTAGTCGATGCGCAGGTCAATCGTGCCCAGCTTGGTGAAACGCTCCAGCCGCCTGGCTGGCGTCTCGTCCATGTGTTTGGCGGCGGCGGCGGCCATGACCGCAGCGCTACCAATGGCATCCAGCGCGGCACTGATCACGCCGCCATGGATGCGGTTGTAGGCAAAGTGTCCCACCAGCGCGTGGCGCATGTCGATGCGCGCCTGCACACGCCCGGGTTCGACATGAGTGAGCTTGAGGCCCAGAGTCTGGTTGAAAACGATCTTTTCTTCAAAGATCTGGCGAAAACCTTCCAGGTAGTCAGGCTCGAAAACGACAGGGGCAGACGAACGGTGCGGCATGTCGTTCAGAGCTTGCTGAAGTCCGGCTTGCGTTTTTCCATGAAGGCGCCAAAGGCTTCACGGGCGGCGGGCTCGCGCAGCATGCGGCCGAAGCTCTGGCCCTCAAGGGCCATCTGCGCCAGCACCTCGGACTGCTGGCCGTCTTTCATCAGGCGCTTGGTCTCGATCAGCGAAGACAGGGGCTTGGCTGCCAGCTTTTTTGCCTGCGCCTGCGCGTAGCCGTTCACCTCGGTGGGGGGCAGCACGCGGTTGACGAGACCGACTTCCTGGGCAGCCTCGGCAAAGAAAGGCTCGCCCAGCAGCAGGGCCTCGGCAGCGCGGTGGTAGCCGAACATGCGCGGCGCCAGCAGGCTGGACGCCGCTTCCGGACACAGGCCCAGATTCACAAAAGGCATGGAAAACGCGGCGTTGTCACCGGCGTAGACCAGATCGCAGTGGAACAACAGCGTGGTGCCGATGCCCACGGCCGGGCCGGCCACGGCGGCGATCAACGGTTTTTCGAAGGTGGCGATGCCGCGCAGGAAGCGGTACACCGGCGAATCCTGCGTGGACGGCGGCTGGTTGAGGAAGTCGCCAATGTCGTTGCCAGCGCTGAAGATGGTCTCGTGGCCCTGAATCACCACCACGCGCACACTGGCGTCTACCCGTGCCTGTTCAATGCCGTCGGCAAGCTGCGCATACATGTCGCTGGTGATGGAGTTTTTCTTGTCCACGCGGTTGAAGGTCAGGGTCATGACCCCGGCGTCGGTGTGCTGAAGGATGTCGGACATGGCGATCGGGAAATAAAGGTCAACGGATGCGGTTCCACACCTGGGTGCGGCCCAGAATGGGCGCGCCGATGTAGCCGCGCACTTCGAGTTTGCGACCACCATCGGCAGGTGTCAGTCGCAGACTGTACTCCTTGCCATTTTCCGGATCGAGGATCTTGCCCCCCTCCCAGACGTCCTTGCCTTCGGCCTTCTTGCCGCCCCGGATGATCTCCAGCCCGACCTTGGGCTGGTTCCTGCGGTCGTCAGTGCACAGCACGCAGGTTGTGTCGGTGCCCGGATTGGCCAGCAATGAGCGCTCCACCTTGCCAGTCAGTCCGCCGTCGGGGCGCTGGGCGATCAGGATCTCGGCCCTGGGCTGGCCATTGCCGTCGTCGATGCTCTGCCACAGACCGATGGGGCTCATCTGGGCGTGTGCCCAGCCCGCGGCCATCGACAGGAACACCATCAGTGTTTTGCGCATGGTCTGGTTCTTTCGTGAGTTCAGGCCAGTGCAGCGTCGGTGTCCAGCAGCACATCGCTGCCGGCACGGATGCGGCGCATCAGGCTGGAGGTTTCGGGCATGAGGCGCGTGAAATAGAAACGCGCCGTCTGCAGCTTGCCCACATAGAAGGGGTCGGGGCGCTGCGCTTCTTCTTCGGCCTGGGCGATCTTCTCAAGCGCAACCTTGGCCATGCGCGCCCAGAAGTAGCCGTAAACCATGTGGCCCACCACACGCAGGTAGTCCACCGCAGCGGCGCCCACCTCGTCGGCGTTTTGCATGGCTTTCATGCCGATTTCGCCGGTCAGCTGGGTGATCTTGCCGCCCAGATCGGCCAGCGGATTGACGAATTCGCCCATGGCCTCGTTGGCGATTTCGGCACGGATAAAAGCCTCCACCTGCGCGCCGAACTTCTTGAGCGTGGCGCCGTTGTTGCCCAGCACCTTGCGGCCCAGCAGGTCCAGCGACTGGATGGTGTTGGTGCCTTCGTAAATCATGTTGATGCGGGCATCGCGCACGAACTGCTCCATGCCCCACTCCTTGATGAAGCCATGACCGCCGTACACCTGCTGGCATTGCACCGCGGCCTCGAAGCCGTTGTCGGTGATGAAGGCCTTGATGACGGGCGTGAGCAGGGCCAGCAATTCTGCGGCATCCTTGCGCTGGGCCTCATCGGGGTGGTTGAGTTCCTGGTCCAGCAGCAGCGCGCCGTAGCAGGCCAGTGCGCGGCCGCCTTCGGCATAAGCCTTGGCGGTCAGCAGCATGCGCCGCACATCGGGGTGCACGATGATCGGATCGGCCGGCTTGCCCGGCGCCTTCACGCCCGAGAGCGAGCGCATCTGCACGCGGTCTTTGGCGTAGGCCAGTGCATTCTGATAAGCCACTTCGGTCAGGCCCAGCGACTGGTTGCCCACGCCCAGGCGCGCGGCATTCATCATCACGAACATGGCCTGCAGGCCTTTGTTGGGCTGGCCCACCAGGGTGCCGACGGCGCCGTCGAGCACCATCTGGCAGGTGGCGTTGGCGTGAATGCCCATCTTGTGCTCCAGACCGCCGCACCAAATGCCATTGCGTTCGCCCAGCGAACCGTCGGCATTCACCTGGAACTTGGGCACGAGGAAGAGGCTGATGCCCTTGGAGCCGGGGGGCGCGTCGGGCAGACGGGCCAGCACGAGGTGCACGATATTGGGCACGAGGCTGTGTTCACCGGCGCTGATGAAAATCTTCTGGCCGGTGATCCGGTAGGTGCCGTCCGCCTGCGGCTCAGCCTTGGTGCGCAAGAGGCCCAGATCAGTGCCGCAGTGCGG
Source organism: Limnohabitans sp. (assembly GCA_041910735.1). GTDB lineage: Bacteria > Pseudomonadota > Gammaproteobacteria > Burkholderiales > Burkholderiaceae_C > Limnohabitans_A. The sequence continues at coordinate 4,703 of JAYRQF010000218.1, forward strand.
TTCGGTCAGACACATGGTACCGGTCCATTCGCCGCTGGTCAGCTTGGGCAGGTAGGTGGTTTTCTGCTCGGGCGTGCCGTGGGCGTGCAAGCATTCGTAAGCACCGTGGCTCAGGCCCGGGTACATGGTCCAGGCTTGGTTGGACGAGTTGAGCATTTCGTAGAAGCACTGGTTGACCACAAAAGGCAGGCCCTGACCGCCGTATTCGGGGTCACAGCTCAGCGCAGGCCAACCGCCGGCGATGTACTGGTCATAAGCAGCTTTAAAACCATCGGGCGGCGTGACCTCGTGCGTGTCACGGTCGAGCTTGCAGCCCTGCGCATCGCCGGAAATGTTCAGCGGAAACACCACTTCGGCGGCGAACTTGCCACCCTCTTCAAGCACGGCATTGATGGTGTCGGCGTCCACGTCGGCGTGTTTGGGCATGGCCTTGAGCGCAGTGCTCACGTCCAGCAGTTCGTGCAGCACAAATTGCATGTCACGCAGGGGCGGGTTGTAGATGGGCATGGTGGTCCTCCAGGATGGGCAGGGATGGTTTGAAAGCGGGATTCAGCGCTGGCCGGAAGGCACACCGGCCGGATTACGGTAGCGCTCCAGAATGCGGGCAAAACCCTGGCGGGCGCGCTCGGCAGCGCCGGGCACCTTCAGAAAGCGTGCCTCGTAATGCAGCGCCAGGATCAGGCCGTGGATTTCGAACGCCACCTGCATCGGGTCCACCTCGCGCGTCAGATGGCCCTCTTCCTGCGCCTGCTCCACCGCACGACGCACGGCGGTCTGCCAGGTGGTCACCGTGGACACCAGCGCGTCGCGCACCGGGCCGGCACGGTCGTCGAACTCCACCGCACCGCTGATGTAAATGCAGCCCGAGTCGATCTCGGTCGTGGTGCGCAGCATCCAGTTGTCGAACAGGGCCTGCAGGCGCGGGATGCCACGCGGTGCCTGCAGGGCCGGGTAGAAGACCTCGCGCTCGAAGCGTTCGTGGTATTCGCGGATGACGGTGATTTGCAGCTCTTCGCGCGAACCGAAGTGGGCAAACACGCCCGACTTGCTCATGCCGGTGATTTCGGCGAGCGCGCCAATGGACAGGCCTTCCAGGCCAATCTGCGCGGCCAGGCCCAGTGCCGCGTCAACGATGGCGGCTTTGGTCTGCTGCCCCTTGAGCAGGGCACGCTTGCCCGGCTCGGGGGCGACTGCGGCCAGTGGGGCGGGAGGTGAAGGCTTGCGGAGGTTCATGGCGTGCAAAATAGAACGGTCGTTCTATTTTGCACGATTTCCGCTTTCTGCAAGCGATTTCCGCAGGAGTTGAGGGTAAATCCCGAGAAAACGCACGCAAACGTGTGGATCAGGCTTTGAAGGCCACGACTTTCTGGGTCTGCTCGCCCAGCCCCTCGATGCCCAGCTTCATGACGTCGCCGCGCTTGAGGAAAACCGGTGCAGGTTTGCCGTCTTTCTTGATGCCCATGCCCACGCCCGGCGGTGTACCGGTGGTGATGATGTCGCCGGGTTCAAGCGTCATGAACTGACTCACATAGCTCACCAGCTTGGCCACACCAAAGATCATGGTTCTGGTGGAGCCGTTTTGCATGCGCACGCCGTTCACATCCAGCCACATGGCCAGGTTTTGCGGGTTGGGCACTTCGTCGCGCGTGACCAGCCAGGGGCCGATGGGGCCGAAGGTGTCGCAACCCTTGCCCTTGTCCCAGGTGCCACCGCGCTCGAGCTGGTACTCACGTTCGCTCACGTCGTTCACGGTGCAGTAACCGGCCACGTAATTCACGGCGTCCTTTTGCGACACATAGCGAGCGCGGGTACCGATCACGATGCCCAGCTCAACTTCCCAGTCGGTCTTTTTGGAGCCCTTGGGCAGCATCACGTCATCGTCCGGCCCCTGGATGCAGGTGGTCGACTTCATGAACACGATCGGTTCCTTGGGGATCGGCATGTTCGACTCGGCCGCATGGTCGGCGTAGTTCAGGCCAATCGCGATGAATTTGCCGGTGCGCGAAACGGGCGGGCCAAAGCGCTTCTTGCCCTTGACCAGCGGCAGCTTGTCGGCCTTGACCTTGGCCAGCTTGGCCAGTGCCTTGTCCGACAGGTGCTCAGGGGTGACGTCGGCGATCACGCCACTGAGGTCGCGCAGCTTGCCGTCGGCATCGATGAGACCGGGCTTTTCCTTGCCGGGCTGGCCATAACGAACGAGTTTCATGTTGTCCTTTCAGATGAACTCAGGGTGCAATCAATAGGTGGAGCGGCCGCCCGACAGGTCGAACACCGCCCCGGTGGAGAACGAACAGTCTTCGGTGCACAGCCAGGCCACCATGGCCGCGACCTCTTCAGGCATGCCAAAGCGGCCCATCGGGATCTTGGAGAGCATGAACTGGATGTGCTCAGGCGTCATTTGATCAAAAATCGCGGTCTTCACGGCCGCAGGCGTGACACAGTTGACACGAATGCCGGTGGCGGCCAGCTCTTTGCCCAGCGATTTGGTCATGCCGATCACGGCAGCCTTGCTGGTGCTGTAGGCGCTGGCGTTAGGGTTGCCGTCCTTGCCGGCCACGCTGGCGATGTTGACGATGCGGCCATAGTCGGCTTTTTGCATCAGCGGCACGATCTCGCGGCAGCAATGGAAGATGCCATTGATGTTGACGGCCATCACCTGCTGCCAGGCGTCCACCGGGTAGTTCGCCAGCGGGGTGTTCGGGCCGGTGATGCCGGCGCTGTTGACCAGCGCGTCCACCTTGGGTGCCGTCTGCGCCACGGCCTGCACCACGCTGTCGTGGCGCGTCACATCCACCTGCACCGTATGCACGCCGGCACCCAGCGCCCTGGCGGCACCAGCCAGCGCCACCTCGTCACGATCCCACAAAGTGACCGTGGCGCCCGAAGCCAGCATGCGCTGCGCAATCGCAAAGCCCAGGCCAGCCGCGCCGCCGGTGATGACCGCATGGCGGCCTTGCATGTCGAGTTGGTTCATGTCGGTCTCCTCAAATCGTCATGCCACCATCGACCATATAGGCGTTGCCGGTGGCGAACTGCGACTCGTCAGAAGCGAGGAACAGCACGATGGGTGCGATCTCGTGCGCCTGCGCCAGCCGCCCCATGGGTTGTCGGGCAATGAAGTTCTTGCGCGCCTCCACCGGGTCGGGCTGGGCATTGATGCGGTCCTGCAGCGAGGGCGTGTCCACCGTACCGGGACAGATGGCGTTGCAGCGGATGCCGCGTGCCACATAGTCGGCAGCCACGCTCTTGGTCAGACCGATCACGGCCGCCTTGCTGGCGCCATAGATGAAACGGTTGGGCAGGCCGCGCACGCTGGAGCACACACTGGCCATGTTGATGATGCTGCCACCGCCCTGCGCCAGCATGCCCGGCAACACAGCCTGAATCATCCAGAACTGCGCACGCGCATTGAGGTTGAAGGCAAAGTCCCAGTCGGCATCGGTGGCCTGCTCGATGGTGCCGTTGTGCACGAAGCCGGCGCAGTTGAACAGCACATCAATGCGCCCAGCCTGCCTCACAAAAGCCTGAATGGCAGCCTTGTCCAGCACATCGAGTTGTGCGGTGCGGATGTTTTTCTCACCCTCAAAAGCCTTGAGCAGCTGGGCATTGACGTCGGTGGCCCAGACCTGCGCACCCTCTTTGGCCATGGCCAGAGCGGTGGCCCGGCCGATTCCTTGCCCTGCGGCCGTGATGACGGCGTGTTTTCCCTGGAGTCTCATCGTGCTTCCTGCGGTGGTGGCTGACATGCGGGTTTGTGCGGAGTTCGAATCGCTTGACCGGCGAATTTCAAACATGTGATGATTGTGCAACTGGTCTGACCACTTGTCCAATTCGCGTTATCCCTGATCCATGCCTCTGCAAGCCGTCGAACCCCAACGCCTGTACCGCCAGATTGCCGAGCAACTGCGCTCGCTGATCGGTCAGGGCGAATTCGCCCTCGGCGCCCGCCTGCCGGCCGAGCGGGACCTTGCCGTCCAGCTGGGCGTGAGCCGTCCCTCGGTACGCGAAGCCCTGATCGCCCTCGAAGTCGAAGGCGTGATCGAAGTGCGCACCGGCTCGGGCATCTACGTCAAGGCCCTGCCCCACAACGCATCCGCCACGACACCCACCAACGGCCCGCTGGAATGGGGGCCGTTGGAAGTCATGGGTGCGCGCCTGCTGGTCGAACCCGAAGTCGCCGCACTCGCCGCCGAACGCGCCACCGCGCAACAGCTGCATGCCGTGCGCGCCGGACTGGAGCTGATGCAACAGGCCGCCCGCGAAGGACGCATTCCACGCGAAGGCGACGAAGCGTTCCACGAAGCCATCGTGCAGGCCTGCGGCAACGGCGTGCTGCAGGACACCGTGGTGCGCTACCTGCAGGCCCGCGGAGGCCCGCTGTTCGAGCGGCTGGGCGAATACTTTGAATCCCCCGAATCCTGGCAGGCGGCCATCAGCGAACACGAGGCAGTGCTGGCCGCACTCGAAGCGCGCGACAGCACCCGCGCCCGCAACGCCATGCGCACCCACCTCAGGCAGGCCCACAAACGATACAGCGCGAGCTGGCGCCGCGCACCCGCCCGTCAGGGCGATTCCCGGTAACGCGTCAGACCCACAACACACAGGAGACAAGCATGACCAAACGCCACACCCTCAAGACTCTGGCCCTGCTGGGCGCCATGTCGCTGGCCACCCTCACCGGTGGCAATGCGCTGGCCCAGCAAAAGCTCAAGTGGGCCCATGCCTACGAGACCTCTGAGCCGTACCACACCGAATCGGTCTGGGCTGCCGAAGAAATCAAAAAGCGCAGCAATGGCAAATTCGACATCCAGGTCTTCCCCGCCTCCACACTGGGCAAGGAAACCGACATCAACCAGGGCCTGACGCTGGGCACGGTGGACATGATCATCAGCGGCACGTCTTTCGCCGCCCGCACCTACCCGCGTCTGGGCATCGCCTACTACCCCTTCATCTTCCGCGACGGCGACCACCTGCTGGCCTATTCCCGCAGCCCCGTCTTCCAGGAGATGGTGAAAGAGTTCCGCGACAAGACCGGCATCCAGATCACCGCCTACACCTACTACGGCGCCCGCCACACCACCGCACAAAAGCCGTTCACCACCTGCGCCGGCATGAAAGGCCTGAAGATCCGCGTACCCGATGTGCCCGCCTACCGCGCCACACCCGAAGCCTGCGGCGCCAACCCCACACCGATCGCGTTTGCCGAGGTGTACCTGGCTTTGCAAAACGGCACCGTCGAAGCCCAGGAAAACCCGCTCACCACCATCGAAGCCAAGAAGTTCTATGAGGTTCAAAAAGCCATCATGCTCACCGGCCACATCGTCGACGGCCTGACAACACAGGTGGCGCCCCACCTTTGGAACCGTCTGAGCGATGCCGAGAAGAAGATGTTCATGGACGTGACACAAGAAGCCGCCGCCCGTGCCACCGCCAAGATCAAGAAGCGCGAGGCCGAGCTGGTCGACGAGTTCAAGAAGAAAGGTCTGCAGATCGTGCAGGTGGACCGCCAGAGCTTTGTCGATGCGGTGCTGAAAAACCGCCCGCTCGAATCGCTGGGCTACACCCGCGCCGACTACGACAAGATCCAGGCCGCCAGGTAAACCCGTGACAGGCCGGGCCACCCGGCCCGGCCTGATGTTTTGCGTTTCAAGGATTCACGATGAGCAATCTTCCGGACCTCGATGCCGGCCCCAAGGTCATGGGCGACGACGGTCAGTTCCACGCCACCGACGATGAAGTCGATCTGTCGGGCACGCCCATCGAAGCCTGGGCCGCCCTGGGTTTTTTCTGGCTGCTGGGCGCCACGGTCTTCTACCAGTTCTTCACCCGCTACGCGCTCAACAACTCGGCCTCCTGGACCGAGGAGATCGCGCGTTACTTTTTGATCGCCACCGTCTTCACGGGTGCCGCGATTGGCGTAGCCAAAAACAACCACATCCATGTGGACTTTTTTTACCGCTACATGCCGGCGCCGCTGGCGCGCGCCATGAGCACGCTGGTCGACGTGATCCGCATCGCCTTCTTTGGCGCCGCTGCCGTGCTCACCGGCCAGATGATGGAAAAGCTGGGCAGCTACAAGATGACCATCGTCGACCTGCCGATGAACATTGTCTACGGCGTGGTGCTGGCGGGTTTTGCCGCCATGTGCCTGCGCGCCATATGGGTCATGAAGGTGCACTGGCAGCGCGGCTACAGCGTGCTGCAACGCCCCGAAACCGACATGAACGACCGCTGACCGATCCACCGAGACACACCCCATGCTGAAAATCCTCTTCTTGCTGCTCATGAGCGGCGGCATCCCGGTGGCCATTGCCATGGCTGGCGCATCGTTGATTTATCTTTTCTTTGTGCAAAGCTCGCCGCCTTTTGTGGTGATTCACCGCATGGTCTCCGGCATCGACAGCTTTCCGCTGCTGGCCGTGCCCTTTTTCATCCTGGCCGGCAACCTGATGAACAACGCCGGCATCACCAACCGCATCTACAACTACGCGCTGGCCCTGGTGGGCTGGCTCAAGGGCGGTCTGGGCCACGTCAACGTGGTCGGCTCGGTGGTGTTTGCCGGCATGAGCGGCACCGCCATTGCCGACGCGGCAGGCCTGGGCACCATCGAGATCAAGGCCATGAAAGACCATGGCTACGACACCGAGTTTGCCGTGGGCGTCACGGCCGCTTCGGCCACGCTGGGTCCCATCATTCCGCCCAGTCTGCCTTTTGTGATCTACGGCATGATGGCCAACGTCTCGGTCGGCGCCCTGTTCCTGGCCGGCATCCTGCCGGGCGCGCTGATGGCGGTGCTGATGATGCTCACCGTGGCGTACTTCGCTCACAAAAACGGCTGGGGTGGCGACATCAAGTTTGAATGGCCACGCGTTATCAAGGCCTTGACCGAAACCGCTGTGGTCATTGGCTGGCCCGTGGGCCTGTGGTGGCTGGTGCAGACCGCAGGCCTTCCCGCGCAAGCCACGGTGCTGGGCGCTTTGGTGCTGCTGTTTGTGGCCGACAAGGTGTTCAATTTTCAGGCCGTGCTGCCCATCATGACGCCTGTGCTGCTGATTGGCGGCATGACCACCGGCGTGTTCACCCCGACCGAAGGCGCGATCGCCGCCTGCGTCTGGGCCATCGTGCTGGGCTTCTTCTGGTACCGCACGCTCAACTTCAGGATGTTCGTGAAGATTTGCCTGGACACGGTGGAGACCACCTCGACGGTGCTGTTCATCGTGGCCGCGGCCAGCATCTTCGGCTGGATGCTGACGGCCACCGGCGTGACCACGGCGATTGGCCAGTGGGTGCTGGGCTTCACGAGCGAACCCTGGATGTTCCTGCTGCTGGCCAACCTGCTCATGCTGTTTGTCGGCTGCTTCCTGGAGCCGACCGCCGCCATCACCATCCTCGTGCCGATCCTGTTGCCGATCTGCCAGCAACTGGGCATCGACCTGGTGCACTTCGGACTGGTCATGGTGCTCAACCTGATGATCGGCCTGCTGCATCCGCCCATGGGCATGGTGCTGTTCGTGCTCGCACGGGTGGCCAAGCTCAGCGTGGAGCGCACCACCGTGGCCATCCTGCCCTGGCTCTTCCCGCTGCTGGGCAGCCTGGTGGTCATCACCTACATCCCCAGCCTGGTGCTGTGGCTTCCGAAACAGTTTTATTGAGGCTCTGCATGTCTACCTGTATCCGCCTGCATCCTGCTGACGATGTCGTCATCGCCCGCAGCCAGCTCATGAGTGGCTCCAGCTTGGACGGCGTGGCCGTGCGCGGCCTGGTGCCACCCGGCCACAAGATCGCCACACGCGCCATCGCGGCGGGGGAACCGGTGCGCCGCTACAACCAGATCATTGGCTTTGCCAGTCAGGCCATTGCACCCGGCGAGCATGTGCACACGCACAACCTGAACATGGGGCCCGAGAAAGGCAACTTCGAGCGCGACTACGCCATCGGCCAGGACGTCAAGCCCGAAGCGCCGCGCCTGCAAGCCAGCTTCATGGGCTACCAACGCGCCGACGGCCGGGTGGCCACGCGCAACTACATTGGCGTGCTCTCCAGTGTGAACTGCTCGGCCACCGCGGCGCGCGCCATTGCGGACCACTTCTCGCGTCGAACCAACCCCGCTGCGCTGGCCAACTTCCCCAACATCGACGGTGTGGTGGCGCTCACCCACGGTACCGGCTGCGGCATGGACACCGAAGGACTGGGTCTGAAACTTCTGGAGCGCACCCTGGCCGGCTACGCCAGCCATGCCAATTTCTGGGGTGTAGTGGTGGTCGGACTGGGTTGCGAAGCGAACCAACTTAACACCTGGCTGGCGCACAGCAGCCTGCGCGAAGGCGAGAGCCTGCAGGTCTTCAACATCCAGGACACCGGCGGCACCCACAAGACGGTGCAAAAAGGCATCGCGCTCATCGAGCAGATGCTGCCCAAGGCCAATGCCGTCAAACGCGAGCCCTGCAGCGCCGAGCACCTGGTGGTCGGCCTGCAATGCGGCGGCTCCGACGGTTACTCCGGGATCAGCGCCAACCCGGCGCTGGGCGCTGCGGTCGACCTGCTGGTGCAGCACGGCGGCACCGCCATCCTGAGCGAGACGCCCGAGATCTACGGCGCCGAGCACCTGCTCACACGCCGCGCTGTACGGCCCGAAGTGGCTCACAAGCTGATCGAACGCATCCGCTGGTGGGAACAGTACACCGCGTCCAACGGCGGCGAGATGAACAACAACCCCTCGCCCGGCAACAAGGCCGGTGGCCTGACCACCATCCTTGAAAAGTCCCTGGGCGCCGTGGCCAAGGGCGGCACCAGCAACCTGCAGGCTGTGTATGAATACGCCGAGCCTGTCCAAGCACGCGGCTTTGTCTACATGGACACCCCCGGCTACGACCCGGTGAGTGCCACCGGGCAGGTGGCCGGCGGTGCCAACCTGATCTGCTTTACCACCGGGCGCGGCAGCGCGTACGGCTGCGCGCCCTCGCCCAGCCTCAAGCTGGCCACCAACACCGCGCTGTGGGTGCGGCAGGAAGAAGACATGGACATCAACTGCGGCGAGATCGTCGACGGCGGCGTGAGCATTGCCGAGATGGGCCAGCGCATCTTCAACATGATGCTGGCCGCCGCCTCGGGCGAAGCCACCAAGAGCGAGCGCCACGGCTATGGGCAAAACGAGTTTGTGCCCTGGCAAGTCGGCGCGGTGATGTAAACCTTTGGGGACAGATCTTCAGCTCTGTCACCGATCCGATGTTTTTGGGGACAGATCTTCAGCTCTGTCCCCAACTGATTAAAGAAAAAAATGAGCCACACGATTCCTGCACAAGACCTGCGCGCCAAAGTCGCCCGCATCATCGAGAAAGCGGGCAGCAGCGCTGCCGAAGCTGCCCAGGTGGCCGACAACCTGGTCATGGCCAACCTGAGCGGGCACGACTCGCATGGTGTAGGTATGGTGCCGCGCTATGTGGACGCGGTGCTCGAAGGCGGCCTCTCGCCCAACACCGGCGTGAAGGTCTTGCTGGACAGCGGCGCCCTGCTGAGCCTGGACGCCCAACGCGGCTACGGCCAGATCACTGGCGTGCAGGCCATGCAGATGGGTATGGAGCGTGCGCGCCAGCACGGCAGCTGCGTGGTGGCTTTGGGCAACTCGCACCACCTCGGCCGCATCGGCCACTTTGCCGAAATGGCCGTGGCACAAGGCCTGGTGTCGATGCACTTTGTCAACGTGCTCTCGCGCCCTGTGGTGGCGCCCTTTGGCGGAGGTGACGGGCGCTTTGGCACCAACCCCTGCTGCATTGGCGTGCCGCTGGCCGGGCGCGAGCCCTTTGTGCTCGACTACGCCACCAGCCGCGTGGCGCAAGGCAAGATGCGCGTGGCCCACAACAAGGGCGAGCGCGTGCCCGACGGTTACCTGATCGACGAACAAGGCCACCCTACCAACGACCCCGGCGTGGTGGTGGTGCCGCAGTCCAACGGCCTGTTTGGCGCGCTCATGACCTTTGGCGAACACAAGGGCTACGGCATGGCTGTGGCCTGCGAACTGCTGGGCGGCGCCCTGACCGGTGGCGGCACCTGGCACCGCGAAGCCGACAACAAGCGTGCTGTGCTCAACGGCATGCTCACGGTGCTGATCGACCCGGCCAAACTGGGCACGCAGACCGCTTTCGAGCAGGAAGCGCTGGCCTTCACCGACTGGCTGCGCCAAAGCCCGAGCCACACAGGCGGTGTGCTGATTGCCGGTGAACCCGAACGCGCTGCCCGCGCCACGCGCACGCAAACGGGCATCGTGATCGACGACGCCACCTGGGTCGAACTCGAAGAGTCAGCGGCCAAGGTTGGGCTGTGAGCGCACCCCGTCTGGGCCTCGCCAGCGAAGCGCTCTGGGCACCACATGTCCAGTCCCGCCCCGGCTACCGCCGGGACGGGACACCCGGCGTGGTGCACCTGGGCCTGGGCGCTTTTCACCGCGCGCACCAGGCCATGGTGTTCGACCGCCTGCTGGCCTCGGGCGACGGCCGCTGGGGTGTGCATGGCGTGGGCATGACACAAGCGGCACTGGTCGATGCCCTGCGTGCGCAGGACGGCCTGTACGCCGTGCGCGTGGCCGACAGCCAGGGCAGCCACTGGGCAGTGCCGGGCGCCCTCTGGCGGCTCAACGTGGCCGCCACCGAACGTGAGGCCGTGGTGCAGGCGATTGGCTCACCCGCCACGCGCTGGGTCACTGTCACCGTGACCGAAAAAGGCTACACGCCTGCCCTGGCGCAGCTGCTGCTCGACGGCCTGCGCCTGCGCTGGCAAAAACAGCTGCCCGGCCTGACGGTCGCGTCCTGCGACAACCTGCAGGCCAACGGCCGCAAACTGCAGGCACTGGTCATGACCGATGTCACCGACGCGGCGCTGCGCGACTGGATCGAAGCCCACTGTGCTTTTCCGTGCAGCATGGTCGACCGCATCGTGCCCGCCAGCAGCGAAGCGGTGCGCGAGTCGGTGGCCAGCGAACTGGGCGTGCAGGACCCGAGCGCACTGGCCGTCGAGGCCTTCTGGGAATGGGTGATCGAAGACCGCTTTGCCGACCCGGCCGACGCTGCGCTGCTGGCGGCACACGGCGTGCGCGTGACGCCCGAGGTGCATGTGTACGAAGACGCCAAACTGCGCATGCTCAACGGCAGCCACACGGCCATGGCCCTGATTGGCGCCGTCACCGGCCGCCCCTTCATCGCCGACTGCATCGGTGCGCCGCACATCCGCGCCTTTGTCCACGGCCTGATGGGCGAGGAGGTGGCCCTCAACCTGCAACGCAGCGACTGGGCCAGCTACCGCGACGCCCTGATCGAACGCTTTGCCAACCCGCACCTGCGCCACAGCGTGCACCAGATCGCCATCGACAGCTCGCTCAAGATCCCGCTGCGCTGGGTACCCAGCATCCAGGCGCAACTCGCGCGAGGCGCCAGTGTGGAACGCCATGCACTGGCCACCGCCGTCTGGCTGCGCCATGGTCTGGCCGTGGACGAGCAAGGCCAGGCCTACACCGTGAACGACCCACAGGCACAGTGGCTGCAGGCCAATGCCAGCACCCCGCGCGAAGCCCCCGGGCGCAGCCTGCAGGCCCTGCTGGAGCGCACCGACTTCTGGGGCGACACCCTACCCCACAACGCGCACTGGCGCTCGCGCGTCGCCCACTGGCACCGCACCGTGCTGGATGCGGGCGTGGACCGCGCCATCGAACAACTCCTTCAGACCGCGCCATGAAAATCACCGCCGCCCGCGTCATCGTCTGCTGCCCCGGCCGCAACTTTGTCACGCTCAAGATCGAGACCGACGATGGCCTGACCGGCGTGGGCGACGCCACCCTGAATGGCCGCGAGCTGGCCGTGGCCAGTTACCTGCAAGAACACGTGGTGCCCTGCCTGATCGGGCGTGACCCGCAGCAGATCGAAGACATCTGGCAATACCTCTACAAGGGCGCCTACTGGCGCCGTGGCCCGGTCACCATGAGTGCGATTGCCGCGGTGGACACCGCACTTTGGGACATCAAGGCCAAGATCGCCGGCCAGCCGCTCTACCAGCTGCTGGGCGGGCGCAGCCGCACCGGCGTGATGGCCTACGGCCACGCCACCGGGCGCGACATTGCCGAGACGGTGGATGAAGTGCTGCGCCACAAGGAAGAGGGCTATATGGCCATCCGCGCGCAAAGCGGCGTGCCCGGCCTGAACAAGGTCTATGGTGTCAGCACCACGAACCGCATGTACGAACCCGCCGACGGCAACCTGCCCGGCGAGCACGACTGGGACACCGCCAAATACCTGCGCCACGCGCCCCAGCTGTTCCAGGCCGTGCGCGAGGCCGTGGGCGACGACACCCACCTGCTGCACGATGTGCACCACCGCCTCACGCCGATGGAAGCGGCGCAGCTGGGCAAAAGCCTGGAGCCCTACCGTTTGTTCTGGATGGAAGACCCGACGCCCGCAGAAAACCAGGAAGCCTTCCGCCTGATCCGCCAGCACACCACCACGCCGATCGCGGTGGGCGAGATCTTCAACAGCATCTGGGATTGCAAGCAGCTGATCGAAGAACAGCTGATCGACTACATCCGCACCACCGTCACGCACGCAGGCGGCATCACCCACCTGCGGCGCATCGCCGACCTGGCCAGCCTCTACCAGGTGCGCACCGGCAGCCATGGCGCCACCGACCTGTCACCCATCTGCATGGGCGCCGCACTGCACTTTGACACCTGGGTGCCCAACTTTGGCGTGCAGGAATACATGCCGCACAGCGAACTCATGCTCAGCGTGTTCCCGCACGACTGGCGCTTTGAGAAGGGCATGCTGTACTGCGGCGAGACCCCCGGCCATGGCGTTGATATCGACGAAAAGCTGGCCACGAAATATCCCTACCAACGCGCCTACCTGCCGGTCAACCGGCTGCAGCACGACGGGACGCTGTGGAACTGGTGATTTTCAGACCAGCCGGGCCAGACTTTCCTGCAGGTGCTCGGTCGGCTTGCGCGAAAAACCGGTGCGCACATGGCGCTGCAGGCGCCCGAGCAAAAAGGCCTGCATGACCGAAGCGGCCACGGTGGCCTGCACCTGCACATCCACCGTGGCGGGGTTGTCGCCCGCGATGCCGTCGCGCAGCGACTGGCGCAGTTGCGCCTCGATCTTGTCCATCAGCAGGTTCACGCGCTGCTGCAGGCGTTCGTGTTCATGGATCAGCGCATCGCCGGTCATGACGCGGCACATGCCGGGGTTCTTTTCGGCGAACTGCAGCAGCAGCGAGACCATGCGAGCCGCCTGGTTTGGCCCGGGAGGTTCGCGGTCGGTGACCTGGCGGATCAGGCCCATGCAGGACTGCTCGACAAAGTCGATCAGTCCCTCGAACATTTGGGCCTTGCTGGCAAAGTGGCGGTACAGCGCGGCCTCGCTCACGCCAATGCGCGCGGCCAGCGCCGAGGTGGTCACACGCTCGCCCCCGGGCTGCTCCAGCATGTTGGCCAGCGTCTGCAGGATTTGCAGGCGGCGCTCGCCGGGGCGCGGGCGCTTGCGGACCGGCGGCCGGTCCTCTTGCGGGGCTTCGTCGTGGAGGTCTTCGGACATGCCAGCCTGCCAGCAGCGCTTCTTGTTCAGCGGCTCTTGATCATGGTGCCAAAAGCCTGTTCGGACAGGACTTCGAGCAACATGGCGTGTGGCACGCGGCCGTCGATGATGTGCACCGCGTTCACGCCGCTCTTGGCCGCATCGAGCGCGCCGGCAATTTTGGGGATCATGCCGCCGCTGATGGTGCCGTCGGCACAGAGTTCGTCGATGCGTTTGGCGCTCAGTTCGGTCAGCAACTGGCCCTGCTTGTCGAGCACGCCACGGATGTTGGTGAGCATGAGCAGCTTTTCGGCCTGCAGCGCCATGGCCAAGCGGGCAGCCACCACGTCGGCGTTGATGTTGTAGCTCTCGTTGTTTTCACCAAAACCGATGGGGCTGACCACCGGGATGAAGGCGTCGTCCTGCAGGCACTTGAGGATGGAGGGGTCGATGCTTTCGATGTCACCCACCTGGCCCACATCGTGTTCCTTGCTGGGGTCCTGGCTGTCCACCAGACGCAGTTTCCTGGCGCGGATCAGACCACCGTCACGACCGGTCAGGCCCACGGCCTTGCCGCCCGCGCGGTTGATCATGCCCACGATGTCCTGCTGCACCTCGCCGCCCAGCACCCACTCGACCACTTCCATGGTCTCGGCGTCGGTCACGCGCATGCCCTGAATGAACTCGCCAGTCTTGCCCAGACGCTTGAGCGCTGCTTCGATTTGCGGGCCGCCGCCGTGCACCACCACCGGGTTCATGCCCACCAGTTTGAGCAGCACCACGTCTTCGGCAAAAGCCTGCTGCAGTGCCGGGTCGGTCATGGCGTTGCCACCGTATTTGATGACCAGGGTCTTGCCGTGGAACTTGCGGATGTAGGGCATGGCCTGGGCCAGGATCTGGGCCTGTTGCTCGGGCGTCACGGCAGTTGCAGTGGTGTCGGTCATGGTGGGTTCAGGTTCAGTAGTTTCGCGCGGATTGTGCAGCAAACAAATTACAGGATTTCGGTCAGCAGGCGGTCCACGCCCCGTTGCCAGTGCGGCAGGGTCAGGCCAAAGACCTGCTGCAGCTTTTGGGTGTTCAGACGCGAATTCAGCGGTCGCCTGGCTGGCGTCGGAAAAGCGCTGGTCGGCACGGGTGCGATCTCGGCCACCTTCCAGCCAAGGTCGGGTCGCATCTCGCGGGCGCGGGCAATGGCATGGCTGGCGTAGCCGTGCCAGCTGGTCTCTCCGCCCGCCACCAGGTGGTACAGACCTGCGAGTTCGGGCTTTTGCTGCACGGTGCGAATGGCGTGCGCCGTCACGTCGGCGATGAGGTCTGCGCCGGTGGGCGCGCCGTGCTGGTCGTCGATCACCGTCAGGCGTTCGCGCTCCTGCGCCAGCCGCAGCATGGTTTTGGCGAAGTTGCCACCGCGCGCGGCGTACACCCAGCTGGTGCGAAAAATCAGGTGTTTGCAGCCACTGGCAGCGATCGCCTGCTCGCCTTCGAGCTTGGTCTGGCCGTACACGCCCAGCGGGCCGGTGGCATCGTCTTCGAGCCAAGGCCTGTCGCCACTGCCGTCGAACACATAGTCGGTCGAGTAATGCACCAGCCAGGCGCCCGTCACGGCGGCGGCCTGCGCCAGCGCGGCGGGGGCCGCAGCGTTGAGCGCTCGGGCCAGATCGACCTCGCTTTCGGCCTTGTCCACCGCGGTGTGGGCGGCGGCATTGACGATCACATCGGGGCGCAGCATGCGCACCGTCTCGGCCAACCGCTCGGGCTGACCGAGATCACCGCAAGGGGTGCTGTGTCGGTCCAGTGCGACCAGCTCGCCCAGCACGCTCAGGCTGCGCTGCAGCTCCCAGCCGACCTGGCCGTTTTTGCCCAGCAACAGGATCTTCATGCCTTGCGCTCTGCGTAGTTCTTGCTCACCCACTCGCGGTACGCACCGCTTTGCACGTTCTGCACCCACTGGGGGTTGCCCAGGTACCACTGCACCGTCTTGCGGATGCCGGTCTCGAAGGTCTCCGCCGGCTTCCAGCCCAGTTCGGCTTCGAGCTTGCGGGCGTCGATGGCGTAGCGGCGGTCATGGCCCGGGCGGTCGGTCACGTAAGTGATCTGCGTGGCGTAGCTGCTGCCATCCGTCCTGGGACGCAGCTCATCGAGCAGTGCACACACCGTTTTGACGATCTCGATGTTGGGCTTCTCATTCCAGCCCCCCACGTTGTAGGTCTCGCCCAGACGCCCGGCTTCGAGCACGCGGCGGATCGCGCTGCAGTGGTCCTTGACATACAGCCAGTCGCGGATCTGCATGCCGTCGCCATACACCGGCAGGCTCTTGCCCGCCAGCGCATTGACGATCATCAGCGGAATCAGCTTTTCCGGGAAATGGTACGGCCCGTAGTTGTTGGAGCAGTTGGTGGTCAGCACCGGCAGGCCATACGTGTGGTGCCAGGCCCGCACCAGGTGGTCGCTGGCGGCCTTGCTGGCGCTGTAGGGGCTGTTGGGCTCGTAGCGGTTGGTTTCGGCAAAGGCCGGATCGGTGGGCGAGAGGGAGCCGTACACCTCGTCGGTCGAGACATGCAAAAAGCGGAAGGCCGATTTCTGCGCTTCGGGCAAGGCATTCCAGTAAGCCCGCACCGATTCGAGCAGCTTGTAGGTGCCCACGATGTTGGTCTCGATGAAGTCACCTGGACCGTGGATGGAGCGGTCCACATGGCTTTCGGCCGCAAAGTTGATCACGGCACGCGGCTGGTGTTCGGCCAGCAGGCGCTCGACCAGCGCACGGTCACCGATGTCGCCCTGCACAAAGGTGTGGCGCGGGTTGCCCTTCAGGCTGGCGAGCGTTTCGAGGTTGCCTGCATAGGTGAGTTTGTCGAGGTTGACCACCGGCTCATCGCAGCCGGCGATCCAGTCGAGGACGAAGTTGCCGCCAATGAAGCCGGCGCCGCCAGTCACGAGAATGGTCATGGGTGTATAAAGGGTATCGCCGTCCGGTGTGGCGGCATCTTGCAGATTTTAGAACCACCCTCTGCCGCAACCTTCGCCGCGAAACGGACACCGACATGGCCAAGAAACCCGACCCCGCCACTCCCGCATCCGACATGCCGGACCTGTCCGGGCTGAACACGCATCAGATCTGGCTGGCGGGCCTCGGGGCCATGGCGCAGGCACAGGCCCAGGGCAACAAGGCTTTCGAAACCCTGGTGAGCGACGGTCTGGCCTTCCAGCGCAAGAGCCAGGAAGAAGCGCAGCAGCGCTTTCAGGAGGCCACCGAACGCTTTGCCAACATGGCCCAGGGCTTGGGCCAACAAGCCACCGGCCGCATCG
The DNA here is from genome assembly GCA_041910735.1 of Limnohabitans sp. Taxonomy (GTDB): domain Bacteria; phylum Pseudomonadota; class Gammaproteobacteria; order Burkholderiales; family Burkholderiaceae_C; genus Limnohabitans_A. The sequence goes on from JAYRQF010000218.1 coordinate 21,559, forward strand.
ACAAGCTCGAACATGTGTTTGAAGAGCGCGTCGCCCGCGCCCTGCACCGGCTGGGCATGCCCACCCTGCAGGACATCGCAGACCTGCAGGCGCGCGTGGCCGACCTCGAAGCCCGGCTTGCGGCAGAACCGAAACCGGCCACCAAAGCCCCCGCACGCAAAACCGCCCGCAAGGCCTGATCCGCCCGGACCCCTGCCTCATGGCGAAAAAAGCCCCGCGCCGCACCGCCGAGCGGATCGCCAGCGTCACGCTGGACCTGTTCAACCGCTATGGCGAACCCCATGTTTCGACGACGATGATCTCGGCGGAGTTGGGCATCAGTCCGGGCAACCTGTACTACCACTTCCCCTCAAAGGACAAGCTGGTCAACCACCTCTACGACCAGTTTGAGGCGTCCATGCTGTCCCTGCTCGACGCAGGCGGCGACGTGCAGGACATCGAAGACGCCTGGTTCTTTTTGCACACCCTGTTCGAAAGGGTCTGGGATCACCGCTTTTTGTACCGCGACCTCAACCACCTGCTCTCGGGCAACCGGCATCTGGAAACGCACTTCCGTGCCGTGCTGGAGCGCAAAACGCTGGCGCTGCGGCAGATGCTCGAATCGCTGGCGGCCGCCGGCGTGATGCGCATCGGCCCCGACACGGTCGAAACCCTGTCGGCGAGCATGGCGGTGATGGTGACATACTGGCTGAGCTATGAATATGTGCGCGATCCGCGCCGCGCCATGGAACCCGAAAGCGCCAGCCAGGCCATGGGCCGGGGTGCCCGCCATGTGCTGGGCCTGCTCACGCCCTGGCTGACCAGTGCCGAGTTGCAGCAGCATCTGATGGCGCTGACCTCGGCCTATGGTGAAAACGGCGCCTGAGCGCGCCGCTCAGGCAAAACGCAGGCTGGCCAGCGTGAGCAGGCCATCGAAAATCAGGTTGTCCACCAGCTCGAAATCGATAGACATGCTGGGCGCCATCTTCCAGCCCGCACCACCGGTCATGACGCACATCGGCTCCATGCCGGTGTGGCTGCGCAGGTGCTGCACCATGCGCTCGCAGGCACCGGCAATCGCAAACGTACCGCCGCTGGTCAGCGCATCGCTGGTGTTGGTCGGAAACATGCGCACCTCGCCGGTGGGCACATGCAGCCCGGCCGTGCCGGATTCGAGGGCGCGCAGCATGATGCCGTGGCCGGGCAGGATGAAGCCTCCGAGGAATTTGCCGTGCTGATCGATCGCCTCCACGGTCACGGCCGTGCCCACCATCACCACCACCAGCGGGCGAATCTCGCCCTTGGCCAGCATGCGCTGGCGCGCGCCCACCATGGCCACCCAGCGGTCTGCGCCCAGACGGGTGGGATGGTCGTAGCCATTGATCAGGCCAGCCTCGGCCTGCTCGGCGACCACCCACTGCGGCGTCACATCCCACAGTTCCATCTGCTCCTGCACCCGCCGGCGCACGGCGTCACCCGCGACAATGCAGCCGAGCATGCGGTCGGGGGCAGGCAGGTCGGCCCAGGCCCCTTCGCTCAGGCGATCGATGTTTTCGAGGAATTCGGCACCGTGCGCCATCAGGGTGGCGTCCGGGTGGGCTCGGTCATACATCGCCCACTTCAGGCGGGTGTTGCCGACGTCGATGGCCAGAAAATTCATGGCCGCATGATAGCGGCAGCGCGGCAGGGCCGCCTCAGGCGGCGGCGTCCTGGTCCCTGTTTCTCATCCACGCATCAACCACGCTGCCTCACTTGCCATACAGGTAGTTGGGCAGCCAGAGCGTCAGGCCCGGCCAGATGTACATCAGCACCATGCAGACGATCACGATCAGCATGTAGGGCATCATGCCCGCGAAGATCTGGTTGATCGTCACATGCGGCGGTGACACCCATTTGAGGTAGAAGGCCGACATCGCCACCGGCGGCGACAGGAAGGCCGCCTGCAGGTTCACGAACACCAGCACGCCCCACAGCATCGGGTCGATCTGGAAGTGCGCCAGCAGCGGCAGGAAGATGGGCACAAAGATCACGATGATCTCGGTCCACTCCAGCGGCCAGCCCAGCACAAAGATGATGGCCTGCGACAGCAGCAGGAACTGGATCGGCGACAGGTTCATCGCCATCACCCATTCCTCCACCAAACGTTGTCCACCCAGAATCGCGAACACGGCCGAGAACAGCGCCGAGCCCACGAACAGCCAGCACACCATCGAGGTGGTCTTGGCCGTGAGGAACACCGCCTCCTTGATGCGCTCGAACGTCAGCGTGCCGGCCGACCAGGCCATGATGAAGGCGCCCGCCGCCCCCACCGCCGCCGATTCGGTGGCGGTGGTGATGCCAAACAGGATCACCCCCAGCACCACAAAGGTGAGCACACCCAAAGGCATGACCGACTTGACCAGCATGCTCAGGATTTCGTACTGCTCGCCATCAAAGCCCTTGTAGTACCACAGCAGCAGCGCGGCCACAAAAGCGCAGGTGATGGCAAAGCCGGTGTAGAAGCTGTCGGGCACGGGCGCGGTCTTGGGTGCATCCGGCGTGTCGCCATCACCCAGCGCCTGCAGCGGAGCGTCCTCGCCTTCGTTGACAGCTGACTTTTCGGCGCCCGGAGGCTCCTGTACACCGTCGGCGCCGGGAGGCTCTTTGACACCGTCGTCGGTCCCCGGGGGTTCCTGTACGCCCCCTGCCGCAGGCGGCTCCTGCAAGCTGGTGCGTTCGGCACCGGTGTTGTCTGCGGCAACGCTTTGCGTGGCCACCGGCTGCGCCAGCTCGGCATTGTTGTCGGCCTGCGAATAGACCACCACATACCACCAGACGGCCCCCAGCGTGACCACCGCAATGATGACCGGCGTCAGGCTCATCCAGAGGCTGCGCAGGAGCATGAACCAGCTCACGCGCACTTCGTCCGCGCGGATCTGCAGCGCCTTGGCCGGTGCCAGCAGCGCCTTGAGCAGGGCCACCAGCATGCGCGGCGAATAGTCACGGGTGAGCTGAGCCACCCAGGGAGACACCGGCGCGCGCAACTGCGATTCCGGCAGTTTGGGCGCCACTTTCGGATCGATCAGCACCCAGCCGATCACGTAGACCAGGTACAGCAGCGCCAGGAAAAAGCCCGGGAACATGGCCGCCGCGTACAGCTTGACCACCGACTGCCCTGCGACGGCAGCGTAGACAATGATCATCACCGAAGGCGGAATCAGGATACCCAATGTGCCCCCAGCCGTGATGACACCTGCTGCCAGGCGCGTGTCGTAACCGGCGTTCAGCATGGGCCGCATGGCGATCACGCCCATCAGCACCACCACCGCGCCCACCAGACCGCTGGCAATGCCCCAGAAGGTACAGATCACCAGCGTGGCCACGGCCAGCGAACCCGGCAGGCGCCGGAAGGCCAGCTGCACGCTGTGGAACATTTTGTCCACCAGCGCCCCGCGTTCCATGATGTAGCCCATCAGAACAAACAGCGGGATCGACAGCAGGGTATCGTTTGTCATCGCCCCGAAAGTGCGCTGCACCATCAGGTTGAAGACCTTGTTCTCCAGCCAGGGCTGGGAGGGGTCGTAAAAAGCCCCGAAACCAAACACCATGCCAAGCCCCATGAGGGTGAAGGCGGTGGGAAAGCCCATCATGATCACGACCACGATGAGGCCGAGCATCGTCAGGCCCAGTGCGGGATCGCTCATGAATGACCTCCTGATGTCATTTGCTGGTCACGCTGACGCGCGGCTTCGTCGATGTGTTTGGCACTTTCGATCGCCTGACGGCGCGCGTCCTCGTCCACGTAGGTACTGGCGGCCAGCTGCTGCTCGACCACGTCGATCTCTTCGGCATCCTTGATGCGCTCGGGCCATTCGCCGGTCTTCAGGCAAATGACACAGCGCGCAATCTCGGCCAGTCCCTGCAGCAGAACAATGGCACCCGCCACCGGGATCACCGCCTTGAAGGGGTAAAGCGGCAAGGGATCGGCATTGAAAGTCTGCTCACGGATGGCCACTGAATCAGCGGCGTAAGTCCAGCCGGCCCAGGTCAGCGCGATCACCCCCGGAATGAAGAACAGGATGAAGAGCACCAGGTCCAGCGTGGCCTGCGTGCGCGGTTTGGCGCTGCCATAGAAAAAATCGCCACGAACGTGGCCGTTTTGCGCCAGCGTGTAAGCGCCACACATCATGAACAAGGTGCCGTACATCATGTTGCTGGCGTCAAAAATCCAGGCGGTCGGGGCATTCATTGCGTAGCGTTTGAACACCTCGACCACGACCATCAACATGAGCGCGACGATCAGCCAGGCAAACGCCTTGCCGACCCATGTGCTGAGCCGGTCCACGGCCAGCAACCATCTCTGAGTTTCCATGCTTGAACTCCGGACATGAAAAAGCCCATCCGCACATGCGGATGGGCGAGCCCCTCAAGGGGTTACAAGGGATATGCGCTTGCGCATCAGCCCTTCTTGGCAGCGAAATAGTGGTTGTAGGCCATCTTGAAGTCGACCATGTAGTCGTTCTGCCATTGGCCTGCACGCCTTGCGAACGCACGCTGTGAGTCGAGCACTTTCTTGAACAGCGGGTTCTCGCCGCCCTTCTTTTCCATGATCTTGTCCCACGAAGCGAGCTGGGCCTTGAGGATGGCGTCGGGCGTCTTGTAGAACTTGACACCCTGCTTCTTCAGGTCTTCATAGTCCTTGGAGTTGCGCTCGATCGCCTTCCAGCTCATGTCGGCACTGGAGGCCTGCACGGCGTAGTCGATGATGGACTTGAGTTCGCCCGGCAAAGCGTTGAGCTTGGCCTTGTTGAACAGGATCTCGAACTGCTCGCCGCTCTGGTGGAAGCTCTGCAGCATGCAGTTCTTGACCACATCCGGGAAGCCCAGCACGCGGTCGGAAGAAGCGTTGTTGAACTCGGCGCCATCGATCAGACCGCGGTCCAGCGCCGGCACGATCTCGCCGCCGGGCAGCGGGTTAACGGCAGCGCCCATGTCGGTGTACATGTCCACGGCCAGCCCCACGGTGCGGAACTTCATGCCCTTCATGTCGGCGACCTTGGTCACCGGCTTCTTGAACCAGCCAAAAGGCTGCGTAGGCATGGGGCCGTACACATAGGAGGCGACGTCGATGTTCAGGCTCTTGTAAATCTCTTCGAGCAGGGCCTTGCCGCCGCCGTAGTTGTGCCAGGCCAGAACCATATTGGGGTCCATGCCGAAGGCCGGACCGGAGCCCCAGAGAGCCAGCGCCGAGTTCTTGCCGTAGTGGTATGCCAACACGCCGTGGCCACCGTCCAGGGTGCCCTTGTTGACGGCATCGAGCAGCTGGAAGGCCGGCACCACGGCGCCTGCAGGCAGCACCTCGATCTTGAGCCTGCCGCTGGCCATGTCATTGACCTTCCTGGCGAAGTCGTTGGCGTATTCGTGGAAGATGTCCTTGGCCGGCCAGGTGCTCTGGAAACGCAGTGTGACGGTATCGGCTTTGGCAATCATCGGTGCCGACATGGCGCCTGCGGCAACAGCGGCACCCTTGAGCATGCCGCGGCGATTCGTGACGGTCTTCTTGTCTTCCATGAATGTCTCCGGTGTGGTTGGGATGAAAGGAATCCCAATCTCCACCATCACCCCGCAATACACCACGGGGTTTTCACTGAAGAACCGTCGTCAAAAATGGAATTAAGACACCCAGGCGTCACCGATGTGACTGGCGCAGAGGCCCTGTCAGCCCTGCTGCCAGGGCAAACCACGGTGGCGCCAGCCGCCCAGTTTGCCGCGCTGGGCGTTCGCGTCGGGGTCGCCCTCGAAGCCTTCGAGGATGTTGTAGGCCTGCACACCCAGCTCGGTGGCACGCTGGGCGGCCGCAACCGAGCGCACACCGCTGCGGCACAACAGCACCAGTTTTTTGCCCCCCGCCCCCAACGCCTGGATACCGGCGTCAAAGTCGGGGTTCATGGCCATACCGGGCCACTGCTTCCAGGCCAGGGGCTGCGCACCGGGCACAAAGCCCACCCAGGCCCGCTCGGCATCGGTGCGCACATCCACCAGCACGGCCTGCCCGGCCTGCACCCAGGCCCAGGCCTGTTGCGGACTCACATCACCGGCATAGCCCTGTGCCGGACGCACATCCCCGTACTGCTCGGTCATGGTCTGAACCTCCGTCAGGCAAATTTGGTCAACATTTCGGCCACCTGATCGGCCGACTGGTCCCCCTGCTCGATCATGCAGCCCACCATCGAGAAAAAGGATTTGTCGAGCGCCTTGCGGGCGGCGGCCATCTGCTGGGCCACCTTTTCACAATCGGCGTCGGTTTCAATCAGTTTCTGCAGGCCACGCAACTGGCCCTCGATGCGGGCCAGACGGGCACACAAGGCTTTTTTCTTCTCGGGATCGGCAAGACGGCTCATGGCAAAACTCCGCAATCGGTACCTTGGGTCATGGACATGACCAAAAGGTCATGATACCCCCGCGGCGTCCTGTTACCGTCGTCAGTGACAGGCAAGCATCAAGCCGCTAAGATGCGGGTTTTGAATTGACGTTAACGTAAACGTCAATCAACCCAAAACACTGCTCCGGAGACCCCCCATGACCGACCTGTCCGCCGAATTCAAGGCCCTGGCCGAATACCGCCCCACGAACAAGGTGCGCTTTGTCACCGCCGCCAGCCTGTTTGACGGCCACGATGCAGCCATCGGCATCATGCGCCGCATCCTGCAAAGCATGGGTGCCGAGGTCATCCACCTGGGCCACAACCGCTCGGTCGACGAGGTGGTGACCGCCGCCCTGCAGGAAGACGTGCAGGGCATTGCCGTCTCCAGCTACCAGGGCGGTCACAACGAATACTTCACCTACATGGTGGAGCTGCTCAAGGCCCGCGGCGGCGACAACATCCAGGTGTTTGGTGGTGGCGGCGGCGTCATCGTGCCGGCCGAGATCCGCATGCTGGCCGAGCACGGCGTGCGCATCTACAGCCCGGAAGACGGCCAGAAGATGGGCCTGGCCGGCATGATCGGCGAGATGGTGATGCGCGCCGACAAGGACTTTTCCTCGCTGGCCCCCAAGACCATCGATGCCATCCAGGGCCATGGCGAGATGAACTGGCGGGCGCTGGCGCAATTGATCACCGCTTTGGAGAACGGCAAGGCCGACGCCCAGGTGGTGGACGCCCTGCGCACCGCAGCCGCCCAGACCCGGGTGCCGGTGCTCGGCATCACCGGCACCGGTGGCGCTGGCAAGTCCAGCCTGACCGACGAGCTGGTGCGCCGCCTGCGCCTGGACCAGGACGACAGCCTGCGCGTGGCCGTGATCTCCATTGACCCCTCGCGCCGCAAGAGCGGCGGTGCCCTGCTGGGCGACCGCATCCGCATGAACGCCATTGGCCCGTGGAGCAAGGGCTCGCGCATCTTCATGCGTTCGCTGGCCACGCGCGACTTCGGCTCCGAAATCTCGGCGGCGCTGCCCGACGTGGTCGCCGCCTGCAAGGTGGCCGGTTTTGACCTGGTCATCGTCGAGACCTCGGGCATCGGCCAGGGCGACGCCGCCATCGTGCCGCATGTGGACGTGCCCATGTACGTGATGACGCCCGAATTCGGCGCCGCCAGCCAGCTCGAAAAAATCGACATGCTGGACTTTGCCGAGTTCGTCGCCATCAACAAGTTCGACCGTAAGGGCGCAAGCGACGCGCTGCGCGACGTGGCCAAGCAGGTTCAACGCAACAAGGAAGCATGGACGGTGCCCACCGAACAGATGCCGGTGTTCGGCACCATGGCCGCACGCTTCAACGACGACGGCGTCACCGCCCTGTACCAGGCGCTGAAAAAGCGCCTGGCCGAACTGGGCCTCAAGGTGAGCGAAGGCCGCCTGCCCTTGGTGGATGTGCGCCACTCCACGCACCAGACCCCCATCGTGCCGCCGGCCCGCAGCCGCTACCTGGCCGAAATCAGCGACACCGTGCGCGGCTACAAGAAACGTGCCCGCGAACAGGCCAAACTGGCCCGCGAAATCCAGCAACTGCGCGCTGCCGCCCAGATGCTCGAAGTCGACAAGCCCGGACGCGCCAAGGCCTCCGAAGCCGCCCTCGACCTCGCTGCGGCCCGCGAAGCCGTGCAGGACCCGACCGCCAAAAAGCTGCTGGCCCAGTGGCCGGACATGCAAAAGGCCTACGCTGGCGACGAGTACGTGGTCAAGATCCGCGACAAGGAAATCCGCACCGCACTGACCACCAAGAGCCTGTCAGGCACGACGATCCGCAAGGTCGCCCTGCCCCAATACGAAGACCATGGCGAGATCCTCAAATGGCTGATGCTGGACAACGTGCCCGGCAGCTACCCCTACACCGCCGGCACCTTTGCCTTCAAGCGCGAGGGCGAAGACCCGACCCGCATGTTCGCCGGTGAAGGCGACCCTTTCCGCACCAACCGCCGCTTCAAGCTGGTCAGCGAAGGCATGCCCGCCAAGCGCCTGTCCACCGCCATTGACTCGGTCACGCTCTACGGCAACAACCCCGACCTGCGTCCGGACATCTACGGCAAGATCGGCAACTCGGGCGTGAACGTGGCCACGCTCGACGACATGAAGGTGCTGTACTCGGGCTTTGACCTGTGCAACCCGACCACCTCGGTGTCGATGACGATCAACGGCCCGGCGCCGACCATCCTGGCCATGTTCATGAACACGGCCATCGACCAGAACATCGACAAGTTCAAGGCCGAGAACGGCCGCGAGCCCACCGAAACCGAAACCGCCAAGATCAAGGAATGGGTGCTGGCCAATGTGCGCGGCACGGTGCAGGCCGACATCCTCAAGGAAGACCAGGGCCAGAACACCTGCATCTTCTCGACCGAGTTCTCGCTGAAAGTGATGGGCGACATTGCCCAGTACTTCGTGCACCACGACGTGCGCAACTTCTACTCGGTGTCCATCAGCGGCTACCACATCGCCGAAGCTGGGGCGAACCCGATTTCGCAGCTCGCATTCACGCTGTCCAACGGCTTCACCTTTGTGGAGGCCTATCTGGCGCGCGGCATGCACATCGACGACTTCGCACCCAACCTGAGTTTCTTCTTCAGCAACGGCATGGACCCGGAATACACCGTGCTCGGCCGCGTGGCGCGCCGCATCTGGGCCGTGGCCATGAAAGAGAAATACGGTGCCAACGAGCGCAGCCAGAAGCTCAAGTACCACATCCAGACCAGTGGCCGCTCGCTGCACGCGCAGGAGATTCAGTTCAACGACATCCGCACCACGCTGCAGGCGCTGATCGCCATCTACGACAACTGCAACAGCCTGCACACCAACGCGTACGACGAGGCCATCACCACGCCGACCGAAGAATCGGTGCGCCGCGCGATGGCGATCCAGCTCATCATCAACCGCGAATGGGGCCTGGCCAAGAACGAAAACCCCAACCAGGGCGCCTTCGTCATCGAGGAGCTGACCGAGCTGGTCGAGGAAGCCGTGCTATCGGAATTCGAGCGCATCAGCGAGCGCGGCGGCGTGCTGGGCGCCATGGAGACGGGTTACCAGCGCAGCAGGATCCAGGAAGAAAGCCTGTACTACGAGATGCAGAAGAACTCGGGCGAATACCCGATCATCGGCGTCAACACCTTCCGCAACCCGCACGGCGAGCCCGTGCCCGAGCACATCGAGCTGGCGCGCTCGACCGAGGAAGAAAAACAAAGCCAGCTCACGCGCCTGGCCGACTTCCACCAGCGCCACCAAAACGAAGCGCCCGCCATGCTGGCGCGCCTGCAGCAGGCGGTGATCGATAACGCCAACGTGTTCGAGGTGTTGATGGACGCCGTGCGCGTGTGCTCGCTGGGGCAGATCACGGGCGCCCTGTTCGAGGTGGGCGGGCAGTACCGGCGCAGCATGTGAGGCTGCGCCGCTTGCACCAATACTTCAGGGCATGAGGACGGTCGCGCCCACCGTCTTGCGCGACTCCAGCGCGCGGTGTGCCTGGGCCGCATCG
>JAYRQF010000219.1:0-22192 GCA_041910735.1 Limnohabitans sp.
ATAACTGCTGGCCCAGATCAGCCGACAGGCAACTCGGATGAAGGGGCGAAAAGGTCAACTGCGAAGAGTCAAAAAAACCCAATAACGACAATGGGTTAAGCACGTTTCTGCGGTTTTTTACATGAATCCCTGCCGACCCTCAAATAAAACGGTGCTGCGATCTGAAATTTTTATTCTTGGCGCACGCATTTGTGTCAAGGCCAAACATCAAAAACCGCCACATGCTCACGTTGCGCCAACTCAAGTACTTCGTGGCCGCTGCGGAATTGGGTAAGGTGTCCGAGGCTGCCGTGCAGCTTCACATCTCCCAATCGGCAGTCACCACCGCGATCAAGGACCTGGAGGAAATGTTCGGGCAGTCCTTGTTCGACCGCAGCGTCAGCGGCGTGGAACTCACGCCTGCCGGACGCCACTTTTTGAGCCATGCCTACACCGTGCTGTCGGCAGCCGAAGAGGCCATGCGCCCACCGCCCCAAGGGATCGCGATCTCGGGCCTCTTGAGCATTGCTGCCACCTACACCGTGCTGGGCTACTTCCTGCCCAACCACTTGCAACGTTTCTCGGAGCGTTATCCGGACATCGAGATCAAGTTACAGGAACTCCAGCGCGAAGCGATCGAAGATGGGCTTGTGACAGGGCGTCACGACCTCGGTGTGCTGCTGACTGGCAACGTGACCAACGGGGAAATTGCCTGCGAAACGTTCTTTGGTTCACAGCGGCGGCTGTGGGTCCGTGCCAAACACCCGCTCCTTGACAAGCCAGAGGTCACTTTGGCAGACGTGGCCGGCGAACCCTACATCATGCTCACGGTGGACGAGGCAGCCTATTCAGCGATGCGCTACTGGGGGCGGACTGAGCACCAACCTCGGATCCGGCTGCGAACCTCATCGGTTGAGGCGGTGCGCAGCATGGTCGCCAACGGGCAGGGAGTTGCCATCTTGTCGGACATGGTCTACCGCCCATGGTCGCTGGAAGGCAAGCGCATCGAGACCATCGTCCTCAAGGGCACGGTCCCCAGCATGGCCCTGGGCCTGGCCTGGCGCAGCGGCGCTGAATTCACGCCGGCCATGCTGGCATTTCGCAACTATTTCAGGCAGCTCTACATGGACCCGTCGCACGCACTGGGCCGACAACGGGGCTGAGGTCTGGCTCCCGCAGTTCTCCAGCGATGCAACTGACCAGCGACTGGAAGGGCGCCTGCATGGCCTCTATTGGCACTGCGGCAAATCCCATCAGCAAGCCCTGTCGCTGAACTTCTGCTTCGTAATAACGCGACAGAGGCCGCACCAACACACCGGCTTCACGAGCACGATGGCTCACCAGCACATCGTTGAGGCCATCAGGCAGCGACATGACCAGGTGCAACCCCGCGTTGCTATCGAACGGATGCATCCATTCGGCACCAAGATGTTGCGTGATCAACTCCACCAAGTAGGCTCGGCGGTGGCCGTAGATCAGCCGCATCCGGCGGATGTGCGCTGCATAGTGACCACTGTCGATGAACTCAGCCAGGGCCGCCTGCGTGAGCAGGTGGCCGCCCCGGTACAGCTCCATCTGCGCCGCGCCAATGCGATCGACCAGCGCCGGCGGCAGCACCATGTAGGCGGTGCGCAGGCCCGGGTACAGCGTCTTGCTGAAGGTGCCCACGTAGATCACCGGCGCGTCGGGCATGAGGCCTTGGAGCGAGGGAATGGGCTGGCCAGCGAAACGGAATTCGCTGTCGTAGTCGTCCTCCACCACCCAGAAGCCGTGGCGGCGCGCGGCCTCCAGCAGGGCCAGGCGGCGCGACAGGGCCATGATGGGCCCCAGCGGGTACTGGTGCGAGGGCGTGACGAAGGCCAGCTTGGGCTCGCGGCCCGGCACGGGCTCCACCACCTGCATGCCATCGGCGTCCACCGCGATGGCGTCCACCTGCAATCCGTTCATGCGCAAGATGTTGCGCGTGCCCCAGTAGCCCGGGTCTTCCACCCAGGCGATGTCACCGGCATCGGCCAGCATGCGCGAGAGCAGGTCCACCGCCTGGTGAACGCCCTCGGTGATGAGGATTTGCTCTGGCTCGCACTGCACCGAGCGCACCTGCCGCAGGTACTGCGCCAGGCTGCGCTGCAGCGCCGGGTGGCCCCCGGCGGTGGCGTAGCTGCGCAGCGCGGGCGGGCCACGCCGCGCGCACTGGGCGGTGATCTGCGCAAAACGCTGCTGCGGGAATTCGGTGACGTCGGGCACGCCGGGCAGGAAGGCGCCCCACTGCACGTCGGTGGCCGACACCCGGCCCAGCAAGGCCTCGCCGCGCGCGGAAACACCCGATGGCAGCGGGGCGGGCGCGGGCGACGGCGCGCGGGTACCCACCGCCGGCGGCGTGGCGATGAAGCGGTCGGCCGACAGGTCGGCCACAAAACTGCCACTGCCGGTGCGCGACACCAGGCAGCCTTCGGCCGCCAGTTGGTCGTAGGCGTAGAGCACGGTGTTGCGCGAGACGCCCAGCTCGCCCGCCAGATCGCGCGTGGGCGGCAGCCGGGTGTGGGCGGGCAGCGTGCCGTCCAGGATGGCCTCGCGCAGGCAGGCGCACAGCAGCCGGCTGGTGGGCTGGCGTTGCGTGGCGGCCGCGCGGGCCACGGCCAGGCGCTGCAGCAGCAGGTCTCCCACAAGTGATTGCAATTGGTTCTATGAAATTAGTGAATGTGGCTCTTTAGTTTAGAACCATTCGACGCTGTAATGAAGGTCTTGTTCCACCTTTTCCCTTGCACGACCATGAGCCAGACCAACCAGCAGATCGACCAGCGCCGCCAAGCCGCCGCCCCCCGTGGCGTGGGCGTGATGTGTGACTTCTACGCCGACCGCGCCGAGAACGCCACCCTGTGGGACGTGGAAGGCCGCGCCTTCACCGACTTTGCCGCCGGCATCGCGGTGCTCAACACCGGCCACCGCCACCCCGCCGTGCTGGCCGCCATCCGCGCCCAGCTCGACCGCTTCACCCACACCGCTTATCAGATCGTTCCCTATGAAAGCGTGGTGTCGCTTGCCGAGCGCATCAACGCACGCGCACCCATCGCAGGCCCGGCCAAAACGGCCTTTTTCACCACCGGCGCCGAGGCAGTGGAAAACGCCATCAAGATCGCGCGCCGCCACACCGGCCGCTCGGGCGTGATCGCCTTTGGCGGCGCCTTCCACGGCCGCACCATGATGGGCATGGCCCTGACCGGCAAGGTCGCTCCCTACAAAATCGGTTTCGGCCCCTTCCCGGGCGAGGTCTACCACCTGCCCTTCCCGAACGCGGTCCACGGCATCACGGTGGACGACAGCCTGCACGCGCTGGAGCAGCTGTTCAAGTGCGACATCGAGGCCAGCCGCGTGGCGGCCATCATCCTGGAGCCAGTGCAGGGCGAAGGTGGCTTCAACATCGCGCCCGCCTCGCTGATGGAAGGCCTGCGCGCGGTCTGCGACCGCCACGGCATCCTGCTCATCGCCGACGAGGTGCAGACCGGCTTTGGCCGCACCGGCAAGCTGTTTGCCATGGAGTACCACAGCGTGCGCGCTGACATCATCACCATGGCCAAGAGCCTGGCCGGTGGCATGCCGCTGTCGGCCGTGTGTGGCCGCGCCGAAGTGATGGACGCACCCGCCCCCGGTGGCCTGGGCGGCACCTACGCCGGCAACCCGTTGGCCGTGGCCGCAGCCCACGCGGTGATGGACGTGATCGACAGCGAAGGCCTGCTGGAGCGCTCGGTGCGCCTGGGCGCCCAACTGCAGGGCGCTCTGAACGAATGGCGCGACAGCTGCCCCGCCATCAGCGACGTGCGTGGCCTGGGCTCCATGGTGGCGGTGGAATTCGCCGACCCCGCAAGCCGCGAACCCAGCGCAACGCTGGCCGCACGCGTGCAGAAGGAAGCCCTTGCCCGTGGCCTGCTGCTGCTGACCTGCGGCACCTACGGCAACGTGATCCGTTTCCTCTACCCGCTGACCATCCCCGACGCGCAGTTCAGCGCCGCCCTGGCCACCCTGCACGAAGCCCTGCGCGCCGCCACCGCTGAAACCATCACCGCCTGAACACCATGGACATGAAAACAAGTTCGCCGCTGGACCTGTTGCAGGACCCCAGCCTGCTCAAGACCGACGCGCTGATCAACGGCCAGTGGGTGACCGGCAGCAGCCGCTTTGACGTGCTCGACCCCGCCACCGGTTTGAAGCTCGCCGACGTGGCCAATCTCGGCCCGGCCGAGGCCGAAGCGGCCATTGCCGCCGCAGACGCCGCCTGGGCCGGTTGGAAGAACAAGACCGCCAAGGAACGCAGCACCATCCTGCGCAAGTGGTACGACCTGCTGATGGCCCACCAGGACGACCTGGGCACCATCATGACCGCCGAGCAGGGCAAACCCCTGCCCGAGGCCAAGGGCGAAGTGGCCTACGGCGCTTCGTTCGTGGAGTGGTTTGCCGAGGAAGCCAAGCGCGTCAACGGCGAAACCCTGCCCCAGTTCGACAACAACCGCCGCCTGATGGTGCTCAAGCAGCCCATCGGCGTGTGTGCGGCCATCACGCCCTGGAACTTTCCCCTGGCCATGATCACCCGCAAGGTGGCCCCGGCTTTGGCTGCGGGCTGCCCGGTGGTCATCAAGCCGGCCGAGCTGACGCCGCTGACGGCGCTTGCCGCTGGCGAGCTGGCCCTGCGTGCGGGCATCCCCGCCGGGGTGCTCAACATCGTCACCTCGGATGCGGACAACTCCATCGCCGTGGGCAAGGTGCTGTGCGCCAGCGACACCGTGCGCCACCTCTCCTTCACCGGCTCCACCGAAGTGGGCCGCATCCTGATGGCGCAGTGCGCGCCCACGGTGAAGAAGATGTCGCTCGAACTTGGCGGCAACGCGCCTTTCATCGTCTTCAACGACGCCGACATCGACAGCGCGGTGGAAGGCGCCTTTGCCAGCAAGTACCGCAACGCGGGCCAGACCTGCGTGTGCTCCAACCGCTTCTATGTGCAGGAAGGGGTGTACGACCAGTTCGTGGAGAAGTTCGCGGCCAAGGTGAAGACCGCCAAGGTGGGCAACGGCTTTGAGGACGGGGTGAACCAGGGCCCGCTGATCGAGGAAGCCGCACTGGTGAAGGTGCAGCGCCACGTGGACGACGCACTGTCCAAGGGCGGGCGGGTGGTGGCCGGGGGCAAACGCTTGGAAGGCCAGTTCTTCGAGCCCACCGTGGTGGCCGATGCGACGGCCGACATGCTGTGCGCCCGCGAGGAAACCTTTGGCCCCTTCGCACCCATCTTCAAGTTCACCACCGAGCAGGAAGCGATTGAGGCGGCCAACAACACCGAGTTTGGCCTGGCGAGCTACTTCTACAGCCGCGACATCGGGCGCATCTACCGCGTGGCCGAGGCGCTGGAGTACGGCATGGTGGGCATCAATGTGGGCATCCTCGCCACCGAGCACGTGCCTTTCGGCGGTGTCAAGCAGTCCGGCCTGGGCCGCGAGGGCTCGCATCATGGCATGGACGACTATGTCGAGATCAAGTACCTCTGCGTGGGGGATGTGCTGCGCTGAGAACCAGCCTGAGCACGACCAAGGCGCTCCAAGCGCGCTGGTCGTGCTGTTGTTGCATGGACAGCACCACCGGCGACGAGACCCGCCATGCACCACGGCCGTGCAAGCCCGCTTTTCTGGTGCACCCAGGCACAGGGCGGGCAGCCGGACACATGGACACCGAGGCAAATCGCTATACAAATTAAACACTTGCAGGAAGCATCTCGAACCAGATCGATGTGGCACAAATTTCGCTTGAGCCATCACCATGGTAGTTACCCTGATGCCCATTTCCTTTTTTTTGACTAAATTGGCCTTACCACTTGGCCACCAGGCTACTTAACTTCGCGAGCCCCTCCATGACCACTTTCCAGCCCGCCAGCGTTGCACGCCTCTATCGGGTGATTGCCAACCAGATCAAGGACAAGATCCGCGGCGGCAGCTACCGGTCCGGCGAGCGCCTGCCTGCGGAGCGCGAGCTGGCGGAGATGCTGCAGGTCAGCCGCCCTTCCGTGCGCGAAGCCTTGATTGCGTTGGAAATCGAAGGCTGGGTAGACGTGCGGGTAGGCAGTGGTGTTTACGTCACCGGTCCGGAGTCAAGGCTCAGCCTCAATGAAAACAATGCGCCCGGCGCGCCACTGTTGCTGGACGTGGGCGCCGCCGACCTGCTGCAGGCCCGCCTGCTGGTGGAGCCCCACTGCGCCGAACTCGCTGCGCGACACGCCACCGACGCGCAGCTCCAGGCCATGGAAGAAGCCACCTTGGCCTTGCCAGGCTCCGAGCAGCCGTCCAAGCACAACGACCGCCTGCATCTGCTGATCGCCGAAGCCTGCGGCAACGTCGCCCTGGCCTCCACCGTGCAGCACCTGTGGACCCTGAGCGAAAACAGCGCCATCTTCAACAAACTCAACCAGCACTTCGTGTACGGCGAGGTGTGGGAGGTGGCCCACAACGAACACCTCCCCCTGTTGCGCGCACTGAAAAAGCGCCAGCCCGCAGCGGCGCGGCGCGCCATGCGCGACCACCTCCTGGGCATCAGCAGCCGCCTCGGCCTGGACGCCAGCGAGGACAAAAACATGTGAAACACGCCTGCGCGCCCCCGGCACGTCGGCGCCCCTGCCCCATCCCCCTCTCGGCCTCGCGCCTGTCTTCTTCAACCCCCCGGAGAACCCGATGAAACACACCATGGCCCTATCCACATTTCGAAAAGCCGGTGCCGTGCTAGCCGTCACCGCCGCGCTGTTCGGCTCGGCGGCCGCATTGGCCCAGACACAAGGTGGCACGCTCACGGCCATCGTCCAGCCCGAGCCGCCCATCCTGATGCTGGGCCTGAACCAGCAAGCCCCCACGCAGTACGTGGCCGGCAAGATCTACCAAAGTCTCCTGACCTACGACGCCAAACTCACACCCCAACCGTCGCTGGCCAAGTCGTGGAAAACCTCGGCCGATGGCCTGACCTACACCTTCGAACTGCAGCGCGGTGTTAAGTGGCACGACGGCAAGCCTTTCACCGCCGCAGACGTGGTCTTCAGCGTGGACAAATTCCTGCGTGAGACCCACCCACGTGGCCGGCTGGTGATCAACAAATACATGGACACCATCACGGCGGTCAACGAGCACACCGTTGAGTTCAAGCTCAAGGAGGCCTTCTCGCCCTTCATGAGCCTCTTCGTGGTGGACAACATGCCCATGGTGCCCAAGCACATCTACGACGGCACCGACTACCGCACCAACCCAGCGAACCAGACGCCCATCGGCACCGGTCCCTTCAAGTTCAAGGAATGGAAAAAAGGTTCACACATCGTGCTGACCCGCAACCCCGACTACTGGAAGAAGGGTCAGCCCTATCTGGACGAGATCGTTTTCCGCGTCATCCCCGATGCGGCCTCGCGTTCCGTGGCCTTTGAAAAGGGCGACGTGCAACTGCTGCGAGGCGGCGACGTGGACAACGTGGACGTCAAGCGCCTGCGCGCCCTGCCCAACGTCGAGATGACGACCAAGGGCTGGGAGATGTACGCGCCGTTGGCCTTCATGAGCATGAACCAGCGCAAGCCCCCGTTCGACAACGTGAAGGTGCGCCAGGCGGTGATGCACGCGATCAACCGCAAGTTCATCGTGGACAACATCTTCTTCGGCATGGGCAAGATCGCCACCAGCCCCATTGCCTCGACCACGCTGTACCACGAGAAAAACCTGCCGCAGTACGCCTACGACCTGAAGAAGGCCCGCGCGCTGATCCAGGAATCGGGCGTCAACGTCGGCGCCACGCCGGTCAAGCTGCTGTCCTTCCCCTACGGTTCGGCCTGGGAACGACTGGCCGAGTACACCAAACAGAGCCTGGAACAGATCGGCTTCAAGGTGCAGATCGATCCGGCCGATGCCGGTGGCTGGGCCAAACGCTCTGGCGAGTTCGACTTCGACATCACCTTCAACTTCACCTACCAGTACGGTGACCCGGCACTGGGTGTGGCTCGCCACTTCCTGTCGACCAACTCGATCAAAGGTTCGCCCTTCGTCAACAACCAGGGCTACAAGAACCAGAAGGTCGATGAGTTGTTCGCCACAGCGGCCGCCGCACGCACGCCCGAACTGCGCCAGAAGCTCTACACCGAAGTGCAGACCATCCTGATGAACGAAGTGGCCAACGGCGTGTTGTTCGAAATCGAATACGCCACCTTCTACCCCAAGAACGTGAAGAACCTGGTGAAGACCGGCATCGGCCTGAACGAGACCTTCGACGACGTCTACATCGAGAAGAAGTAAGCCCCCGACGGCCCGCCACGCGCGGGCCCCTCTCCCGATCGCAGCTCCCGGCCGCGCGTTCTGCGCGCGACCCGGGCCCAGCTGCGCCTTGCACACCGAGGCGCCTCAACGTGAAACTGATCTCCTTCCTCATTGCCAGACTGGGCAAGGCCTTCTTCGTCATCCTGGGCGTGGTGGTCTTCAACTTTCTGCTCATCCGCCTGGCCCCAGGCGACCCCGCGGCCATCATGGCGGGCGAGGCGGCTTCGTCCGATCCCGCCTACCTGGAACAACTGCGCCAGCAATTCGGCTTCGACCAGCCGCTGTGGATGCAGTTGTGGCTCTACGTCAAAGGCATCCTCCAGCTGGACCTGGGCTTTTCCTATCGCAACAACCTGCCCGTGCTCGACCTCATCGCCGAGCGCCTGCCCGCCACGCTGCTGCTGATGGCGCTGGCCTTCATTTTCTCGCTTCTGGTGGGTGGTTTGCTGGGTGTGTTCGCCGCGCGCAGCCGCTACACCAACCGCCACACCTGGCTGGACAGCCTGATCATGTCCGTCTCGCTGATCTTCTACGCCACACCCCTGTTCTGGTTGTCGCTGCTGATGGTCATCCTGTTCTCCGTCACCCTGGGCTGGTTGCCGGCCTTTGGCATGGAAAGCGTGGGCGCCGGCCTCACTGGCTGGGACCGCATCGCCGACATCAGCGCTCACCTGGTGCTGCCCGTGGTGTCGCTCGGCTGCTTCTTCATGGCCGTGTACGCCCGCCTGGCACGAGCGTCGATGTTGGAAGTGATGGGCATGGACTTCATCAAAACCGCGCGCGCCAAAGGCGTGCCGGCGGGCCAGGTGATCCGCCGCCACGTCATGCGCAACGCCATGCTGCCGGTGGTCACCTTCGCCGGCATCCAGCTGGGCCAGATGGCCGGCGGTGCGGTGCTAACTGAAACCGTCTTCGGCTGGCCCGGCATCGGCCGCCTCATGTTCGACGCACTCATGCAACGTGACTACCAGCTGTTGCTGGGCGTGTTCCTGGTGACTTCCACCATGGTCGTGCTGTTCAACCTCATCACCGACCTGGTCTACCGCCTGGTCGATCCCCGCATCGAATTGGGAGCTTGAGATGAAAAAATTCATGCACCGTTTTGCCGCCAACAAAGGCGCGCTGTTGGGCCTGGTCATCCTGTGCCTGGTGATCCTCACGGCCTTGTTGTGCTCGGTCTGGTACGAGGAGTCGCCCTGGTCCATGGTGGCCGAGCCTTTGCTCAAACCGCTGAGCAACGCCGACTACCCGCTGGGCACCGACATGCTGGGCCGCGACCTGGGCGCTGGCCTGGCCTACGGCGCGCGCGTGTCGCTGCTGGTGGGTGTGGTGTCCACCCTGGCTGCGGTGATCTTCGGCATCCTCATCGGCGCCCTGGCGGGCTTCTATGGGGGGCGCATCGACGACCTGCTGATGCGCTTCACCGAGTTCTTCCAGACCATCCCGCAGCTCGCCATGGCCGTGGTGCTGGTGGCCATCTTCACGCCCTCCCTCTACTCCATCGTCGGCGCCATCGCCATCGTCTCGTGGCCGCCCGTGGCGCGGCTGGTGCGCAGTGAATTCCTCTCGCTCAAGCAGCGCGAGTTCGTGCAGGCGGCCATCGTCATCGGCCAGAAGCCGATGCGCATCATCTTCACACAAATCCTGCCCAACGCCATGTCGCCCATCATCGTGACGGCCTCGCTGATGATCGCCACCGCCATCCTGACCGAGTCCTCGCTGTCCTTCCTGGGCCTGGGTGACCGCAACCTCATGAGCTGGGGTTTCATGATCGGTGCCGCCCGCACGATGCTGCGCGAAGCACCGCTGATGAGCGTGTTACCCGGCATTGCCATCCTGCTCACCGTGTTGGCCATCAACCTGATCGGTGAAGGTTTGAACGACGCCATGAACCCCCAACTGCGCAAGCGGGGGGAATGAACCATGACCACCTCTCCCTCCCCAACCGCCACCGACACCCCTTTGCTGCGCATCGAGCAGCTGACCGTGGCCCTGCCCACCGGGAGTGACCGCGCGCACGCCGTCAAGGACCTGTCCTTCGACCTACGCGCCGGCGAAATCCTGTGCATCGTGGGCGAGTCCGGCTCCGGCAAGTCCATCAGCGCCAACGCCATCATGGGCCTGCTACCCAGCTACCTCAAGCCGCAGGCCGGGCGCATCCTTTTCAAGGGCCGCGACCTGCTGCAATTGCGCGAGGAAGAGTTGCTGGCACTGCGCGGCAAGGACATCGGCATGGTGTTCCAGGAACCCATGTCGGCCCTCAACCCGCTGATGCGCGTGGGCGACCAGATCGCCGAGGTGCTGGCCGTACACGGCGCCTACCCCGGCGCGGCGCGCCAGCAGCGCGTGCTGGAGCTGCTGCACTTTGTGGGCCTGCCCGACCCGTCCACGCTCCAGCATGCCTACCCCTTCCGCCTCTCGGGCGGCCAGCGCCAGCGAGTGATGATCGCCATGGCGCTGGCGCTGGAGCCGGCCATCCTGATCGCCGACGAGCCCACCACGGCGCTGGACGTGACCACCCAGGCCCAGATCCTGTCGCTGATCAAGCGGATCCAGGCCAGCATGGGCATGGGCGTGATGTTCATCACCCACGACTTCGGCGTGGTGGCCGACATCGCCGACCGCGTGGCCGTGATGGAAAAAGGCGTGCTGGTGGAGCAAGGTCCCGCCGAGCAGGTGCTCAACCGCCCCCAAAACCCGTACACCCAGCGCCTCATTGCCGCCGTGCCACACCGCGACAGTGACCACGCCACCGAAGCCACCCGCACCAACCCCGTGGTGCTGGAGGTGAAAGACCTGCGCAAAACCTACGTCACCGAGCGAGGCCTATTTGTACGCAAGCGCGTGGTCCACGCGGTGGACGGCGTGAGCTTCCAGGTGCGCCGGGGCCAGACCCTGGGCATCGTTGGTGAGTCGGGTTCGGGCAAGTCCACCATCGGCAAATGCCTGCTACGCCTGACCGACATCGACGGTGGCCAGCTCGTCTTCAACGGCACCGACAACGCCCCGCTGACGCAGGCGCAGTTTCGGCCCATGCGCCAGCAGTTGCAGATGATTTTCCAGGACCCGTTCGCCTCGCTCAACCCGCGCCACACCGTGGGCCGCAGCATCACCGACGGCCCGGTGGCCAACGGCGTGCCCTACGCCGAGGCCGAGCGCAAGGCACGCGAACTGCTGCGCCTGGTAGAACTGGACGAATCCGCCTTCGACCGCTACCCCAACGCCTTTTCGGGTGGGCAGCGCCAGCGCATCGGCATCGCCCGCGCCCTGGCGCTGGAGCCACAACTGCTGGTGGCCGACGAGTCGGTGTCGGCCCTCGACGTCTCGGTGCAGGCCCAGGTGCTCAAGCTCTTGCAGGACATCCAACAACGCCTGAACCTGGCCATGATCTTCATCACCCACGACCTGCGTGTGGCGGCCCAGGTCTGCCACCAGATCGTGGTCATGCACAAAGGCCGCATCGTCGAACACGGCACCCCCGCCGAGGTGTTTGACCGCCCGCAGAACGAATACACGCAGCGCCTCATCGCCGCCATCCCCGGCAAACACTGGAGCCCCGTGGGCGCCAGCGTTGCCCTTGCCTGAAGCACTCCCCAACATGTCCCCAACCCACACCCTCCCGGCCGCACGCAACGGCGGCCAGATCCTCGTCCAGCAGCTGCGCCACCACGGCGCGCGCCGCGTTTTCCTGGTGCCGGGCGAAAGTTACCTGCCCTGCATCGACGCGCTCAACGAACACCAGGACGCCATCCAGGCCGTGGTTTGCCGCCAGGAAAGCGGCGCCGCCTACATGGCCGAGGCGCACGGCAAACTCACTGGCGAGCCCGGCATCTGTTTTGTCACCCGCGGCCCAGGCGCCACCAACGCCAGCATCGGTGTGCACACCGCCTTCCAGGATTCCACGCCCATGATCCTGTTCGTGGGCCAGGTGGGCAACGACTTCTACGAACGCGAGGCCTTCCAGGAGATCGACTACCGCCGCATGTTCGGCCAGATGGCCAAGTGGGTGGCGCAGATCGACCGCACCGACCGCATTCCCGAGTACATCGCCCGCGCCTTCAGCGTGGCCACCAGCGGGCGGCCCGGCCCGGTGGTGCTGGCCCTGCCCGAAGACACGCTGTGGGGCACGGCCCAGGTGCCCGACCTGCCGCCCTACACCCGCGTGTTGACACGCCCGGGCGCGGCCGATCTGGACACGCTGCGCGAACGCCTCGAAGCCGCCAGCAACCCCTTCCTGCTGGTGGGTGGCAGCGGCTGGACACCCGAGGCCCTGGCCCAAGTTCAAGGCTTTGCCGAACGTTTCGATCTGCCGGTGGGCGTGTCGTGGCGGCGGCTGGAGTGTTTTGACCAGCACCACCCCAACTTTGCCGGCCACGTGGGCTGGGGCATGCACGACGACCTGCGCCAGCGGGTGCGCAATGCCGACCTGTTGCTGACCCTGGGCGCCCGCCTGGGCGAGGCCACCACCGAGGGCTACAGCGTGGTCGAAAGCCCGCGCCCTCGCCAGCAGCTCATCCACGTGCACGCCGACCCCAGCGAGCTGGGCCGAGTGTTCCAGCCCGCGCAAGCCATTTGTGCCAGCAACGCCGGCATGGCCCATGCCCTGGCCAGCCTGCAACCCACACGTGCGCCCGCTTGGGGCGCCCACACACGCGCCGCCAACGCCGCCTACCGCGCCACGCTGGCGCCCCTGCCCTCGCCCAGTGCCATGAGCCTGGACCAGGCCGCCTGCCACGTGAACACCGTGCTGCCGGCCGAGGCCTGCATCACCGTGGGCGCCGGCAACTACGCGCTCTACCCGCACCGCTACCGCCAGTTCAAGGGCATCGGCAGCTCGCTTGCGCCCACGGTTGGCAGCATGGGCTACGGCCTGCCGGCGGCCATCGCCGCCAAGCTGGAAGACCCGCAACGCCCGGTGGTCTGCTACGCCGGCGACGGCTGCTTCCAGATGAACCTGCAGGAGCTGGGCGTGGCCATGCAGTACCGCCTGGGCATCGTGGTGCTGGTGTTCAACAACGGCATGTGGGGCACCATCCGTGCCCACCAGGAACGCGAGTTCCCCGGCCGCACCATCGCGTTGACCTTCGACAACCCGGACTTCGCCCACCTGGTCGGCGCCTACCGGGGCCACGGCGAGGTGGTGAGCGACAACGCGCACTTCGAAGCCGCCTTCGCCCGCGCCCTCGCCTTTGCCGAACGCGAACGGCTGCCGGCCCTCGTCGAGATCCGCTACGACGCCGACGGCATCGCCCCCGGCGAAACCCTCTCCGCCATCCGTGCCCGCGCGCAGCAGCTGCCGCGCGAACGTGCAACCGCTCTCTGATCACTTCTCACACCATGTCAGACACCTCTTTGCAGATCAACGGCCAGCGCCTCTGGCAGTCGCTGATGGACCTAGCCCGCGTGGGCGCCACCGAACAGGGGGGCAACTGCCGCCTCGCCCTCACCGCCCTGGACGGCCAAGGCCGCGACCTCGTGGTGGGCTGGATGAAAGATGCCGGCCTGAGCGTGAGCGTGGACCAGGTGGGCAACATCTTTGGCCGCCGAGCGGGGCGCAACCCCGCGCTGCCTCCGGTAATGACCGGCAGCCACATCGACACCCAGCCCACCGGCGGCAAGTTCGACGGCTGCTACGGCGTCATGGCCGGGCTGGAAATCATGCGCACGCTCAACGACCAGGGCCTGCAGACCGAAGCCCCGCTGGAGCTGGCCATCTGGACCAACGAAGAAGGCTCGCGTTTTGTGCCGGTGATGATGGGCTCGGGCGTGTTCGCCGGCAAGTTCCCGCTGGCAACCGCGCTGGACGCGACCGACATGACCGGCAAGCGCGTGCGCGACGAGCTGCAGGCCATTGGCTACGCCGGCACGTTGCCGGTGGGCGGGCGCCCGCTGGGCGCTTACTTCGAGGCCCACATCGAACAAGGGCCCATCCTGGAAGCCCAGGACAAGGTGATCGGGGTGGTGACCGGTTCGCTCGGCCTGCGCTGGTACGACGTGAACGTGACCGGCATGGAAATGCACGCCGGCCCCACCCCCATGTCGGTGCGGCAGGACGCGCTGTTTGCCGCCACCCACCTGATGCAGGAGGTCATCCACATCGCCCGCGACCACCAGCCCCACGGCCGTGGCACGGTGGGCGTGGTGCAGGTGCATCCCGGCTCGCGCAACGTGATCCCGGGCAAGGTGCACTTCACCGCCGACCTGCGCCACGAAGACGCCGCCACGCTCGCGCGCATGGACCAGCGCTGGCGCCAGGCCTGCGCCGAGGCGGGTGAGCGTTTCGGCGTGAAGGTGGAGCTGATCGACGTGCAGCACTTCCCGCCCACCCCCTTTGCCGCGCCGCTGGTGCAGCACATCCGCGAGCAGGCGCAGCGCGCCGGCTATTCGCACATGGACATCGTCACCGGCGCCGGCCACGACGCGGTCTACATCGCCGAGGTGGCGCCCACCGCCATGATCTTCGTGCCCTGCAAGGACGGCATCAGCCACAACGAAATCGAGGACGCCCAACCGGCCCACCTGGAGGCCGGCGCCAACGTGCTGTTGGGTGCCATGCTGCAAGCCGCAGGCCTGCATCAAGCGGCCGAGGTGGCGGCATGAGCGCGGCCACCCTCGCCACCTGGCAGGCCCGCGCCAGCGCGCTTCGGCTGCGCCACCAGGCCTTC
This sequence comes from Limnohabitans sp., assembly GCA_041910735.1. Classification (GTDB taxonomy): domain Bacteria; phylum Pseudomonadota; class Gammaproteobacteria; order Burkholderiales; family Burkholderiaceae_C; genus Limnohabitans_A. The sequence goes on from JAYRQF010000219.1 coordinate 14,960, forward strand.
ATCGACGGCCAGTTCGTGGACGCCCAAGGCGGGCACACCTTTGCCACCCTCAACCCCGCCAACGGCCAAAAGCTGGCCGACGTGGCGGCCTGCCAGCCGGCCGACGTGGACCGCGCGGTGGTGGCCGCGCGCCGCGCTTTCGAGGCGGGCGTGTGGGCACAACAGCACCCACGCGAACGCAAGCGCGTGCTGCTGCGCCTGGCCGCCCTGATCGAGCGACACACCGAGGAACTGGCCCTGCTGGAAACACTGGACATGGGCAAGCCCATCAGCGACGCCCTGGCCTACGACCTGCCGGAAACGGCCAAGTGTTTCGCCTGGTACGCCGAGGCCATCGACAAGCAGTACGACGAAATTGCCCCCACCGGCCCCGACGCCCTGGCCACCATCACCCGCGAACCGGTGGGTGTGGTGGCCGCCGTGGTGCCGTGGAACTACCCGCTCATGATGGCCTCGTGGAAGGTGGCCCCCGCGCTCGCGGCGGGCAACAGCGTGCTGCTCAAGCCGGCCGAACAGTCGCCGCTGAGCGCGCTGCGTTTGGCCGAGTTGACGGCCGAGGCCGGTATCCCGCCCGGCGTGTTCAACGTGCTGCCCGGCCTCGGGCCGGTCACCGGGCAAGCACTGGGCCTACACATGGACGTGGACTGCCTGGCCTTCACCGGCTCCACCGCCACCGGCAAGCGCTTCATGGCCTACGCCAGCGAGTCCAACCTCAAGCGAGTGTGGCTGGAGTGTGGCGGCAAGTCGCCGCACATCGTGTTCGACGACTGCCCCGACCTGGACAAGGCCGCGCAGGCGGCGGCCGTGGGCATCTTCTCCAACCAGGGCGAGGTCTGCATCGCCGGCTCGCGCCTGTACGTGCAGGACGGTATCTACGACCAGTTCATGGCCAAGGTGGCGCAGTGTGCGCAGGGCATGCGCCCGGGCGACCCGCTGGACCCGGCCACCACCATGGGTGCCATCGTCGATGAAAACCAGATGCGCCGGGTGCTGGGCTACATCGCCGCCGGCGTGAGCGAAGGCGCCACGCTGCGCACCGGCGGCATGCAAGCCCACACGGCCAGCGGCGGCTACTACGTCGAACCCACCATCTTCGACTGCCCGCGCCAGGCCATGCGCATCGTCAACGAAGAGATCTTCGGCCCGGTGCTAGCGGCACAACGCTTCCACACCGAAGACGAGGCCGTGGCCCTGGCCAACGACTCGCCCTACGGCCTGGGCGCCGGCCTGTGGACCGCGCAACTGGCGCGCGCCCACCGCGTGTCGCGGCGGCTGCGGGCCGGGCTGGTGTGGGTCAACTGCTACTTCGACGGCGACATCACCGTGCCTTTTGGTGGCGTCAAGCAGTCCGGTTTCGGCCGCGACAAATCGCTGCATGCGCTCGACAAGTACAGCGACTTCAAGACCACCTGGATCAACCTGCTCTGATCGGCCCGGCCCCATGACCTCCACCCCGTCCGGCCAGGCGCCCGCCCACACCCTCTGGCTGCAGGCCTGTGGCATCTTCCTGTGTGCCATCGTGGCCCTGGCCACGCTGGACATGCTGGCCAAAGACCTGGTGGCGCGCCACCCGGCGCCGCTGGTCAACCTGGTGCGCTACGGCACCGTGTTGCTGATGGCGGTGGTGCTCATGCACCGCCGGGGCACACGCTGGCGTTTGCCGGCAGCGCACCGCCGCACGGTGCTGTGGCGCGGCGTCATGCTGGGCACGGTGGGGGTGACCTTCATGCAGGCCCTGCACACCATGCCGCTGGCCGAGGCCACCGCCATCTACTTCCTGTCGCCGCTCATCATCGTAGCCCTCTCGCCCTGGCTGCTGGGTGAAGAGGTGCGCGCCCCACAGGCGGCGGCGGTGGTGGCCGGTTTTGTGGGCATGCTTCTCATCGTGCGCCCCGGTGGCGCACTGCCCCTGGTGGGCACGGTGCTGATGCTGCTGGCGGCCGGCGCCTACGCCATGCTGCAAATCCTCACGCGCCGGCTGGCGGGCAAGGTCAGCATGGAGCAGCAGTTCGCCTGGACCGCGCTGATCTGCACCGTGATGACGGTCTTGTCCCTGCCCACCGCCGGCCACCTCGACTGGCCCGGGGCGCGCGACCTGGCGCTGATGGCCACGGTGGGTGCGCTCAGCGGCATCGGCCAGTACCTGCTGATCGAAGCCTTCCAAAAAGTGCCGGCCTCGTCGCTGGCGCCCTTCAACTACTTCCACCTGCTGCTGGCGGTGGTGTTCAGCGTGCTGGTGTTTGGCCAGCGGCCCGACGCCATCGCCCTGCTGGGCATCGCCGTCATCGGCTGCGCCGGCCTGGCCCTGACGCTGCCCGTGTTCCGCGCCCAATGGCTGGCCATACTGGCCGCCCGCCAGGCCCACCGATGAACCCTTCTTCCCCCATGACCGCTCTGCTCGACGAACTGGCCTTGGCCGTGGGCCCCGCCCACGTGCTCACGGGTGATGCCATCCCCCCCCAACACTGCACCGATTGGTTCAACGCCCACACCCACCGGCCACTGGCCCTCGTGCGCCCTGGCACCCCTGACGAGGTGGCCCGCGTGATGGCGATTTGCCACCGACACCGCCAACCCGTCACGCCCCAGGGCGGGCTCACCGGCCTGGTGGCGGGCGCCACCCCGAACGAAGGCGACGTCGCCTTGTCGTTGGCGCGCCTGAACGGCGTGGAAGAGATCGACCCCGCCGCCGGCACCCTCACCGTGCTGGCCGGCACGCCGCTGCAGACCGCGCAGGAAGCGGCGCGCGCCGCCGGCCTGCTGCTGGCGGTGGACCTGGGCGCGCGTGGCTCCTGCCAGGTGGGCGGCAACATCGCCACCAACGCGGGTGGCAACCGGGTGATCCGCTACGGCATGTTCCGCGACCAGGTGCTGGGCCTGGAGGCCGTGCTGGCCGACGGCAGCGTGGTGGGCGGCCTCAACAAGATGCTCAAGAACAACGCCGGCTACGACCTCAAGCACCTGTTCATCGGGTCGGAAGGCACGCTGGGCATCGTCACGCGTGCCGTGTTGCGCCTGCACCCGCTGCCCCAAAGCTGCCACACCGCCTGGTGCACCCTGCCCAACCACGACACCGTGGTGCGCTTCCTGCGCCACGCGCAGGCGGCGCTGGGCGGCACGCTGTCGGCCTTCGAGGTCATGTGGCCCGACTTCCACGAACTGGTGACCACCCGCGTGCCCGACATGCGCTCACCCGTGGCGGCACAAGGCCTGCAGGTGCTGATCGAGATGGAAGGCAGCGACACCGAACGCGACATGGCCATGTTCTCGTCCATGCTGGAAGCCGCCTTTGAACAAGGTTGGTTGCTGGACGCGGCCATCGCCCAGTCGCTCAAGGAACGCGAGTCCTTCTGGCGCCTGCGCGACGCGGTGTCGGAATTCCCGCTGATGTGGTCGCCCTACTGTGGCTACGACGTCAGCCTGCCCATTGGCAACCTGGGCCGCTTTGTGGACGAACTGCAGGCCGCCCTGCGCGAACGTTTCCCGCCATGTGAACACGTGCACTTTGGCCACGTGGGCGACAGCAACATCCACGTGGGCGTGCACGTGGCCGCCGCCCATGGCCCCTTCCCCGAGGCCGAGATCGACGCCTGTGTGTATGGCGTGCTGCGCCGCTACGGCGGTTCGGTGTCGGCCGAACACGGCATTGGCCAACACAAGAAGGCCTACCTCGGACATTCGCGCACACCTCAAGAGCTGGCGCTGATGCACACGCTCAAGCAGGCCCTGGACCCCCACAAGCTCCTCAACCCTGGCAAGGTGCTGGCATGACCACCGTTTTTTTCCACAGCGACCTGGACGACCCCAACGCCTGGCGCGACACCCTTCAGGCCGCGCTGCCCGACGTGCACTTCATCGTGGGCCCACAGTGCGAGACCCCGGAGGCCGTGGACGTGGCCCTGGTGTGGACACCACCACCCCAAGGCCTGCGCGCTTTTCCCCGGCTGCGCGCCGTGCTGTCGCTGGGCGCGGGTGTGGACCAGTTGCGCCTGGCCGATCTGGACCCGCGCATCCCCGTGGCGCGCCTGATCGACCCCACGCTCACGCAGCGCATGGTCGAGTACTGCCAGGCGGCGGTGCTGTACTTCCACCGCCACCTGCACCTGCACGCCCGCCACCAGGCCGCGCGCGAGTGGCAGTTCATCCCCCCCGTGAGCGCCGCCGCCCGGCAGGTGCTGGTGCTGGGCCTGGGCGAGCTGGGCTCGGCCGTGGCCGGTGCCCTGGCGCAACAAGGTTTCCAGGTCACGGGCTGGAGCCGCAGCCCCAAACAACTGCCCGGCGTGGACTGCCGCCACGGCGAGGCGGCGTTGAACGAAGCCCTGGGGCGCTGCGACGTGCTCATCAACCTGCTGCCCCTCACGCCCCAGACGACCGGTGTGCTCAACCGGGATCTGTTCGCGCGCCTGCGGCCCCAGGCCTGCCTGGTGCAAGTGGGCCGGGGAGGTCATCTGGTGGAGGCCGACCTGCTGGCCGCGCTCGACGCAGGCCAACTGGCCGGCGCCTTCATCGACGTGTTTGGCGTGGAGCCCCTGCCCGCCGAGCACCCTTTCTGGGCCCACCCGGCACTGCGGCTCACGCCCCACGTCGCCTCGCTCAGCGACCCGGTGCAGTCCGCTGCCACCGTCATCGACAACATCGGCCGCGCGATGCGGGGCGAGCCTCTGCGCCACGCCATCGATCGCTCGGCCGGCTACTGACCCCACCGCCATTTGAGGAATCCACATGAAAACCTTTTTTGCCCCCGAACAGCTGCTGCACCACCCCCAGACCTACCTCTCACGTGGCCAGATGCGCAAACCCCAGGAGGTGCCCGACCGCGCCCTGGCCATCCTGCGTGGCCTGGGCGCGCTGGGTCTGGAAGCCAGGCGCCCCGCCGACCACGGCATGGCGCCCCTGCAGGCCGTGCACAGCGTGCCCTACTTGCGATTCCTCGAAAACGCGCACGCGGAGTGGAAGAAGATGCCAGCCGACTGGGGCAACGAAGTGATGTCCAACATCTTCGTGCGCGAGCCCAACGCCTTGCGCGGCATCCTCGCGCAAGCGGCGGCCTACCTGGCCGACGGCAGTTGCCCGGTGGGTGAGTTCACCTGGCGTTCGGCCTACTGGGCCGCCCAGTGCGCCGTGGCCGCCACCGACGTGGTGCTGGCCGGCGAGCGCCACAGCTACGCCCTGTGCCGCCCACCCGGTCACCACGCGCGCGAGGCCGCCGCCGGTGGCTTCTGCTACCTCAACAACGCCGCCATCGCCGCCCAGCACCTGCGCCAGAAACACGCCCGTGTGGCGGTGTTTGATGCCGACATGCACCATGGCCAGGGCATTCAGGAAATCTTCTACGAACGCGACGACGTGCTCTACGTTTCCATCCACGGCGACCCGACCAACTTCTACCCCGGCGTGGCCGGCTTTGCCGACGAAACGGGTGCAGGTGCCGGCCTTGGCTTCAACATCAACCTGCCCATGCCCCACGGCGCGTCGGAGTCCGTGTTCTTTGAGCAGGTGGAGCAGGCCCTCAAAGCCATCCGCGCCTTCCAGCCCGACGCCCTGGTGTTCTCGCTCGGCTTCGACATCTACGAGCACGACCCTCAATCCCAGGTAGCCGTCAGCAGCGCCGGTTTTCACCGCCTCGGCCAGGCCGTGACCGGTCTGGGCCTGCCAACCGTGTACGTACAGGAAGGCGGCTACCACCTCGACGCGCTGGCCCACAACACCGAGCAGTTCTTCAGCGGTGTGCTCCAACGGCCCGCCCCTTGACCCTATGAACCGAAACAACATGCGACCCCAGGCCATACCTACCGTGCAGATCGACAACGGGCGCGTAATCGTCACCGAATGGCACTTTCCGCCGGGCGCCGAAACCGGCTGGCACACCCACGCACACGACTACGTGGTGGTGCCCATGACCGACGGCAACCTGGTGCTGGAAACCGACGAAGGCATCAGGACCAGCGCGCTGTTCAAGGGCCGCTCCTACGCGCGCCAGATCGGTGTGAGCCACAACGTCATCAACCCCGGCCCGGGCGTCGTGGTGTTTGTCGAAGTGGAGATGCGCTAGCGGATCAGCGCCGCACGGTCAGGTAGATGCTTGCATTACGAACAAGACGTAAAAGTGCGACTCTGAGCCCCATAGCCCCCGATATAACGGAACGAATCGATATAAGGCTACGCTGAACAAGCCACCGAAATTCTCCGTTCGCCACTCAACGACGCGATGGCTCGGGGGTTTTGGGGTTTCGTACCGCTCCTTTGGGCAGTTCGCGAGGCCTTCAGACCCCGATTTCCGCGCTTATGGGCGCACCTGTCCCTGCAGATGTCCCCGGCACAAATGGATGTTGGCCAGTGCCAAGGCGGTGAACGCACGCGTGGCGTTTTTCTGAAGTCCGCGATAGCGCACCTTGGTGAACCCCCACAGCCGCTTGAACACGGCGAAGACATGTTCGACCCGAGCACGTACCCGCGACTTGTTGCGGTTCTTGGCTCGCTGCACTTCGTCCACCTCTCCTGCGCGGCGCGTGCGCTGGTTGGTAAAGTCACGGGCCCTGGGTGACTTGCTCGCTATCAATGCTTTCTGGCTGGCATACGCCGAGTCGCCATAGATCCGCTGTTCGTTGCCATGCAATAAATCAGGCAGTGGGTGTTTGTCGTGAACATTGGCCGCTGCGACCACCGCGCTGTGGGTCAACCCCGTTTGGCTGTCCACACCGATATGCAGCTTCATGCCAAAGTAGGGGTCTCCTCGTTTTCAGTGCAATAAGTGACTGACCTTGCCCCTGTTTCGTGTAGTTCTTAACCCACGGTTCACGCGGCCTTTTTACGCTGTGCCTCGTACCAGCGCTGCTCGTACTGCATCGGGCTGAGGTAGCCCAGCGACGAATGCAGCCTGCGATGATTGTAGAAGGCCATCCAGTCCATCACCGCCTGCCTGGCCTGCTCACGGGTAGCGAATTTGTGCCCATGCACGCTGGCTGTTTTCAGCCGGCCCCAGAAGCTCTCGGTCGGTGCGTTGTCCCAGCAGTTACCCTTTCTGCTCATCGATGAACGCATGCCCCAGTCCTTCAAGGCATCCTGGAACTCATGGCTGCAATACTGGCTGCCCCGGTCGCTGTGGAATATCAGCCCAGGAGGCGGCCTGCGGCGCCACCACGCCATGGCCAGCGCGTCCTTGACCAGGCTGGCCTGCATGTGCGGCTGCAGGCTCCAACCCACCACCTGACGGTTGAACAGGTCGATGACCGC
>JAYRQF010000220.1:0-4511 GCA_041910735.1 Limnohabitans sp.
CGGGACCGTCCTGTTGCGCTCCGGCCCCATGGAACGCCAGGAGCTCAGCCTGCGCACGTTCATGCACACATGGAACCGCAGCGAGCGCTGGGCCTTCGTGGTCTCACGCCCGGGCCAATTGCCCGTGACGGCCACGGAGGCGGAAACGGTCCGGGCACTCGTGGCTTTTGAGCGCAATGCCTCTGCGTCCGCTGCCGCCGAGGCTTACCGGACGGGCCTTGAACGCTGGCCCCACAACCCCACGCTGGCCATGGGGCTGGGCAATGCCCTGTATGCCGGCGGTGACAGGCAGGGTGCTGAAACCGTTTTTCGCCAGATCCTCGACAGCCACCCGCTTGCGGCGGCTTACAACAACCTGGCGCGTCTGCTGCTCGAACGTGGCAACACGGCAGAAGCACGCATGTTCGCGCAGCGCGGTCTGGCGGTCGCGGGCCCTCTGCGCGAGACCCTGATGGAAACGCTGCAGGCCATCGACACCGCCAGCCCACCCCGGTAGTGCATACCGCCCGCCTGGGAGGCGGCCTCGCTCAAGGGCTGGCTGGCCTGACCCTCTGCGCTCAGTGACTGGATGCAGCAGCCTTGGCCAGCTGGTCGTCGAGCTGGCGGATCAGGTTGGCCTTGGCGCTCTGGATGTGTTCGTCGATCAGGCGCACCGCCAGCGCCGCATCGCGCGCTTCGATGGCCTGGGCGATGCGTTCGTGTTCGTCCCAGATGGTGGAGCGTTGCGAGGCCCAGCGGTGGACTGCGCCCATGACGCGGCGCAGGTGGATCCAGTAGCGGTTCGCGGTTTCGGCGATCAGGGGGTTGCCGGAGGCGGCGTAGATAGCGTTGTGGAAGTCGGTGTCGGCGTTGATGACCTGCTTGAGCTCACCGCTTTGGGCGGCAGCGCGTCCGCGCACGATCAGATCGCGGTCGAGGGTGGCGCCCGCCTGGATGGCCAGACGCACCGCCAGCGCATCCAGCGCCCCCCGCACTTCGTAAAGGTGTCCGACCCAGGCGGAGTCCAGCGGTGCCACCTGCACACCGCGGCCCGGTGCGTCTTCGATCAACCCGTCTTTTTTCAGCAGACGCAGCGCCTGCAGCACCGGCGAGCGCGAGACATGCAGTTGCTCGGCGATGTCTTCCTGGGTGATGCGCTCGCCCGGCGTCAGCGAGCCGTCGATGATGGCGTCGACCAGCACGTCGTACACCGTCTCGACAAAGTCGGTGCGTGCGGGGATCTTGGCGGGTTGCAAAAGCATGCCGGTATTTTATGCAGCCGACTGGTGACGCCTCAGAGGTCCAGCACCAGTGTCGGACTGGTGGCGCGCGATACACACAGGGTGAGGCAGCGCGTTTTCTCTTCGTCGCTCAGGATGTAGTCGCAGTGCTCGACCTCGCCTTCAAGGTAGTCCACCTTGCAGGCGCCACACAGGCCCGACAGGCAGGAGGTGGGCACGGGCTGGCCGGCTTCTTCGAGGGCGCGCACGATGCTTTGCTGCGCGGCCACCTGAACCGTGACGCCTTGCCGGGCCAGACGCACCTCGAAACTGCCATCGGCCGCGGCCGAAGCGGGCTTGTCGGGTGCCTTGAAGTGTTCGCAATGCACGCTGCCTTCTGGCCAGTGCTGGCTGGCCTGCGCGCAGGCGGCCATGAACCCGGCCGGGCCGCAGTAATACACCTGCGTGGACGGCCTGGGGTCTTTCAGCAACTCGGCAATGTCCAGCCCTTGCGCGGGATCGCCGTGGTCAAAGTGCAGATGCAGGCAGCCGGCCGGCGTGATGGCCTGCAGCTCCTGCATGAAGGCAGCGTGCTGCGGGGTGCGGGCGCAGTAATGCAGTTCAAACGGGCGGCCCTGCGCTGCCAGCGCATGGGCCATCGCCTTGAGCGGTGTGACGCCAATGCCGCCGCCCAGCAGGATCGTGTGGCCGTCCGCCGGCCGCAGCGCGAAAGCGTTGCGCGGGTGGCCGACCGTGAGCCGCTCACCCACCCGCACCTGCTCATGCATGGCCCGCGAGCCTCCCCGGCCTTTGGCTTCGCGCAGCACGCCCAGCACCCAGCGTCTGCGGTCGGCCGGGTCACCCGCCAGCGAATACGAGCGCACCAGACCACCCGGCAGGTGCACATCCACATGTGCGCCGGCCTCCACCGGCGGCAGATCGGCCCCGTCCGGATGCACCAGCTCGAAGGCGTGGATGCCTTCGGCCTCCATGCGGATGGCACGCACCCGCAGGCTCAAGGTGTCTGCGCTCAGGTCCTGCATCGCGGCTTGCGGCAAAGCCGCGTTCATGCCTGCCTCCGGGCCAGCACCTCCTGCTGCAGGGCTTCCATTTTTTCTTTCACAAAGGCGTCGCGCTGCGCACCCTTGAGCGTGTCCGCTTCGGTGATGATGCTCACCACCTGTTTGGCCAGATGGCGACGCAGGGTGACTTCTTCCTCGGTGGTGCGGCCCAGCGGCAGCTCAAACACATTGCCTGAGCAATACGCGTTCGGTGCACCTGCGCTGTCCTTGACCCACTGCGCGAATTCCTGCGCCGAGGCCTTGGGGTTGCTGCCGCGCAGCGCATCGCGCAGCAGCTTGCGGAACATGTACAGGCCCGCGTCGAATTTGGTCGGGTTTTCGAGCGCGTGGATGGCGATCGGGCGCTGGCTGATGATGGCCTCGTAATCGCCCGGGGCGTACTGGCAGTCCTTGTAGTTGGCGCGCGCGCGGTGATCGGCCGGGATCGGCGGCAGGTCTTCGAGTTTGTACTGGCCAAAGCGCTCGGGACGGCGCATGGCCACCTGGCCCTCCAGAAAGTCGATCGTCTCGTAGCCCACCAGACTCTTGTCGCCCACGCCGCGCGTGTCGATGCCGGGGCCCATGACGCGCCAGCCGATCATTTTGCTGTTGGTGTCGTCCACCGGCACGGTCCAGCGGATCATGTGGAAACGGCTGAACAGCTTTTTCTTTTTGCCGTCTTCGGAGGTGTAGGCGTGCAGGCTCAGGTTGGGCAGCACCTGCTGCTGCACACGGATGTGCATGTGTCCGTCATCGCCGCGGCGTGCACCGGCGCAGGCCAGCGCACGGCCGCCGTGCACCGGGAAGAACTGCATGTCGGGCGGCACCTCCATGGTGGCGGCGCCCACTTCGTCGAAGGTGGTGCCCTGGAAATGATCGCCAGTCACCTGCCGTTTGGCGTGCAGCGCCATGGTGTGGTAGTTGTCGGCCGCGTTGTCCTGCACCTGCAGCCAGTTGCAGTGCTGGAAGTTGCTGTAGGGCACCAGTTCGTCGCCCTCCATGACGGTGAAGTTGCCTTCCCACTCGGGAAACGGCGGCTCTTCCTCGGGCGGGCCCATGTAGGCGAACACCAGCCCATGGCGCTCGAAAGCTTTGTAAGCGCCCTGACGCACCGAGCAGCGGTAACGTTCGCCTTCTTCCTCTTCACCCTTGGGGAAGGGCGCGCGCAGGCAGGTGCCGTCGATGTCAAACACCATGCCGTGGTAGCAGCACGAGATGCCCTTCTCTTCGATCTTGCCGTATTCCAGCGAGGCGCCACGGTGCACGCAGTGGGCGTGCAGCAAACCGATGCGGCCACTGCCATCGCGAAAGCAGACCAGCTCTTCGCCCAGGATCTTCAGAAAGCGCGGAGTGTCCGTCAGTTCCAGCGACATGCAGACCGGGTGCCAGAAGCGGCGCATGTATTCCCCCAGCGGCGTGCCTGGCCCGACCTCGGTCAGCTCCGGGTCGTGCCCCGGTTCCTTGTTGGTGAAGTAGCCGCCATAGGGCACCAGTTTCCTGGCAGTGGGCGCAGAGCCGGCGTGGCTGGTGCTGTCGTGGCGGTCTTGTTTGATGCTCATGGGTCTTGTCTCCGTACCGGGTGGATATCTCGTACACTGTCTTCTGTGCTCTGTATACAGAGATTACACGGGATCGACCCCAAGCTGGCGAGGGATTACCCTCAATTGCCGTCGTTCACGGCAAACGGGTGACGGTGACGGTGCTGTCGCCAAAAAAAACCGCCCCGGTTTGTGGCCGGGGCGGTTGCAAGCTCAAGCACCGGGTAGGTGCAAAGCCTGAATGGGGTCAAGCAGCCAGGCGCTTTTCCAGATCGGCGCGCGTATCCAGCAGGGCCTTGGGCAGACGCTGGGCCAGCTTGGCGAAGTGTTCGTCGTGCAGCTTGAATTCCTCGGCCCAGGCGGCCTTGTCGATGCTGGTGACCTTGGCGAACTGCTCGGCGCTGAACTCGATGCCGTTCCAGTTGATTTCCGCATACGTCGGGGCCACACCGAACATGGTCTGCTGACCGGCGGCCTTGCCTTCGAGGCGGTCGATGATCCACTTGAGCACGCGCATGTTGTCGCCGTAGCCGGGCCACACAAACGAACCCGACTCGTCCTTGCGGAACCAGTTGACGCAATACATGGCGGGCAGCTTGTAACCGGCGGCCTGCTGCTTGGCACCCATGTCCAGCCAGTGCTGGAAGTAGTCGCTCATGTTGTAGCCGCAGAAGGGCAGCATGGCGAACGGGTCACGGCGCACCACGCCCTGC
>JAYRQF010000221.1:0-14690 GCA_041910735.1 Limnohabitans sp.
GCCTGACCTTGCCAATCATTTCCATGGTGATCACCTTCTGCTCTCCTGCTGAAATCTTCAGCAGGCCAGTTGAACACCCTGGTCAATTTTGAGTCGGCACTCCTGCGTTTACATGGTCAGTTTTCGGTCGGCGTCAACAATGCTGGACGAAAAGCACTGTCCCGGCGCCCGTTTTCTGCTGCAGCTGCCGGACTGCTGAAAGCCTGAATCCTCCGATCGTCTGATTGGCAGATGGCGCGCGAGCGCGCACACTGCGGTTTTGGGTTTTTTTGGATTTCTATCAGTATGCAATCTGGTCATGTCGATGTTGTCGAAGACGATGACAGTCTGCGCGACAGCATCTGCAGTTTGTTGACATTTGCCGGCTACCGAACGCGGGCCTGGTGCGATGCGGAGTCGTTTCTGAACAACCTTCCCCAGACCGCCCCGGCCGTGGTGGTGACCGACATGCGCATGCCTGGTTTGACAGGTCTGCAGATGCACAGCAGCCTGGTCGAACGCGGTCGCAGCATGCCGGTGGTCTACATCAGTGGTGACACCACCGTGCCGGAGACGATTTCGGCCATGAAACTGGGGGCCATCGATTTCCTGGTCAAACCCTTTTCGCGCGAGGATTTGCTCAAGGCGGTTGCCGCAGCCATTGAAAAAGACCGCAGCCAGATGCGGCAGATGATTGAACAGGCCCGGTTTGATGAAGCACTGAACCATCTGGCCCCTCGCGAGCGGGAGGTTTTGCAGCTCCTGATCCGGGGCTTCAACAATGCCGAGATCATGGACGCGCTCAACATCTCGCTGCCCACGACCAAGCAATACAAGTCGACGGTCATGCGCAAGCTGGGCGCACGTTCACTTTCAGAGCTGATGAAGCTGAGTGCGAACCTGCGCACCGATGCCACTGACAAGACCTGAACAGTCTTGAGATGGGCCGAAGCGGCACCATGTCCGGTGCCCGACCTGTGATTTCTCACGGAGGTAGATCATGAAAATGACCATTTGTTGCGCCAGTCTGGCTTTGACAATGCTGGTGGCGAGCCAGTCTTGGGCGCAATCGTCCACGGCCACAGGCACTTATCTGGGGCAAAAAGTGCCACCGGTGCGGGCCTCCGAACTGGACGCCGGGCCCAGCCGCATCACCCCACCGGCCACCGGCCCTGCCACCGGCCCTGCCACAGGCCCGGCCGGCACCAGCCGTGAACGGGATCGGGAGCGTGACAGCGGCGCGTCGGTGCCCACCTACACAGGCGTGCAGAACTCCGAGAGCATGGGCAACGCAGTACCCAACACCACGTTGGGGACACAACAGAACGGCCGCTGAGGCCCGTGACCATCCATCACTTGCGCCGCAGGTCCACCACCCGCTTGGCCTTGCCCTGGCTGCGTTCGACGCCGCCTTCTTGCCTGAGCTCGATCTCGACGCTGGAGCCGATGTAAACCTTGATCTCGTGCTGCAGCAGTTTGGCAGCAGCGCGGGCCTCGATGCTTTCCGTTGAAACGCCCGGGCGGGTTTCGACGCATACCTTCAGGTTGTCCATCGGGCCGTCGCGCGTGAGCACACACTGGTAATGCGGTGCGAGTTCGCTGCGCTTGAGGATGAGCTCCTCGATCTGGCTGGGGAAAACGTTCACGCCGCGGATGATCATCATGTCGTCGCTGCGGCCGGTGATCTTTTCCATCCGGCGCATGTTCGGGCGCGCCGTGCCGGGCAGCAGGCGAGTCAGGTCGCGTGTGCGGTAGCGGATGATGGGCAGCGCTTCCTTGGTCAGGCTGGTGAAGACCAGCTCGCCCATCTCACCATCGGCCACGGGCTCACCCGTTTCGGGGTGGATGATCTCGGGGTAGAAGTGGTCTTCCCAGATGGTCGGGCCGTCCTTGGTTTCGATGCACTCGCTGGCCACACCCGGACCCATCACCTCGGACAGGCCATAAATGTCCACCGCGTCGATGTTCATGCGCTTCTCGATCGCGCGGCGCATGTCATTGGTCCAGGGCTCGGCACCAAAGATGCCGATGCGCAAGGAGCTGCTCTTGGGGTCGATGCCCTGACGCTCGAACTCGTCGGCAATCGCCAGCATGTAGCTGGGCGTGACCATGATGATGTTGGGTTTGAAGTCCTGGATCAGCTGCACCTGGCGTTCGGTCTGGCCGCCGCCAAAGGGCACCACCGTCAGGCCCAGTTTTTCGGCGCCGTAGTGCGCGCCCAGACCGCCGGTGAACAGGCCATAGCCGTAGCTCACATGCACCATGTCGCCGGGTTTGGCACCGCCGGCGCGGATGCTGCGCGCCACCACGGTGGACCAGGTGTCAATGTCGCGGGCGGTGTAACCGACCACCGTGGGTTTGCCGGTGGTGCCGCTGGAAGCGTGGATCCGCGAGCACTGCTCGCGCGGCACGGCGAACATGCCAAAGGGGTAGCTGTCGCGCAGGTCGGCCTTGGTCGTGAAGGGGAACCTGGCGAGGTCGGCCAGGCTCTTGCAGTCGTCGGGGTGCACGCCCGCCGCGTCGAACTTGGCACGGTACACCGGCGAATTCGCATACGCGTGCTGCAGGGTCTGTTTCAGGCGCTTGAGCTGCAGTGCACGCATCTCGTCGATGCCGGCTTTTTCAATCGGCTCCAGGGGAAGGGTCTTGGTTGTCATGGATCACTCACTAAAGACATTGCCGGGGATTTGGGCACTCTTGCCGCGGAACACGGCAACAACTTCACCGTTCTGGTTGGTGACTTTCATGTCGTAAATGCCGTGGCGACCGCTCAGGGTCTGCTCGATGCCTTCGCAGGTCAGCACATCGCCCAGCTTGCCCGGACGCAAAAACTCGATGCTGCAGCCAGCCGCCACCGCGTTCTTGTTGTAGCTGTTGCAGGCAAAGGCAAAGGTCGAATCGGCCAGCGTGAAGATGAAGCCGCCGTGGCAGATCTGGTGGCCGTTCAGGTGCAGCGCTTTCACCTCCATGCGCATGACAGCGCGGCCCGGTTCGCAGGCCAACAGCTCCATGCCCATGGTGTCTTTGGAAGCCACGTCCACCGGGAACATGGTCTCGCCAACCTTGCGCGCAATCTCCTGGGGGGTCATGTTCATTCGCCCTTGAACTGCGGCGCGCGCTTTTGCAGGAAAGCGGTCACGCCTTCCATGTAGTCGTGCGTCTTGCCCATGGCCGACTGGGTGTCGCGCTCGACGTTCAGGTGTTCATCGAAGGAACGTGTGCCCGCATCGCGCAGCAGGTGGCGCGTGGCCACCAGGGCTTTGGTCGGCATGACGGCCAGCTTTTCGGCAATGGCAATGGCTGCGGCCAACGGGTCCTCGGCCACCTGCCAGATCAGGCCCCACTCCAGCGCCTTGTCGGCCGTCAGCTTGTCACCCGTCATGGCCAGTGCCATGGCACGGGCCAGTCCCAGGCGCTCGACCAGCAGCCAGCTGCCACCCGCGTCAGGAATGAGGCCGATCTTGCTGAAAGCCTGCACGAAGCTGGCACCCGGCGCGGCCACGGCGATGTCGCAGGCCATGGCAATCGAGGCGCCGGCACCTGCGGCCACACCGTTGACAGCCACCACCGTGGGTAGTTGCAGCGACTGCAGGCGACGCGTGCTGGGGTTGAAAGCTTTCTCGATCACCGGACCGGGGTCGGCGCGCTCGAGCAGGCCGGGGCCGGGCGTGAAATCGAGTTCGGACAGGTCCAGCCCGGCGCAAAAGCCACGGCCGGCACCGGTCAGCACCAGGGCGCGAATGTGCGGCGCAGCTTCGGCGCGGTCCAGTGCCTCACGCAGGCGCTGGTGCATCTCGCTGGTGAAACTGTTGAGGGCCTGGGGGCGGTTGAGGGTGACAACGGCTACGGCGCCGCGCTCTTCGTAGAGCACGGAAGCATTGTTCGAATCGGTCATGCGGGTCTCCTGTGGGTGGAATGTAGCATTAACCGACCGATCGGTTGGTTAATGTTTTCCCTCATATTTTGGGTGCCCCACAGATGACAGCCTGAGCCAGGGTGGACTGGTTATAGTGAACCGATTGATCTGCAGGAGAACCCATGAGCTACGAAAACATCGAAGTCCGCGTCGAAGGCGGCAAGGTCGGCATCATCACCCTCAACCGCCCCAAGGCACTCAACGCACTCAACGGCCCACTGATGGACGAACTGGGCTCCGCCCTCAAGGCCTTTGATGCCGACGAAGCCATTGGCTGCATGATCATCACCGGCAGCGAAAAAGCCTTTGCCGCGGGCGCTGACATCTCGGCCATGGCCAAGTACAACTTCCACGAGGTCTACAAGCAGGACTTCATCACCCGCAACTGGGAAACCATCCGGTCGATCCGCAAGCCCGTGATCGCGGCAGTGGCCGGTTTTGCCCTGGGCGGTGGCTGCGAACTGGCCATGATGTGCGACTTCATCATCGCCGCCGACAACGCCAAATTCGGCCAGCCAGAGATCAAGATCGGCATCATCCCCGGTGCCGGCGGCACGCAGCGCCTGCCGCGCGCCATCGGCAAGTCCAAGGCCATGGATCTGGTGCTGACGGCCCGCATGATGGACGCCACCGAGGCCGAACGCGCTGGCCTGGTCAGCCGCGTGGTGGCCCTGGACAAGCTGATGGACGAGGCCCTGGGCGCTGCCCTGGTGATCTGCGGCTACGGCCAGCTGGCCGTCATGGCCGCCAAGGAAAGCGTCAACCGCGCTTTCGAGGGCAGCCTGTCCGACGGCGTGATGTACGAGCGCCGCATGTTCCACGCCCTGTTCGCCACCGCCGACCAGAAAGAAGGCATGGACGCCTTCCTCAACAAACGCGCGCCGAATTTCGTCAACGGCTGAAAAATGCCGGCATGGATCCCCGGGTCAAGCCCGGGGATGACACAGGGGGGGTCAAGCCCGGGGATGACATTAGCTGTCTTTGTCATTGCCCGGCCAGACCGGGCAATCCATGCCTTGCAGCAAGGCCTGAACTTCCTGCCTGCGAGGTGCGCCGGCGATGCCGTCAGGCCGGCTGCACTTGAGTGCAGCCGCTGCCGAAGCGAAGCGCAGCGCGTCGCGCTCTGCCTGTCCTTCTGCCAGCGCCAGACCCAGCGCCGCATGGAACACATCGCCGGCGCCCAGCGTGTCCACCACCGCGCCGGCATTCACCGCCGGCAAGTGACAAAGCTGCCCCCAGGCATCGCACCACTGCACCCCACCCGCCCCCAGCGTGCGCACCACACGTCGCCGTGGGTCGTCGTTGGCAAGCCTCTGAAGGAGTGTTTCGGGTTCACCATCGGCCCAGGCCAAAAGACCCCGCTCTGAAAACACCCGCCAGTCGGCCAGCGGCACCAGACGTTGCAGGTCGGCACGCGGTGACAACTCCCCGTCAAGCATGCTGGGGATACCGCGCCGCCGCGCCTCGGTCAGGGCCGCCTCGGCCCATGCCGGACAACGCGGATCGACCAGCACAAAGTCGATACCGTCCAGCACCGAGGTGTCGAACGGTCCCGGCATGTCGAGCGCCGAGCCTTTGGCGTTGAAGATCATGCGTTCGCCATGCCGGTCCACGATGATGCTGGACACCGAACTGCTGGCCCCGGGCAGACGGCGCAAACCGGACAGGCCCACGCCTTCGGCCTGCAAAACTTCTTCAAACACGTCAGCCGTGCTGTCGTCGCCCACCGGTCCACAAAAGTCCACCTGCGCACCCAGGCGGGCCAGCGCCACCGCCGCATTGCCCGACATGCCGCCCACCCCGCGGTGATAGCGGTGGGCGGGCGTTTTGGTCGGGTGGTCGGGAAATTCACTGACGCTGAAGATCAGGTCGAGGGCGATGTGCCCCACACAAAGCAGATGCATGGCCATGCAGGCCATTGTGCCAGCGCCCCTGTGTTGACCTGACGCACAGTCAACGCCAAAGGTGCACCCTAGAATGGATTTTTGTCACACTGAAGCCCCTTGAGCGACACCTCTTCTTCTGCCGACCGCCCCGCGGTACTGGTGGCCGAACACCTGGGCAAGCATTACCGCACGGGCGGCCAGGACATCGTGGCGCTGGACGACGTGAACCTGCGCGTGCTGGCCGGTGAATTCATCGTGCTGCTGGGCCCGTCGGGCAGTGGCAAGTCCACCCTGCTCAACATCCTGGGCGGGCTGGACCGCCCCAGCAGCGGCCACGCACGCTTTGCCGGGCACGACCTCAGCGAAGCCGACGACGCCGCGCTCACCCGCTACCGACGCGAGCACGTGGGCTTTGTCTTTCAGTTCTACAACCTGATGCCTGGCCTGACGGTGCGCGAAAACGTGCAGCTCGTCACCGATCTGGTGCCCGGCGCCATGCCGGCCGAGCAAGCTCTGGCGCTGGTGGGGCTGCAGGAGCGGCTGGACCATTTTCCGGCGCAGCTCTCGGGCGGCGAGCAGCAACGCGTGGCGATTGCGCGCGCCATCGTCAAGCGTCCGCAGGTGCTGCTGTGCGACGAGCCCACCGGCGCGCTGGACTATGCCACCGGCAAGCAGGTGCTCGAAGTCATCGAGACCATCAACCGCGAACTGGGCACCACCACCGTGGTGATCACGCACAACGCGGCCATTGCGGGCATGGCCGACCGGGTGATCCATCTGGCTGGCGGGCGCATCCAGCGCGAGGAACGCCCCGCGCTCAAGCTGCGGCCCGATCAGCTGTCCTGGTGAGGCCGCGCCATGAAAGCCCTGGACCGCAAACTCTGGCGTGACCTGCGCCAACTCTGGAGCCAGGTGCTGACGATCGCGCTGGTGGTGGCCAGCGGTGTGGCTGGCTTTCTGGCGACCTTCAGCGCCTGGGATGCGCTGTCCTGGTCACGCGACCTCTACTACGCCGAGGCCCGTTTTGCCGACGTGTTCACCAGCCTCAAGCGCGCACCGGTCTCGCTCTTGCCGCGCATCGCGGATGTGCCCGGCGTGGCCCAGGTGCAGGACGGGGTGGCGCACGGCATCCAGGTCTTCATTCCCGGCGTGCAGGACCCGATCCGCGGGCGGCTCACGGCCATCGACCCGCGCACGCCGCAGCAGCTCAACCAGGTCACGCTGCGCGAAGGCCACTGGCCCGCCGAGAGCGTGACCTCGGGCCGGCTGGAGGTGCTGGTCTCGGCGGCCTTTGCCCAGGCCCGGCAGCTGCGTCCAGGCGACTCCCTGCAGGCGCTGATGAACGGCAAGCTGCAGGGTCTGGTGGTGTCGGGCATCGCGCTTTCGCCCGAGTTCATCTTTGCCGGCATGGGCGGATCGCCCGATGTGCACGGCTTTGGCGTGTTCTGGATGCACCGCGACGCAGTGGCGGCAGCCTGGGACATGCGCGGCGCCTTCAACCAGTTGTCGGTGCGGCTGGCACCCGGCGCCAGGGAGGGCGAGGTGATCGACGCCCTCAACACCCTGCTGGCGCCCTGGGGAGGCATCAACGCCTATGGGCGCGAAGACCACCTGTCTCACCGCATGCTCAATTCCGAAATACGCGAGCAGCAGGTCATGGGCACGGTGCTGCCCAGCATCTTTTTGCTGGTGGCGGCCTTTTTGCTGCAGACGGTGATGACCCGCCACATCGGCCTGCAGCGCGAACAGATCGCCGCGCTCAAGGCGCTGGGCTACGACAACCGGCAGATCGGCTGGCACTACCTGCGCATGGTGCTGGTCATTGTGGGTCTGGGCTGCGCGCTGGGCGTGGCCCTGGGCGATGCGCTGGGGCAATGGTTCAGCACGCTGTATGTGCAGGTCTTCACCTTCCCCCAACTGCAGCACCGGCTGCGGGGCGATGTGCTGGCGGTGGCGCTGGGCCTGAGCGTGGGCATGGGCCTGCTGGCCACGGCGCAGGCGATCCGTGCCAGCGTGCTGCTGCCCCCGGCCGAGGCCATGCGCCCGCCCGCGCCCGGGCTGTACCGGCGCAGCTGGCTCGAAGGCACGGCGCTGGCCGCCTGGCTGAACCCTGGCCAGCGCATGGTACTGCGCCACATGCAGCGCCACCCCTGGCGCAGCCTGCTCACCGTGCTGGGGGTGGCGTCATCGGTGGCGATCGTCATCAGCGGCAGCTTCTGGCGCGACAGCATCGACCTGTTGCTCAACACCCAGTTCAGGCAGGTGCTGCGGGGCGACGTGGTGCTGGCCCTGGTGGAGGCCACGCCCGCGCAGGTGGCTTCCGAAGCGCTGCGTCTGCCGGGCGTGACCGCGGTCGAGGCCTCGCGCAGCGTGGGTGTGCGGCTGGTCAACGGGCACCGCCACTGGCGCGGCAACCTGCAGGGCCGCAGCGCGCCGTCCGCACTGCAGCGCATCGTCGATGTGGCCGGCCAGCGCCATGAAGCCCCTGCCGACGGCCTGTTGCTGACCGACCGCCTGGCCCGGCGCCTGAACCTGCGCGTGGGCGACATGGTGCGGGTGGAATGGCAGGAGGGCGCGCGCAGCGTGTGGACACTCCCGGTGAGCGGTGTGGTGCAGGAGATGATGGGCATGAACGCGTACATCGCACGCAGCAGCCTCAACCGCCTGCTGCGCGAAGGGAACCTGGTCAACCAGCTCACCCTGGCGGTCGAGCCGGGGCGGGAAATGGTCCTGTTGCTGGCCCTGCAGCAGCGCCCCCGGGTGGCCGGCGCCTTCAGCAAGGCGGTGATGCTGCGCAATGTGCAGGGCATCACGGCGCGCAACCTGCTGATCTTCAGCGCGGTGCTGACCGCCTTTGCCAGCGTGATCGCGGTGGGCGTGGTCTACAACCAGACGCGCATCGCGCTGGCCGAGCGCGCCTGGGAACTCGCCAGTCTGCGGGTGCTGGGCTTCACCCAGGGCGAGGTGTCGGGCCTGCTGCTGGGCGAATGGCTGCTGGAGTTGCTGATCGCGCTGCCGCTGGGCTGGTGGGGTGGCTGGTGGCTGTCGGGCACCATCGTGCGGCTGATCCAGACCGATGAATTTTTCTTCGCGGTGCGCATCCGGCCCGCGACCTATGCTTTTGCTTCGGTGTGCGTGGTGGTGGCGGCGGTGTTCAGCGCCTGGATCGTGAACCGCCGCATCCGTCACCTCGACCTGGTCGGGGTGCTCAAGGTTCGTGAATGAGGTGGGTGATGAACAAAAAACTGGCGATGGCCGCCGCCGGCCTGCTGGCCCTGGCGCTGCTGGTCTGGGCCGCCTGGCCCGAGGCGCAGCAGGTGGAAACAGCGCGCCTGGAGCGCGGTGACTTTGTGCGTGAACTGGTGGAAGACGCCCAGACCCGCGTGCGCGAGCGCTACACCGTGGCGGCGCCGCTGGCCGGGCAACTGGTGCGTCCCACGCTCAAGGCCGGCGATGCGGTCGTGGCCGGCCAGGTGGTGGCCGAGATCTGGCCCGCCGCTTCAGGCCTGCTGGACGCGCGCAGCCAGGGCGAACAGCGTGAACGCGTGGCCGCGAGTGAAGCCAGCCTGGCGCGCGCGCAGGCCAATCTGGGACGCGCGCGCGCGGCCGAGCAACAGGCCCGGACCGACCTCCAGCGGACCGAGTCGCTGGCCCGGCAGGGCTTTGTCTCGCCCACCCAGCAGGAAAGTGCGCAGCTGGCCCTGCAGCAACGCCGCCAGGAGCTGCGCATGGCCGCCGAAGAACTCGACACCGCCACGCACGACCTGCAGCGGCTGCGCATCGGCCTGACACAGCCTTCTGCACCGGCTGGCGGCCCGTTGTGGCGGGTGCGTGCCCCGGTGGCCGCGCGCGTGCTCAAGCTGCACCGCGACAGCGAAGGGCCGGTGGCGGCCGGCGCCCCGCTGCTGGACCTGGGCGACCCCGGCCAGCTCGACATCGTGACCGAGCTGCTGACCGAAGACGCCGCCGCCCTGCCCGCGCAGGCGCAAGCCACGCTGGCCCACTGGGGCGGCCCGGGGCTTTTGCCTGCGCGTCTCTCGCGCATCGAGCCGGGCGCCTACACCAAGGTGTCGGCGCTGGGTGTGGAAGAACAGCGCGTCAAGGCGGTGTTCGACTGGCGGGACACGCCACCGGCCGGCCTGGGCGATGGTTACAAAATGGAAATCCGCATTGCCGTCCAGCAGGCGAAAGACGTGCCACTGGCGCCGGTCAGCGCGGTCTTCCCGCATGGCCAGGGCCATGCGGTGTTCGTGGTGGAAAGCGGTCATGCCCGGCTCAAGGTGGTCGAACTGCAAGGGCGCAACGGCCAGCAGGCCTGGCTGCGCACCGACCTGCCCAGGGACACCGTGCTGGTGGCGTGGCCACCGGCCACGCTGCGCGAAGGGGACCGGGTGAAGACAGCGGCTCGATAATGCCGCCATGCCCCGTTTTGTCACCTTCACCCCCAACCCTGCGCTGGATGTCTCCACCTCGGTAGACCACTTGGTGGATGCGCACAAGATGCGCTGCGAGGCGCCGCAGCTGCACCCCGGTGGTGGTGGCATCAATGTGGCACGGGTGCTGCACCGGCTGGGCGCGGACGTGCTGGCGCTTTGGCCCTGTGGCGGTGTCACGGGCGAGCGCCTGCATGGCCTGCTGCAGACCGAGGGCGTACCCGACCTGCGTCTGACCATTGCGGGCGAAACCCGCGAGAGTTTCACAGCGCATGAACGGGCCAGCGGCCGCGAGTACCGCTTCGTGTTGCCCGGCCCCACGCTGTCAGACGGGGAATGGCATAACGCCCTGGACCACCTGCGACTCATGTCACCCGCATGGATTGTCTCCAGTGGCAGCCTGCCACCGGGGGTGGCAGACGATGGCCATGCCCAGGTCGCACGCCTGGCCCGCGATTTGGGCGCACGCATGGTCGTGGACAGCTCGGGGGCAGCGCTGGCAGCGGCGCTCGACGCAGGCGTCTGGCTGGTCAAGCCCAGCTTGCGCGAGCTGGCGGGTTTCACCGGCTTGGCACTGGAGACCATGCAGGCGCAAGAACAGGCCGCACGCCGTCTGATCGAACGTGGACAGGCGCAGATCGTGGCGCTGTCGCTGGGTGCTCAGGGGGCGATGCTGGTGACTGCCGATGCATGCCTGACCGCGAATGCCCTGCCCGTGCAGGTGACCAGCAGCGTGGGCGCGGGCGACAGTTTTCTGGCAGCACTGGTCTGGGCGCTGGACCGGCAAGATGCCCTGGACGAAGCACTGGCCATGGCCATGGCCGCAGGCACGGCAGCCGTGATGGCACAAGGCACCGCGCTGTGCATGCCGGAAGATATGAGACGCCTGCGCGAACAGGTGCAGGTGCGCACCTGCTGAAACCGGACCGGCTCAGTCTTCGGCAGACGCGTCCCGGCCGGCATCGGAGGCCTCTGCAGCACCGGCGGCGGCGTCGCGCGCAGCCAGTTCATCGCGCAGAAATTGCAGGACCTGGAACGGCGTTTCCAGGTTGAGCTCCTGAAAGCAGATGCGGTCCATCAGGGACTGGGCATCCGAGATGGCCTGCCGTGCATCGATCTGCATGCGCTGGTAACGCGCCCCCAGTTCGAAAAAGCGGTCACCGTATTCCAGCGGCAGGTAGACCCAGGTGCTTTTGCTGCCGGACTTGATTTCCTGGTACTCACCAGCCTGAGGCAGCGGCGGTTTTTCTTCGCCACTGACCACGGCCTGTGCGACCTGCTCCTGCCAAAGCGCGGTCTGCTCGGCACCCGCCACAAAGGTCTTGTCCACATGCGCCCGGATCAGCATGCCCAGCCGCAGGCGGGCGTTGCGGGCATCATGGGTATCGCTGTTCAGGCCCAGTACTTTTTCAAACAGTTGCCTGGCAGTCTGTTTGGGATCGGGTTCGGCAGATTTGAAAAAACTGAACATAGGTCACAGTCAAGTAGTGACCCATTTTAGTGAATTTAATGTTTTTGATATTTTTATTCCACAGTCACTGATTTAGCCAGATTCCTTGGCTTGTCCACATCCGTGCCCCGCGCACAGGCCGTGTGGTAGCTCAGCAGCTGCAGTGGCACCACATGCAGAATGGGTGACAGCACACCGTAATGCTCGGGCATGCGGATCACGTTGACCCCTTCGCTGCTCTCGATCTTTGTGTCGCCGTCGGCCAGCACGTAGAGCACACCGCCGCGTGCGCGAACTTCCTGCATGTTGCTCTTGAGCTTTTCGAGCAACACGTCGTTGGGGGCCACGGTGACCACCGGCATGGCGCTGGTCACCAGCGCCAGCGGGCCGTGCTTGAGTTCGCCGGCTGCATAGGCCTCGGCGTGGATGTAGGTGATTTCCTTGAGCTTGAGCGCGCCTTCCAGCGCGATCGGGTAGTGGGTGCCACGGCCCAGGAACAGCGCGTTTTCCTTGCTGGCGAATTCTTCGGCCCAGCTGATGATCTGCGGCTCCAGGGCCAGCACGGCCTGCAGTGCCACGGGCAGGTGGCGCATGGCCTTGATGTGGGCCGCCTCTTGCGCGTCGCTCAGGCGGCCGTTGACCTGCGCCAGCGCCAGCGTCAGCAAAAACAGGCCCGCCAGCTGCGTGGTGAAGGCCTTGGTCGAGGCCACGCCGATCTCGGCCCCGGCACGCGTCACATACGCGTGCTTGCATTCGCGCACCATGGCGCTGGTGGACACGTTGCAAATCGTCAGCGTGTGGGTCATGCCCAGACTTTGCGCGTGGCGCAGCGCAGCAAGGGTGTCAGCCGTCTCACCGCTCTGGGTGATGGTGACGATCAGTGTTTTGGGATCGGGAACGGACTCGCGGTAGCGGTATTCGCTGGCGATCTCCACCGCACACGGCACTTTCGCGATGGCTTCGATCCAGTACTTGGCCACGCAGCCGCTGTAGTAGCTGGTGCCGCAGGCCAGGATGAGCACCTTGTCGATGGCCTTGAAGGTGGAATAGGCACCGTCACCAAACAACTCGGGCGTGATGCCCTCCACCCCTTCGAGCGTGTCGGCAATGGCGCGCGGCTGCTCGAAGATTTCCTTTTGCATGTAGTGGCGATACGGCCCCAGGTCGGCTGCGCCGCTGTGGGCGTGCACGGTTTTGACCGCTCGCTCGGCGGGCTTGTGGTCGCGGCCCACGATCCAGTATTTGCCCAGCTGGATGTCCACCACATCGCCTTCTTCCAGGTAGACGATCTGGTCGGTGACGCCGGCCAGCGCCATGGCGTCGCTGGCCAGAAAGGTTTCGCCCTGCCCCACGCCCAGAATCAGCGGCGAACCGGCACGTGCGCCAATCACGCGGTGCGGCTCGTCCTTGTGGAACACGGCGATCGCGTAGGCGCCGTGCAGCTGTTGCACTGCAGCCTTGACGGCCTCGAACAGGTCACCGTCGTACACGCTGTCGACCAGGTGCGCAATGACCTCGGTGTCGGTCTGGCTGGCGAACACATAGCCTGTGGCCTGCAGGGCTGCGCGCAGCTCTTCGTGGTTTTCGATGATGCCGTTGTGCACCAGCGCGACGCGACCGGGCTTGTCACCCACCGCGCCCGTGCCGTGGCTGAAGTGCGGGTGCGCGTTGTGCACCGCCGGCGCACCGTGCGTGGCCCAGCGGGTATGGGCAATGCCGGTGCCGCCTTCGACCTTGTCGGCGCTGACCTGGTCCATCAGTTCGGCCACCCGGGCTGTGCTGCGGGCGCGCTGCAGACCACCGGTGTGCCCGTTCAGGCTGGCCGCATGCACCGCCACGCCGCAGGAGTCATAACCGCGGTATTCGAGCCGCTGCAGTCCCTGCACCAGTACGGGAACGATGTTGCGATGGGAAACGGCGCCGACGATGCCACACATGGTGATGAATCCTTGAACGATGGAATGGCGTGATGGTAGGCAGACCATCAGGAAATTTCAGATCAATTAATTTGGCATTTTGAATTTTTCATTCGAAATCCATGTCGTATGAACTTTTATTTCATTTAATATATAAAAATGGAATTTTCAGAACTTGACGAGATCGACCTTCAGTTGCTCAACGCACTGCAACACGATGCCAGCCTGAGCAATGTGGCGCTGGCCGAGCGGGTGCATGTGTCGCCCCCCACCTGCCTGCGCCGGATCAGGCGGTTGACCGAGGACGGCTGGATCGAGCGGCAGGTGGCCATCCTCAGCCGCGACAGGCTGGGCCACGGCCTGCAGGCCATCGTCGAGGTGACGCTGGACCGACAAGGCACCGAGCATCTGGACGCGTTCGAGGCCCGCGCCGTGGCCGACGATGCGGTGCAGCAGTGCTGGCGCGTCTCACCCGGCCCGGACTTTGTGCTGGTCATTCAGGCGCCCGACATGCCCGCCTGGCTGGCCATGACGCAGCGCCTGTTCACGCAGGATGCGAATGTGCGCAACGTGAAGGCATTTTTTGCCACCAAACGTGCCAAGTTCGGGACGCAGATCACGCTAGCGGCGTAACAGCAGGGGCCATCACTTCTTTTTCTGCGGCCGCTGCCAGTTCGCAATGCTGATCTGCTTGCCGCGCGCCACGCTCAGCGCCCCCGGCTCGGTGCTCTTGGTGATGGTCGAGCCGCCACCCACGGTGCCGCCAGCGCCGATGGTCACCGGCGCCACCAGCACGCAGTTGCTGCCTATGTGGACGTCGGCCTCGATCACGGTGCGGTGTTTGTTGGCGCCGTCGTAGTTGGCCGTGATGCTGCCGGCGCCGTAGTTCACGCGCTCGCCCACGGTGGCGTCACCCAGATACGCCAGATGGTTGGCTTTAGCGCCTTTGGCCAGGGTAGAGTTTTTCACCTCGACGAAATTGCCAATGTGCACCTCGGCGCCCAGCTGAGCGCCGGGACGCAGACGGGCAAACGGACCGATCAGAGCGCCCTCGCCCACCGTCACACCGGGCTTTTCGCCATCGATGTGGGTGAAAGGGTGGATCACCGC
>JAYRQF010000222.1:0-2346 GCA_041910735.1 Limnohabitans sp.
ATGTTGGCCAGGAAGGTGCTGCGCGCCGTGGCGGCCTGCTCGGCCCGGTCTTTGGCGGCGCGCAGTTCCTGCTCCATGGCCCGGCGCTGCGAGATGTCGGTGGCGAACTTGACCACCTTCCAAGGGTGGCCCTGTGCATCAAAAATGGGACTGTAGGAGGCCTGGATCCACACCTGGCTTCCGGTTTTACTGAAGCGCAGGTACTCGCCCCCTTCCAGCTCACCGCTTTGCAGCTGCTTCCAGAACTGCTCATAGGCTTCGGTCTGGGTGTAAGCGGGGTCACAGAAGATGCGGTGGTGCTTCCCCACGATTTCTTCGAGCCCGTAGCCCATCAGCTCCAGGAAGTTGGTGTTGGCGTTCAGCACATGGCCGTTCAGGTCAAACTCGACCACCGCCAGGGCGCGGTCAATCGCGCGCACGGTGCTTTCAAACTCGGCATTGCGCTGCTCGAAGAATGTCATGTCCATGATGACACCATCAATCCACAGCACCTGGCCGTCGTCTCCCAGCATCGGGCGGCCACTTTCAGATACCCAGTGCGTGTTGCCCTGCTTGTCCACCAGGCGGAACTTCACGTGGTAAGGGCGCTTTTGCTCGATGGCGGCAGACACCTCGTCCCACAGGCGAGGCACGTCTTCAGGCACCGTCAGCTGGCTGAAGTGGATACGGCCCTCCAGAAAATCCTCGGGCTGCCAGCCGGTGAGTGCCACCACGGCATCGCTGACGAACAGCATGGGCCAGTCTGCTTCGTGGCGGCAGCGAAACGTGACCCCTGGCGTGTTGGCCATGAGCGAGCGAAGCTGTTCCTCGTTGCGCTTGAGTTCCTGCTCCATCGCGCGGCGCTGGCTCAGGTCACTGATGAAGCCCACGAACAGGGGATCGCCATCCACCTGCACCCGGCCCACCGACAAGCGGATGGGCACCGTGCTGCCGGCACGCCGCAGGGCGTGCACCTCGCGGCTGCTGGCGCCGACAAAACCCACCCCCTGGCCGTCCAGATAACGCTGCAGGTACCCATCGTGGCGGGACCGGTCGGGCTCGGACATGAGCATGGACACGTTTTGCCCCAGCACCTCACTCGCCCGCCAGCCCAGAATGCGCTCGGCCGCGGGGTTGTACGACTGCACCCGGCCACGGGCGTCAATCATCACAATGCCATCCACGGCTGTGTCGGCAATCGCCCGCAGGCGCGATTCGCTCTGGCGCACCTTGAGGAACATGTGCCGGTAGCGCAGGCCTGCGTTGATGGCCACCACCAGAAGCCCGATGCCGACCATCACCGCCGCAATCGCCAGCGCCATGGGCGTGCTCTGGTCTGAGCCCTGCAGCAGCTGCTCATTGCTCACGGCATCGGTAAAACGCAGCGCCGCCATGCCGGTGTAGTGCATGCCCGCAATCGCCAGCCCCATCACCGTGCCAGCGGCCCAGCTCAGGCGCAGCCTGCGCCAGCGCACCACGCGCTCCAGCCCGAAGCGCACCCACAGCGCCACGATGGCCAGCAACACCGCCACCAGTACCGACGCCGCAAACATCCAGGGGTCGTACCGCATGACGGGCGCCCAGTGCGACGCGGCCATGCCGATGTAGTGCATGGCCCCAATGCCCGCCCCCACGAACACGCCGCCCACTACCAGCGCCATGCGGGTGATTTCGCGGCGCATCAACAGCCCCAGCGCCACCCACGACGCCAGCACGCTGGGCACCATCGACACCACGGTGGTGATCGCATCAAACTGCCCCCGCGCGCAAACGGTGAAGGCGAGCATGCCAATGAAGTGCATGGACCAGATGCCGCCGCCCAGCGCCAGCGCCCCCGAGCCCCGGGCCAGCTGCCGGGTGAGCGCGGCATCGGCCCGCCGTGCCAGGGCCGCCATCTGCAGCGCCAGCACCGAAGCCAGCACCGCCATGGCCACCGACAGCGCCACCAGCCCCGGGTGGTGTTGCTCCCATAACAAGGGGAACGCCGGGGCGTTGGTGATAAAAAACTGGTTCAGCATGGAAGTTCACCCCTCGTCATCGATCCGCGCCGCCGGCCATCCGCCGCTGCCCGCTTTTCAGAGCATGGTAACGGCGCATCAGGCGGCTTGAGGGGAAAGCCCCAACCGCAGGCTGCGGCGGAAATCAATGCGCCGCTGCCTTGCCCCACTCGCGCTCGTACGTGTGCACCAGCACCTGGTTAGACAACCGCTGCACCTCGGCAGGCACGCGGGCCATGTCCAGCGGGAAATCAAACAGCAGTGGCAGCGTTTGCGGGCTCAGGAACTGCAGCCCCTCGGGCAGCGCATCGGGCATGCGCCAGGGGCGACGGCTGGCCAGCACAAAGCCCCATTCGCCAAAGCTGGGCAC
>JAYRQF010000223.1:0-12627 GCA_041910735.1 Limnohabitans sp.
CTGCGTTATTGGGAGCAGGAATTCACGCAGTTGCGTCCCATGAAGCGTCGGGGCAATCGCCGGTATTACCAGCACCATGAGGTGCTGATGATCCGCCGTATCCGCGATCTGCTCTACGAGCAGGGTTTCACGATCAGTGGTGCGCGCAACAAGTTGCAGGAGCTGGCCCAAGCGGAACGTTCTCCTTCCGGCCCGGGCACCATGGAGGTGGATGACACAGTTGCGGACGTTGCAGAGGTTGACCGGTCACTGGCCCCGGTAGAGGGGCAGACCGCTCTGGAGCTGCACAAAGAACTGCAAGAAATCCGAAGCCTGCTGACGATTTAAGGTCAATCTCAAGCTATAATTTATAGCTTCGGCGTGTAGCGCAGCCTGGTAGCGCACTTGCATGGGGTGCAAGGGGTCGCGAGTTCGAATCCCGCCACGCCGACCACAACGCAAAAGGGCCCATCTGACGATGGGCCCTTTTATTTTGCACACCTGCCGGTGTTCAGCGCATTCAGCGGCCTGATGGCATGGGCTCTGACTGGCGGGTGGCCACAATGGCTGCAAAAAAGCCGTTCAACCAGTTCATGCTCAGTGGCTTGGGCATGAAGATGACTCCTTCAGGAAGACCGCCTCGTGCCGTGATTTCTTCCTGGCTCAGAGCAGAAACCGCCAGACACGACATTTTGGTGAACTGGCTGTTGTTGCGCAGCGTTCGCAGCAGTTCGAAACCGTCCACGCC
Source organism: Limnohabitans sp. (assembly GCA_041910735.1). Classification (GTDB taxonomy): domain Bacteria; phylum Pseudomonadota; class Gammaproteobacteria; order Burkholderiales; family Burkholderiaceae_C; genus Limnohabitans_A. The sequence goes on from JAYRQF010000223.1 coordinate 728, forward strand.
CGGCATGTTCAGGTCAGCGATCAGTACGTCGGGCTGAATGCTGGCAATGTCGATCAAGGCTTCGAGACCCGACGACATGACTGTGCAGTCCACCGGAATTTCTGTGCGCGAGGTCAGACCGCGCAACATTTCTCGAGCCACCGGATCATCATCCACCACCAGAACCCTGAGCCGCTGGTGGCTGTTTTCCGACATGGTCACAGGCATGTTGTGTTTGCGCTGGTATTCGCGGATGGAGGGCATGGAGATGCGGCGGTGACCCCCCTGAGTTTTCCAGGCGTGCAGCTCGTTTTTCTCGACGAGTGACTGAATGGTGCCGACGGACAGGCCCAACAGTCTTGCGGCGTAGGTGGTACCGCAGTAGTTCTCGAGGGGTTCGGTATGGCTGACAGTATTCATGTTGCAGATTCTATATATTTAATACCAAAGATGTCAAATTCTATATCAGGCAGATGAGCATGAAAGGTAGCGATGCTTGGGCGGGGGCAAGCGACAGTGGCACAGTCCCTGCCGTGACAGACCGGTGGCAACTGCATTTGGCGGGCCTGATTAACATCCGGGCTGACAAGGAGACACCACAATGCCACGCCACACCGCTGTTTGGCCTGCCCGCCTGCCGATGCGCCTGAGCCCGCCCACCACGTCGCTCTGGGCCAACATGGCCATCAGTGCCAGGCGTTTTCCGGACAAGACAGCGCTGGTCTTTATGGGGCGCAGCTGGAGTTACCTTGAACTGCTGGCCGCGTGTGAGCACATGGCGGGGCACCTGGCTCGGCTGGGTGTGCGCCGGGGCGACCGAGTGCTGCTGGACATGCAGAACTGCCCGCAACTGGTCATCACGCATTTCGCCATCCTGCGTCTGGATGCGGTGGTGGTGCCGGTTAACCCGATGAACAAGGCGCAGGAGCTGCAGCACTACATCACCGATCCGGATGTCAAAGTGGCGGTGATCACGGCCGATCTGGCAACGGAGCTTGCCCAGGCCAGTGCCGATTTGCCGCCGAGCGAGCGTTTGGCGCACATGGTGGTGACGCAGTTCACCGATGTGTTTGATCCGGCAAGCCTGGACCCTGCAGAGTTGCCCGCACCCTGGAAAGACTGGCTGCTGCCGCAACGCGATTTGCCGGTGCTCGAGGGCGGTCAGGTGCACGCGTGGTCCACACTGATGACGCAAGCCCACGGGCAGACCCTGCCCGACGCCCAGGCCGGTCCGCAAGACCTGGCGATCCTGCCTTACACAAGCGGTACCACAGGTCTGCCCAAGGGCTGCATGCACACCCATGGCACCGTGATGCACAACGCGGTGGCTTCGGGCATCTGGGGCAATGGCACGAGCGAAAACGTCACCCTGTGCGTGGTGCCGATGTTCCACATCACCGGCATGGTCAGCCTGATGCACTCGACCATCTATGCAGGTGCCACCATGGTGGTCATGCCGCGCTGGGACCGTGATGTCGCCGGGCACCTGATTTCCAGGCTGAAAGTGACTCACTGGACCAACATCCCGACCATGGTGATCGATCTGCTGGGCAGTCCGCATCTGGATCGCTACGACCTCTCCAGCCTGGTTTACATCGGCGGTGGTGGCGCGGCCATGCCCGAAGCCGTGGCACAGCGCCTGCTGGAACAGTTTGGGCTGCGCTATGTGGAAGGCTACGGGCTGACCGAAACCGCGGCGCCCTCGCACACCAACCCGCCGGACCAGCCCAAACAGCAGTGTCTGGGCATCCCGTTCATGAGCGTGGATTCGCGCATCGTCGATCCCGAGACGCTCAAAGAGCTGGCGGTTGGCGAATCCGGCGAAATCGTCACCCACGGCCCGCAGGTGTTCAAGGGCTACTGGAAGCGGCCCGAGGCCACGGCGGCAGCCTTCTTTGAGATGGACGGCAAAACCTTCTTCCGCACCGGTGACATGGGCCGCATGGACGAGCAGGGCTATTTCTTCATGACCGACCGCCTCAAACGCATGATCAATGCCAGCGGTTTCAAAGTCTGGCCGGCCGAAGTCGAAGCCCTGATGTTCCGGCACCCGGCGATTCAGGAGGCCTGCATCATCGCCACCCGGGACGCCTACCGCGGAGAATCCGTCAAGGCGGTGGTGGTGCTGCGCGCCAGCCACAAGGGACAGGTCAGCGAGCAGGACATCATCGACTGGTGCCGCGAAAACATGGCGGTCTACAAAATTCCGCGCACCGTGCAGTTTGTCGATGCCCTGCCCAAGAGTGGCAGCGGCAAGGTCATGTGGCGCACACTGCAGGAAGCCGAAACCGCAGCGCAGGGAGGCTGATCGCATGGGGCTGAAACTGTCCATACTGGACCAGTCGGTGGCGGCCGCCGGGCGCGGCCACGACGAAACGATCCGCCAGACCCTGGCGCTGGCGCAGCAGGCCGAGGCCTGGGGCTACCACCGCTTCTGGGTGAGCGAACACCACAGTCACCCGAGCATCGTCGGCTCGGCGCCCGAGGTTTTGATGGCCGCCATTGCAGCGCGCACGCAGTGCATCCGCATTGGCAGCGCGGGTGTGATGCTGCCGCACTATGCGCCCTACAAGGTGGCCGAGCAGTTCAGGGTGCTGGATGCGCTGGCGCCAGGGCGCATCGATCTGGGGGTAGGGCGCGCGCCCGGCAGCGACGGCCGCACGGCGCAGGTGCTCAACCCGGACCGATATGCCTCCGAGCGTTTTCCGCAACAGGTCATGGAGTTGCAGGCGTGGGTGCAGGGGCGTGATTTGCCCCAAGGGCACCCCGGGCACGGTATCCATGCCTACCCGGCTGCCGACACGAGCCCTGCGCTCTGGATGTTGGGCAGTTCGGACTACGGCGCCCAGCTGGCGGCCCATCTGGGGCTGCCCTACGCCTTTGCCTGGTTCATCACCGATGGACAAGGCGCCGACGAGGCCATGGCCATTTACCGGGAAACCTTCCGGCCCGGCGCCACACTGGACAAACCACACGCCACTGTGTGCGTCTGGGCCCTGGCCGCTGACACCGACGCGCAGGCCTGGCAGCTGTTTGAAAGCCGGGCGCGCTGGCGCATGGACCGCAACATGGGACGCATCGGTCCCTTGTTGCCGCCCGATGAAGCCGGGCGCGACTACAGTGCGGCCGAGCAGCTGGCGCTGGAGCGTCTGCGTGCGCAGGCTCTGGTGGGGACGGCCCCCGTGGTGGCGGCGCGCCTGCGTGAACTGGCTCGCCGGCTGCAGGTGGAGGAAGTGGTTGTCATCACCTGGACGCACGACCCGCAGGCCCAGCAGCGCTCATACGAGTTGCTGGCGCGCGAGTTCGCGCTGCAAACGCAGGCGGTCTGATCTACAGTAGCGACCGGCTTCAACTGAACACTTCACAAGGACGCACCATGTTCCGTACCGCAATCGCCGGCAGCCTGCCCAAACCCGCCTGGCTGGCCGAAACCCACAAGCTCTGGCCGCAATGGAAGGCGCAGGGCGACGAGCTGCTGCAGGCCAAGGCGGACGCCACGCTGCTGTGGGTCAAGCTGCAGGAGGATGCCGGGCTGGAGGTGATCGGTGACGGCGAGCAGGCGCGCCAGCATTTCGTGCACGGTTTTCTCGAACAGGTCGAGGGCATCGACTTCGAGCACAAGGTCAAGATGGGCATCCGCAACAACCGCTACGACGCCATGGTGCCGCAGGTGGTGGCACCGCTGCGCCTCAAGGGCCGCGTGCATGCCTTCGAGGCGCAGCTGACCCGCGCCCACACCAACAAAAAGGTCAAGTTCACCTTGCCCGGCCCGATGACGATTGTGGACACGGTGGCCGACCGTTTTTACGGCGACAAGGTCAAGATGGCCATGGCCTTTGCCGAGCTGCTCAACCAGGAGGCGCTGGCCCTGCAGGCCGACGGCGTGGACATCGTGCAGTTCGACGAGCCGGCCTTCAACGTCTACATGGAAGAGGCCGCCGACTGGGGCGTGAAGGCCCTGGAGCGCGCCGCTCAGGGCCTGACCTGCACCACCGCCGTGCACATCTGCTATGGCTATGGCATCCAGGCCAACATCGACTGGAAGAACACGCTGGGCCACGAGTGGCGTCAGTACGAAAAGGTGTTCCCGGCGCTGGCGAAAAGCAGCATCGACCAGGTCAGTCTGGAGTGCTTTCACTCGCATGTGCCGCCTGACCTGATGAAGCTGCTCGAAGGCAAGGACGTGATGGTGGGCGTGATCGATGTCGCCAGCGAGGAGATCGAAACGCCCGAGCAGGTGGCCGACACCATTGGTCTGGCGCTGCAGTTTGTGCCCAAACAGCACCTGATCGCCTGCACCAACTGTGGCCTGGCGCCAATGGACCGGGCCGTGGCCGAAGCCAAACTCAAGGCCCTGGCCGAAGGCGCGAAGCTGGCGGCCCGGCGCTACGGCTGATCCCGCGGGGGTGTTTCGGGCGGCTGCAGGTACAGCCGGTCCGACCAGGTGGCCAGCCATTGCGGCCGGTAGGCCACCAAAATGGCGGCGCTCAGCCCGGTGAGGAAGGCGTCGCCCCAAGCCATCAGCCACTGCGCCACCAGCGGCAGCCCGGTGCTTTCCAGGGCCTCGGGGGCATTGATCAGGGTTTGCAGCGCGCGGGACAGGAACATGCACACAGCCGTGCCCAGAAAGGCCCGCCCAAGGATGTAGACAAATGGGTGGTGCGGCAGCCAGCGACGCACCACCGCTCCCAGCCCCAGGGTCAGCGTGGCGGGCAGAAAGCCCAGCCAGAAACAGTCCTGCACCAACGCACCCGCTGGCAGTGGCGCGAGCCAGTCGGCAGCGAGGCTGACCGCGCACAGCACCCAGACCGCCAGCGGCCAGCCCAGACACAAGGTCACCAGCACGGCGCCGCTGAGCTGCAGTTGCAGGGGCATGGCGTGCAGGCGGGGCAGGGCCCACAGCCAGGGCAGCAGCACCAGAGCGGCCAGGAGTGGCGTCCACAGCGCAGGCTGTGCCAGTTGCCGCCAGGGGCGAAGCCACAAGGCGAGCAACAGACCGGCACCGTTGAAGGCCATCATCCAGAAAGTATCCACAGTGCGCGAGCTTAGCGTGCGTCTGGCCACCGGGCTTGATGCATGTCAGTCGGAGCCTGCGCCAGCCGCTGGCAGTGGCGTTATGCTTGCCCTTTTGCCAACACCGTCCACACCATGCCCGAACGCCAGTTGCTTCCCCCACTGACCCCTGCCGACCAGCTGGACGACAGCCTCAGGCAGCAGGGCTATGCGGTGTTGTCGCCTGCGAGTGTGTGTGCGCTGGCCGGGGTGGCACTGGCGGACCTGCAGGCCCTGGAACCGTCCTGGGACGATCTGCCACCTGATCAGTACCTCAAGGATGGCGGACGGTACCGCCGCCGCCGGCACGCCAGCCTGGAGGTGACGGACCAGCAGGTGCGCGCGGTGCCGCACCGGGCGCACTGGCAGCCCCTGTCCTACAACGCCTTGCACGGCGGCATGCAGCGCTGGTTTGAGCCCATGGCGAACGAGGTGCTGGCACAACCAGCCTGGGGCGCCCTGCTGCGCTGGCTGGCGCAGGTGGCTTCCCGCGTGCAGGGGCAGCAGACCTGGTACACCGAGGTGCACCAGTTCCGCATCGACACCACCGACGGCATCGGCCGGCCCACGCCCGAGGGTGCACACCGTGACGGCGTGAACTGGGTGGCGGTGTTTCTGGTGGGGCGCCACGGCATCAAGGGCGGTGAGACCCGCGTCTTTGACGTGGACAGCCCGCGCGGCCAGCGCTTCACGCTGACCGAACCGTGGTCGCTCCTGTTGCTGGACGATCAGCGGGTGATCCATGAAACCACGCCGATCCAGCCGGTCGATGGCAACGGGTGGCGCGACACGCTGGTGATCACGCTGCGCGCAGGCGGTTTTCTGGACGAACCGACTTTGGCGCCGGGCGCCTGAAACGTTCAGATCTCGAAGTTGTCGATCAGGCGGGTGCTGCCCAGACGGGCGGCGCCCAGCACCACCAGGGCGTCGCCTGCCTGAGGCGCCTGCAGGTCTTCGCGGCGCCTCACTGTCATGTAGTCGGGTTGCCAGCCCCGCTGGCGCAGCCCTTCCATGGCCCTGGTTTCCAGTGCAGGCAGTTGTGCGGCCAGCGCGTTGGCGGCTGCCTGGGCATCACGCCCCAGGGCGCGCAGGGCCATGGACAACTGCACCGCTTCGGCCCGCTCGGTTTCGCTCAGGTAGCCGTTGCGCGAGCTCAGGGCCAGACCGTCTTCGGCGCGGCAGGTGTCCACACCCACGATTTCGATGGGCAGCGCAAACTGGCGAACCATCTGGCGGATCACCATCAGCTGCTGATAGTCCTTTTTGCCAAACACCGCCACGCCTCGGGCTTTGCCGGCAAAAACGCTCATGAACAGCTTCATGACCACGGTGGAAACACCGTTGAAAAAGCCGGGGCGGAACTGGCCTTCCAGGATGTCGCCCAAGGCGGGATCAGCATGCACCCTGACGGTTTGGGGCTGGGGGTAGAGGTCGGTCTCACGCGGGGCGAACACCAGATCACAACCGTTGGCTTCCAGCTTGGCGCAGTCGGCCTCGAAGGTGCGTGGGTAGCTGTCAAAGTCTTCATGCGGCAGGAACTGCAGGCGGTTGACAAAGATGCTGGCCACGGTCTTGTCGCCACGGGGCCTGGCTTCGCGCACCAGCCGCAGGTGCCCTTCGTGCAGATTGCCCATGGTCGGAACAAAAGAGGGGCTCTGGCTGTCTGCAAGGGCAGCGCGGAGTTCTTCGATGGAGCGGACGATCTGCATGGCTCACCAGGCGTGGAGTGTGTTGTCGGGGAAGCTGCCGTCCTTGACGGCGCTCACATAGGCGCGCATGGCGTCGAGCACGCTGCCCTGGCCCTGCATGAAATTGCGTACAAATTTCGGATTCTTGCCCAGATTGATGCCCAGCATGTCGTGCATCACCAGCACCTGGCCGGCTGTGCCATCGCCGGCGCCAATGCCGATGGTGTGGCAGCGGGGGAGCTTTTGTGTGAGCTGGGCCGACAGGGCGGCCGGCACCATTTCCAGCACCAGCATGCTGGCACCGGCGTCCTGCAGTGCCAGCGCGTCCTGTTCAAGTGTGCGGGCGGCTTCATCGCCGCGACCCTGCACCCTGTAGCCACCCAGAGCATGGACGGTCTGGGGTGTCAGACCCAGATGGGCGCACACGGGAATGCCGCGTTCGACCAGAAAGCGCACGGTCTCGGTGGTCCAGCCACCGCCTTCGAGTTTGACCATGTGGGCGCCGGCCTGCATCAGCGCGGTGGCGCTGCGCAGTGCCTGCTCGCGCGATTCCTGGTAGCTGCCAAAGGGAAGGTCACCGATGATCCAGCTGGTGCCCTGGACACGTCGGATGCCGCGCGCCACGCTTTCGGTGTGGTAGCACATGGTCTCCAGCGTCACGCCCACGGTGCTCGACAGGCCCTGGCAGACCATGCCCAACGAGTCGCCCACCAGAATGCATTCGACGCCCGCAGCGTCTGCCACGGCAGCGAAGGTCGCGTCGTAGGCGGTCAGCATGGTGATTTTCTCGCCGCGTTCGCGCATCTCGGCCAGGCGCGGCAGGCTTACCGGTTTGCGGGCCGCCACGGGTGAGGCGGGGGGGAGGGTTCCGTAGGGTGTGGCGAGGGTCATGGCCAAAAGGATTTGGAGGGCAGGCCGCAGCGGGTTGGCGCCGGGTCAGTTGGGCGTGTAGGCCAGCCGCACGTAAATCGGGGCAAAGGCCTCGGCCTGGGTGATCTCGATCAGGGTTTCCTTGGCGAGTTCCAGCAGGGCGATGAAGGTGACCACCAGCACGGGCACGCCCTGCAAGGGGTCGAACAGGTGCTCGAATTCGATGAATTTGCGGCCCTGCAGCCTGCGCAGCACGATGCTCATGTGTTCGCGCACGCTGAGTTCTTCGCGGCTGATCTTGTGGTGCTGCACCAGCTGCGCGCGCTTGAGGATGTCGCGCCAGGCCGACTGCAGCTCGTCCATGCTCACGTCCGGAAAGCGCGGCTGCAGGCTTTGCTCGATGTAGACATGGGCCTTGAGAAAGTCGCGGCCGTACTGCGGAATCTCGTTGAGCTGGGCGGAAGCCAGCTTCATCTGTTCGTATTCGAGCAGGCGGCGCACCAGTTCGGCGCGGGGGTCTTCGGCCTCTTCGCCTTCGGCCACCTTTTTGGGTGGCAGCAGCATGCGCGATTTGATCTCGATGAGCATGGCCGCCATCAGCAGGTATTCGGCGGCCAGCTCCAGGTTGCGCGAGCGGATTTCGTCGACATAGCTCAGGTACTGGCGCGTCACGCCGGCCATCGGGATGTCGAGGATGTTGAAGTTCTGCTTGCGGATCAGGTAGAGCAGCAGGTCCAGCGGCCCTTCGAAGGCTTCCAGAAAGACCTCCAGCGCATCCGGCGGGATGTAGAGGTCGTTTGGCAGTGAGAACAGCGGCTCGCCGTACAGGCGGGCCACCGCCACATGGTCCACCACCTCGGGCATGACCGTGCCCGAAGCCTCGGCAGCTTCAGGCAACTCGGTGGGCTCGGCGGGAAGGCTCATGCGCGGCAGGCCTGCTCAGGCTCCGGGCTCAGGCCTGGGTCTGGTAGACGTAGGGCTTCTGGGCCACCCGGGCGGCCTTGAACTGGGCCTGAACGTCGCGGTCGAGCTGCTTGTCCCACAGCAGGGCGCGGCCCTGGCGTTGCTGGGCTTCGAGCTCAGGCTTTTGCGCCTTGAGTTGTTTGATGAACCGGGTGGTGTCGGACTCGTAGTCGGCGCGGCGGAACAGACCCATGGTGTTTTCCTTGGAGGGGGCAAAGTGCGCAGGCAGCCCTGCGCGCAAAAGGGGCATTTTAGCGGGGCGGGGCAGGGGCAAACCCGAGCGCGTGGGTCAGACCCGTGGCCAGATCGGGTTCGAGTCGGCCTTCCAGATGCCGGATCAGGCCGCTGCGGCGGGCGATGTCCAGCGGCTGGTGCATCAGACCGCAGACGATCAGGTGCACCTGCTTCTTGCGGCAGGTGTGGATCAGGTTCATCAGGGCGTCGGCGCCGGACGAGTCGACGTAGATCAGGTTCTTGAGGTCCAGCACCAGCACCGGTTTGTCGAGCTGGTCCTCGATGGCTTCGACCAGCTTGACCGCGCCAAAGAACAGGGCGCCATACAGACGCCAGGCCTGGATGCGGTCTTCGTGGCCGGCCAGAACCGGGTGGTCGATGGCGCCCACCGCTTCGCTGCGGCTGAGGCTGGAGATGCGGTAAATGAAAGTCAGACACGCGGCGATCAGACCCACTTCGACGGCCACGGTGAGGTCGAACACCACCGTCAGAAGAAACACCGCCAGCAGCGTGATGCGGTAGGGCATGCGGTACTGGCGCAGGTGCAGGAATTCGCGCCATTCGCCCATGTTCCAAGCGACGAACATCAGGATGGCCGCCAGCGCCGCCAAGGGAATGTGGTTGGCCAGGGGCGCTGCCACCAGCACCACGGCCAGCAGGGTCAGTGCATGGACCATGCCGGCCACGGGGGTGCGGGCGCCGCTTTTGACGTTGGTGACGGTGCGGGCAATGGTGCCGGTGGCCGGCATGCCGCCAAAGAAGGGGGTGATGAAATTGGCAATGCCCTGCGCCATCAGCTCCTGGTTGGGGTTGTGGCGGTCGTCGGTCAGGCTGTCGGCGATGCGGGCGCACAGCAGCGATTCGATGGCACCCAGCAGGGCCAGTGTCATGGTCGGCATGAACAGGAAGCGTGCCGAGTCCCAGCTGAATTCGGGCCATTGAAGGTGGGGCAGGCTGGCCGGGATACCACCGAACTTGCTGCCGATCGTGTCCACCGGCAGGGACAGGCCGGCGGTGGCCAGGGTGGCAAACAGCAGGGCAATGATGGAGCCCGGGATGGTGCTCAGCCACTGGTGTCGGGTGTTTTCGAGCCGCCGGCCCAGCCGCATCCAGCCCACCAGCAGCGACAGCGATCCCAGCGCCACCAGCAAGGCCGCCAGATTGACCGTGTGCAGCTGGACGGACAGGGTGTGCAGCATGCCGAAAAAGTCGGCCGGCATGGCCGCGACTTTCAGGCCCAGAAAGTCCTTGATCTGCGAGAGCATGATCAGCACCGCAATGCCGTTGGTGAAGCCGATCACCACCGCCACCGGGATGAAGCGGATCAGCGTGCCCAGCCGGAACAGCCCCATGCCGAACAGCAGCACCCCGGACATGGCCGTCGCCAGGATCAGGTTGGCCGGGCCGTAGCGCTCCAGAATGCCGTAGACGATGACGATGAAAGCGCCGGCAGGACCACCGATCTGTACCCGGCTGCCACCCAGCGCCGCAATCAGAAAGCCCGCGATGATGGCGGTGAACAGACCGGCTTCGGGTTTGAGCCCGGAGGCGATCGCAAAGGCCATCGCCAGCGGCAGGGCCACCACGCCGACGGTGACGCCTGCGCCCATGTCGCGCACCAGCATGGCCCGGTCATAGCCGGACAGGCTGTCGAGGAGTTTGGGACGAAAGAGGGTGGTGTCCAGCTTCATCGTGGGGGCAGTATGCACCACCCGACCCACATGAAACTGTCATGCACCGTCAGTGGATGCGCATGCCCGGCTTGGCGCCCGGCCAGGGCTGCAGCACGTAGATGCCCGGCTCGGCCTTCTCGTCCGCATGGCTGGCAGCCAGCACCATGCCTTCGGACACGCCGAACTTCATCTTGCGGGGGGCCAGATTGGCCACCATCACCGTGAGTTTGCCGACCAGGTCTTCGGGCTTGTACATGCTGGCGATGCCACTGAAGACGTTGCGCATGCGGCCTTCGCCCACGTCCAGCGTCAGTCGCAGCAGCTTGGTCGAGCCCTCGACGGCTTCGCATTGAACGATCTGGGCGATGCGCAGGTCGATCTTGGCGAAGTCGTCGATGGAGATGAGCGGGGCAATTTCTTCGCCGCCAGGAAGGACTTTCTCGGGCTCGGGTGCAGCAGGAGCTTCGAACAAGGCATCCAGCATCTTCGGGTCGACGCGCTGCATCAGGTGCTTGTACTCGCCAATGGCGTGACCGGCGCCCAGCGGCTGGCTGGCGTTGGCAAAGGTCATGGGGTCGATGTTCAGGAAAGCCTCGACCTGCGCGGCCAGACCCGGCAGCACCGGTTTGAGCAGCACGGTCAGCACCCGGAAGGCTTCGATGCAGGTGGTGCACACATCGTGCAGGCGGCCTTCCATGCCTTCCTTTTTGGCCAGTTCCCAGGGCTTGTTGGCGTCCACGTATTCGTTCACGCGGTCGGTCAGCGCCATCACATCGCGCAGGGCCTTGGCGTAGTCGCGCTCAGCCAGCAGTTCGGCAATCGGGGCAATGCCGTCACGCAGGTGGGACAACAGGGCGTCGCCGTCGGCCGAGACTTCGCCCAGCTGGCCGCCAAAACGCTTGGCAATGAAACCCGCCGAGCGGCTGGCGATGTTGACGTACTTGCCGATCAGGTCCGAGTTGACGCGGGCCATGAAATCGTCGGGGTTGAAGTCCACATCTTCGTTGCGGCCGTTGAGCTTGGCGGCAATGTAGTAGCGCAGCCACTCGGGGTTCATGCCCAGACTCAGGTATTTCAGCGGGTCCAGACCCGTGCCGCGGCTCTTGCTCATCTTCTCGCCGCTCACCGTCAGGAAGCCGTGCACGAAGACCGCGTTGGGCACCTTGCGGCCGGAAAAATGCAGCATGGCGGGCCAGAACAGGGTGTGGAAGGTGATGATGTCCTTGCCGATGAAGTGGTACTGCTCCACCTTCGGGTCGGCCATGAAAGCGTCGAAGTCCCGGCCGGTCTTGCCGAAGTAGTTCTTGAGTGAGGCCAGGTAGCCGATCGGCGCGTCCAGCCACACATAAAAGTACTTGCCCGGTGCGTCTGGAATCTCGATGCCGAAGTAGGGCGCGTCGCGGCTGATGTCCCAGTCGCCCATCTTGGGCTTGCCGTCTTC
>JAYRQF010000224.1:0-2530 GCA_041910735.1 Limnohabitans sp.
AACATGAAGGCCAGCCCCGCCATGTACCTGGGCATGCAGCTGCTACTGCCTGGCGAGTGGGCGCCCAGCCACAAGCACACGCCCAATGCGGTGCGCATGATCGTCGAAGGCGAAGGTGCCTACACCACGGTCGATGGCGAGAAGTGCCCGATGAGCCGTGGCGACCTGATCCTGACCCCGACCGGTCTCTGGCACGAGCACGGCCACGACGGCAAGGATCCGGTGGTCTGGCTCGACGTGCTGGACCTGCCGCTGGTGTACTACATGGAGGCCAGCTACCACATCAACGGCGACCGCCAGACCGTCAAGACCGGCAGCGGCGACAGGCAGAACGTGCGTTCGGGCGTGGCGCCCACCCGCATGTTCGAGCGCAACAGCAAGTCCTACCCCATGCTGCGCTACCCCTGGGCAGACACCAAAGCCGCACTGCAGGCGCTGGCCGCGGACGAGCCGGCACAAGAGTGTGTGCAGGTCACCTACATCAACCCCGAGACCGGTGGCGACGCCGAAAACATTCTGGGCTTCTACGCCCTGATGCTGCGCCCCGGCCAGAGCCTGCGTCTGCCGGCCCGCTCGCCCGCCCAGGTGTTCCACCTCATCGAAGGCCAGGTCGAGGCCAGGATCATCGACAAGACCTTCCAGATGGTTGAAGCCGACACCTGCTGCGCTCCAGGTTACGAAGCCGTGACGCTGAAAAACCTGCGCGCCGACCAGCCTTCCTTTGTTTTCATCGCCGATGAGTCCCCGCTGCACCGCAAGCTGGGTGTTTACGAGAACCGCGGATAAACCACATGACTTCCTACCTCTTCAATCCCCCTGCCGTCCAGTCCCTGCCCATCCGCGGCAAAACCGAACGCTTCCCGATCAACCGCATCTTCTGCGTGGGCCGCAACTACCATGCACACGCCGTCGAAATGGGCCGTCCGGTGGACAAGTCTGTCGAGCAGGCCTTCTACTTCACCAAGTCGCCCCAGACCCTGGTGGACAGCGGCTCCACAGTGGCCTACCCGCCGCGCACCAGCAACTACCACTTTGAAATGGAACTGGTGCTGGCGATTGGCAAATCGGGTTTTCGCGTGAGCGAAGCCAACGCGCATGAACTGGTCTACGGCTACGCCGCCGGTCTGGACATGACCCGCCGCGACCTGCAGCTGGTGGCGCGCGACAAGGGCCGCCCCTGGGACACCGGCAAGGACATCGAACAGGGTTCGGTCTGTTCCGAGATCGTGCCCATGCCCGGCGTGGTGATCGAAAAGGGCGCCATTGCCCTCGAAGTCAACGGCGCCACCAAACAGTCGTCCGATGTGGACAAGCTGATCTGGAACATCCGCGAAATCATTGCCGACCTGTCCACCTACTACCACCTGCAGCCCGGCGATCTGATCTACACCGGCACGCCCGAAGGTGTGGGCGCCGTGGTACCTGGTGACAAGATCACCGGCCGCGTCGAAGGCGTGGGTGAAATCGCCCTGACCGTCGGCCCCGCCGAGTAAGACTCCCCTCCCCCTGAAACCACGCATGCACCCCGGCCAGCAGGTCGGGGCGGGGGTGTTTTTGCGTGTTTCTTCTGCAAAGCTGCATTGAGCACAGCCATGACCTCTACCCCTGAACAGACACCCGAGCAAGACGCCCGCCGCATGCGCACCGTGTGGTGGATCCTGAGCCTGGCCACCGTCGGCCTGATCTTTGACGGCTACGACCTCGTGGTCTACGGTGCCGTCGTTTCCACTTTCCTGCGCGACGCCACGCAGATCGGCACCGTCACACCACCCATGGCCGGCGCCCTGGGCAGCTACGCGCTGTTTGGCGTGGCATTGGGCGCATTGCTGGCCGGCTCGGTCGGCGACCTGATTGGCCGGCGCAAGGTCATGCTGGCGTCCTACGCCTGGTTTTCGGTTGGCATGGCACTGACGGCCCTGAGCGACAGCACCCAGAGCTTTGGATGGATGCGTTTTGTCACCGGTCTGGGCATCGGCTCGCTGGTCGCCACCACCGCCGCACTGGTGGCCGAGTACGCCCCCCGGGACAAGAAAAACCTGTTCATCGCCATCAGCAACGGCGGCATCCCGCTGGGCAGCATGCTGTCGGCGGTGCTGGCCATGGTGCTGATGCAGCAGATTGGCTGGCGCGGCATGTTCTGGATTGGTGCCTTGCCGGTTGTGACCCTGCTGCCGCTGGCCTGGTTCAAGATGCCCGAGTCGGTGGCCTGGCTGGCCGCGCGAGGCCGCATGGACGAAGCGCGCGCCCTGTCGCAGCGCATCGGCGTGCCCATGCCAGCGACCAGCGTGACGGCCACGGCGGCCGCCAGCGACGCAGCACCGGTCCACACCACGCGCAGCGGCTTTGCCGGCCTGTTTGGCGCGTACTACCTCTGGCCCACGCTGGTGCTGGGCTGCATGAGTGCCACCGGTCTGCTGCTGGTGTATTCACTCAACACCTGGCTGCCCGAACTGATGCTGCGCGCCGGCTACAACACCAAGGGCTCGCTGGCCTTTCTGGCGGTGCTCAATGGCGGCTCGCTGTTCGGTGC
>JAYRQF010000225.1:0-10201 GCA_041910735.1 Limnohabitans sp.
CTGCTGAAATCTTCAGCAGGCCAGTTGAACACCCTGGTCAATTTTGAGTCGGCACTCCTGCGTTTACATGGTCAGTTTTCGGTCGGCGTCAACAGGTAGGTGCTCAGATCATCCAGATTGAGCTTTTTCGGGTCGTAATCTGTGCTCACTCTTGATCCCTTTAACTCTGCTGAAATATACAGTGCCTTGAGCTTGGCCTGATGAGGTTCACGGGTTCCCAAAGAGAACCGTTTTTCGTGAACACCTGACTCATTTCGCACAGTCAAACGGAAGTAGAAGACCCCATGTCTGGACTTGACCAGATAGGAAGGCAGTTTCATCGTGGTTTTCCCAGGAAATGGGACACCTAAATGTGACACTGCTTGCGAGACCCAAAAGAAAAAAGCCGTTGAAAATCAACGGCTTTTTTAACTTTGGCGGAGTGGACGGGACTCGAACCCGCGACCCCCGGCGTGACAGGCCGGTATTCTAACCAACTGAACTACCACTCCTGGCAGTCAGTGACGTTCGCATGGTTGATGGAGCAACCAATGCCAAGTGCCACAAAACTTGGCGACCCTACGGGGATTCGAACCCCGGTACTCACCGTGAAAGGGTGATGTCCTAGGCCTCTAGACGATAGGGTCATAACCTGGACTGTTTCTTTCGAAACTTTCGACACATTGGTGGAGGTAAACGGGATCGAACCGATGACCTCTTGCATGCCATGCAAGCGCTCTCCCAGCTGAGCTATACCCCCATTTGGTTCACCACATCGCTTTCGCTTTTGTGTTGCACCTTGTTGGTGTCGAGACTCGAATTATAGACAGGTTTTTCAGCGTTTTGCAATCCTGCCCAAAACTTTTTCTCTGCCACACAAAAACAGGACCTGATCAACCGAAGGCGTCTGCGGCGTACCCATGACCAGCACACGCACCGGCATGGCCAACTGCGGCATCTTCAGGCCGGCTTCGGCCAGCACCTCTTTGAAAGCGGCACTGATCGCAGGTGCTGACCACTGCACGTTCTGGAGTTTGGCCGCCAGCAGATCCAGTGCAGGCACCACCGCGGGCGTCACATGCTGAGCCACGTCTTCGGCCTTGGGCTGCACCTCTTCATAAAAAGCGCGCACCCAGCCCGCCAGCGCCACCAGCGTGTCGCAGCGGTCTTTGAACAGGCCACAGATGCCCACCAGACGCTCATCCGTGACCAAACCCTTCAGATAGGGCTGGACGCGCCTGGTCAGCTCATCGTCGGCCATGGCCTTGAGGTGCTGGGCATTGACCCACAGCAGCTTGGCTGCGTCCCACTGCGCCGGGCTCTTGGACAGGTGCGTGCCATCGAACCACTGCACCATCTGCTCGAGGCTGAAAATCTCGTCATCGCCATGGCTCCAGCCCAGACGGGCCAGGTAGTTGTTCATGGCTTCGGGCAGGTAACCCGCCTCGTCGTAGTTGGACACCGCCACCGCGCCACGGCGCTTGGACAGCTTCTGGCCATCGTCGCCCAGGATGACGGGCAGGTGACCGAACTGCGGCAGCGCAGCGCCCAGCGCGCGGTAGATGTTGATCTGCCAGGGCGTGTTGTTGATGTGCTCGTCACCACGGAACACATGGCTGATGGCCATGTCCCAGTCGTCCACCACCACGGCGAAGTTGTAGGTGGGCACGCCATCGGCCCTTTGGATGATCAGGTCGTCGATTTCGGTGTTGCTGATGCTGATCGGGCCCTTGACCAGATCGTCCCAGCTCACCGCGCCATCGACCGGGTTTGCAAAGCGGATGACGGGCTTGACGCCCTCGGGAATGGGCGGCAGAACTTTGCCCGGCCCGGGGCGCCAGGTGCGGTCGTACAGGCGCTTTTCACCACGCGCTTCCTGCGCGGCCTTCATGGCTTCCAGGTCTTCGGGCGTGCAGTAGCAGCGGTAGGCGGTGCCAGCGGCCAGCATCTGGTCAATCACGGCCTGGTAGCGGTCCAGACGCTGCATCTGGTAGACCGGACCTTCGTCGTAGCCCAGGCCCAGCCAGTGCATCGAGTGCAGGATCTGGTCAACCGAGTCCTGGGTGGAGCGCGCCACATCGGTGTCTTCAATGCGCAGGACAAACTCGCCGCCGTAGTGACGGGCATAGGCCCATGAATACAGCGCGGTGCGGGCGGTGCCCAGATGCAGGAAACCCGTCGGTGACGGGGCAATGCGGGTACGGATCTTGGTCATGCTTTTCAAAGGGAGTCGAGGCCACGCAGCAGGTCGGCCTTGAGGTCGTCCAGATGCTCCAGGCCCACGGCCACGCGGATCAGGTTCTGCTGAATGCCGGCGGCCAGGCGCTGTGCTTCGGTCAGGCGGCCATGCGAGGTGCTGGCCGGCTGCGTGATGATGGTTTTCACGTCGCCCAGGTTGGCCGTCACCGACAGCAGCTGCGTGCTGTCGATCACATGGAAGGCGTTTTTGCGGCCGGCTTCGGGCGTGTCGCCCACCACATCAAAAGACACCACGGCGCCGCCCAGACCGGACTGCTGCTGCATGGCCAGCGCGTGTTGCGGATGGCTGGGCAGACCCGGGTAGTACACGCGCGCCACCTTCGGGTGCGTCTCCAGCCAGGCGGCCAGCGCCAGCGCACGGGCCGACTGGGCTTCCATGCGGATGCCCAGTGTTTCCATGCCCTTGAGCACCACCCAGGCGTTGAACGGCGACAGGCTCATGCCTGCGCTGCGCATCACCGGGATGAAGACTTCTTTGACCAGCTTTTCACTGGCGCACAGGGCGCCGGCCACCACGCGGCCCTGGCCGTCGAGGTACTTGGTGCCCGAATGCACCACGATGTCGGCACCGAGGCTGATCGGGCGCTGCAGTGCCGGTGTGCAAAAACAGTTGTCCACGGCCAGCAAAGCACCCGCGTTGTGCGCGATCTCGGCCAGAGCGCGGATGTCGCACACCTCGGTCAGTGGGTTGGTGGGCGTCTCGGCAAAGAGCAGCTTCGTATTGGGCTGCACAGCCGCCTGCCAGGCCGCCACATCGGTTTGCGGCACAAAGGTGCTTTGCACGCCGAACTTGGCGAATTCAGAGCCGATCAGCTTGAGCGTGGAGCCAAACACCGACTGCGAGCACACCACATGGTCACCGGCTTTGAGCAGGCCCATGCACAGCAGCAACACCGCCGACATGCCGCTCGAGGTGGAAATGCAGGCCTCGGCGCCTTCCAGCGCGGCCAGGCGCATTTCCATGCTGGCATTGGTCGGGTTGGTGAAACGCGAGTAGATGTAGCCGTCTTCCAGCCCCGAGAAACGGCGCGCGGCCGTCTCGCTGTCGGGCTGGGTGAAGCTCGACGTCATGAACAGCGCTTCGGAATTTTCGCCGTACTGGCTCTTGTCCACCGCGGCACGCACGGCCAGCGTGTCAATGTGCAGCCCCTCGGGCAGTTTGCGTGTTGTCATCACTTACTCCGACGCATTGGGCAGGGCCAAACGCGAATTGTCGGCGTCGCCCTCTTCCACCTTGAGGCGGTTTTCGTTGATGCGCACGATGTCATCGGCCGACACGTCGCCGGTCACATACACCCCGTCAAAGCACGAAGCGTCAAACCCGGACAACGCCCCCGGCGCTGCAGCGCGGGCCTGCGCCACGGCCGACTTCATGGCGTCCACATCCTGGTAAATCAGCGCATCGCAACCGATGATCTGACGCACTTCTTCGATGCTGCGGTTGTGCGCTACCAGCTCTTCCTTGGTCGGCATGTCGATGCCGTAGACATTCGGAAAACGCACCGGCGGCGCGGCGCTGGCCATGTAGACCTTGTTGGCACCAGCATCGCGCGCCATCTGCACAATTTCCTTGCTGGTGGTGCCGCGCACGATGGAATCGTCCACCAGCAGCACATTGCGGCCCTTGAACTCGCTGGTGATCACGTTGAGCTTCTGGCGCACCGATTTTTTACGCACACCCTGGCCCGGCATGATGAAGGTGCGGCCCACATAGCGGTTCTTCACAAAACCTTCGCGGTACGGAATGCCCAGCAGGTGTGCCAGTTGCGTGGCGCTCGGACGGCTCGACTCGGGGATCGGGATGATCACATCGATTTCGTTGGGTGGCACGGTGGAGATCACACGCTTGGCCAAGGTTTCGCCCAGGTTCAGGCGCGCCTGGTAGACCGAAATACCGTCCATCGTGGAGTCGGGGCGTGCCAGGTAGACGAATTCAAAAATGCAAGGGTTGAGCTGCGCCCCTTCGGCACACATTTCGCTGTGCACCTGGCCTTGCAGGTCCACAAAAACCGCCTCGCCCGGCGCGACATCGCGCTCGAACTGGTGGGTGGTGCCCTCCAGCGCCACAGATTCGCTGGCCAGCATCACGGTGCCGTCCTTGCTGCGGCCCATGCACAAGGGACGGATGCCGTGCGGGTCACGGAAGGCCAGCAGGCCATGACCGGCAATCAGCGCGATCACGGCATACGAGCCCTTGATGCGCTGATTGACCCCGCGCACGGCGGCAAACACGTCCGCCGGCTTGAGCGGCAGGCCACGCGTGGTTTTTTCCAGCTCATGCGCCAGCACGTTGAGCAGCACTTCGGAGTCGCTCTCGGTGTTGATGTGGCGGTGGTCGATCGAGAACAGCTCGGCCTTGAGCGACTGGGCGTTGGTCAGGTTGCCGTTGTGCACCAGCACAATACCAAAAGGCGCGTTCACATAAAACGGCTGCGCTTCTTCTTCGCTGAAGGCATTGCCTGCCGTGGGGTAGCGCACCTGGCCCAGACCGCAGTTGCCCGGCAGTGCGCGCATGTTGCGGGTACGGAAGACGTCACGCACCATGCCCTTGGCCTTGTGCATGAAAAACTTGCGGTCCAGCTGGGTCACGATGCCGGCCGCATCCTGGCCCCGGTGCTGCAAAAGCAGCAGCGCGTCATAGATCAGTTGGTTGACCGGCGTGGCACTGACCACCCCCACGATTCCACACATAGTTCAATCCGTTCCAGCAATATTGATCGATAAAAATAAAGGCCCAAAGGGGCTCAGGGCAACCAGGCCTGCATGACCTGCGGCAGCACCGGCTTCATGCCGGCCAGCAGCAACTCCAGCATCGGCGTCAGCCGGGATTCCTGCCACCGGGGCTGCGAACGCATGCCCAGCAGATGCACCACCACAGCCAGCACCAGCAAAAACACCAGACCGCGCACCAGTCCGAAAATCCCGCCCAGGCTCCGGTCCACTGGCCGCAGTCCCACCGTGGCCACCACCTTGCCCAAAAGCCAGGACAACAGCGCGGCGGCAAACATGGTGAGCACAAACACCAGCACAAATGAGACGGCATAACGCACCTGGGCTGCCGCCTCGCGCCAGACCGGCAACCAGCCAGCCACACCCTCGGCCAGCCACTGTGCCACCACAAACGCGGCCACCCAGCCGGCCAGTGACATCAGTTCATGCACCAAACCGCGCCAGATGCCGACCAGCAGTGACAGCAGCAAAATGCCGCCCAGCACGCCGTCGGTCAGCGACAGGTCCATGTCACAACGCGATCACGCTGGCCGGCAGGTCCAGCTTGCGGATGCGGGCAGCGGCCTTGTCCGCCTCGGCACGGGTCTCGAAAGGCCCCACTCTGACGCGGGTGGTGCGCTTGCCATCCTTTTCGATGGACTGGGTATAGGTTTTCAGTCCGGCGTGTTCCAACTTGCGGCGCACCTCACGCACTTTGTCGGCATCGGCAAAAGCCCCGACCTGGATGATCACTTTGGCCGCAGCGTCGGCAGAAGCCGTCTTGCCTTCCAGCAGGGCCTTGGCTTTCTGGGCGTCGCTGGCGGCCGGTTTGGCGGCGTCTTTAGCTACAGGTTTTGTTTCAGCGGGTTTGACCTCGGGCCTGGCCTGCTCTTTGGTGACCACAGCAGGTGCAGCCGGTTTGGGCACAGGCGCCACGGCAGGCTTGCCCAAATCATCGGCAGCAGGCGCACTGGCCATTGTCACCTTGGCAGGCGCTGCCGGCACCACCTCTTCCTTGCCAACCTCCAGGCTGGCGTGCGCAGGCACTTCGGAAGAAGCCGCGGGCAGCAAAGGCTTTGCCGGCGCCTGCGCCGCTGGCACCGGGGCACCGGCGGCCAGAGGCGGGGTGCTGTTGCGGTCGGGGATCAGGATGGGGGTGTCCACTGCCACCGGGCGCGGCTGGGAATCGAACAGCAGGGGGAAAGCCACCACCGCCACAAACACCAGCACCACCGAGCCGAACAGGCGGTGACGCGCCCTGCGGCGCAGGACCTCCATGCTTTCACCAGGCGCGGCAGACAGGCCTTCAGCGGCAGCCTCGGGTGCTTTGCCCGGGAATCGGAACTTGAAAAAGGCCATGGCGCGGGTGTTCAGGGGCTCAGGTGCTTGGCTTGCAGACGGGGGACGCCGTCCTTCAAGACACCACCCACTGTGTAGAAGGAACCAAAGACAATGATTCTATCAGCCGGGTCTGCTGCGGCGACTGCAGCCAGCAAGGCCGCATGGGGGTCGGCGTGCACGCTGGAGGCCACATCCTTGCGGGTGTTTTGAGCCTGCCAGGCCTTTTGCAAATCCGCGGCAGATGCCGCACGCGGCAGGGGCAGGTCGGTGAAATACCAGCGGTCCACCAGCGGCCCCACCCGCTGCAGCATGGGCTGCAGGTCCTTGTCGGCCATGGCGCCAAAGACGGCGTGGGTGGTCGGGTAAAAGCCCATCGCGTCCAGGTTTTCGGCCAGCGCGGCCACCGAATGGGGGTTGTGCGCCACGTCCAGCACCAGCACGGGTTCACCCGGAACAATCTGGAAACGACCCGGCAGTTCGACCATGGCCAAGCCGTTGCGCACCGCCTGTGCCGTGACCGGGATGCGGGCACGCAGGGCATCGAGCGCCGCCAGCACGCCCGAGGCATTGACCAGCTGGTTGGCGCCGCGCAGCGCCGGGTAGGCCATGCCGCTGTAACGACGCCCCCGACCGGCCCAGGACCATTGCTGTTTGTCACCCGAAAAATTGAAGTCGCGCCCGAACCGCCACAGGTCGGCACCGATCGCCTCGGCATGCTCCACCACGCTTTGGGGCGGCACGGGGTCGCTCACCACCACCGGACGGCCTGCGCGCATGATGCCTGCCTTCTCGCGCCCGATGGTCTCTCTGTCGCTGCCCAAAATGGCCATGTGGTCCAGATCGATGCTGGTGATCACCGCACAGTCGGCGTCGACGATGTTGACCGCATCCAGCCGGCCGCCCAGGCCCACTTCCAGAACGACCGCATCCAGATCCGCACGGCTCATCAGCCAGAGGATGGCCAGGGTGCTGAACTCGAAATAGGTCAGGCTGACCTCGCCACGGGCAGCGTCCACCGCAGCAAAAGCCTCGGCCAGGGCTTCGGCCGAAGCCGACTGCCCGGACAGGCGGCAGCGCTCCTCGAAATGCACCAGATGCGGCGAGGTGTAAACGCCCGTGCGGTAACCGGCCTGCAGCAAGATGGCTTCGAGCATGGCACAGGTCGAGCCCTTGCCGTTGGTGCCGGCCACCGTGATCACCGGGCAGGCAAAGCGCAGCGCGAGCCGGTCGGCGACCTCGCGCACGCGCTCCAGCCCCATGTCGATGGTCACCGGGTGCAGGCGCTCACAGAAATCCAGCCAGTCTTGTAAAGTCTTCATGGTGGGCGATTGTCTCAAACGCCCTTTTCCCTTCCCGAACCCCCATGAAAAAACCGATCGTCTACGGCATTCCCAACTGCGACAGCGTCAAAAAAGCCCGCGTCTGGCTCAGCGAACAGGGGCTGGATTACGAATTCCACGACTTCAAGAAGCAGGGCGTGCCGGAAAACCGCCTTCAGCACTGGCTGCAGGCCTGCGGCTGGGAAGTGGTGCTCAACCGCAAAGGCGCCACCTGGCGAAAGCTGGATGCGGCTACCCAGTCCGCCGTGACCGATGCGGCCAGCGCCGGCGCGCTCATGCGGGCGCAGGCCAGCGTGATCAAACGTCCGGTGATCGAATGGCCATCGGGCGCCATCACCGTCGGCTACACCCCCGAAAAATGGCCGGTTTGAGCCACAACTGCTTACCCAACTTTACACAGCCCCCCTCACATCTGTGGCAGGCGCTGGCTACACTCGGCGCCAGTGTCCTCACGGGAGAACCCTCATGAAAACCATTGCCCTGTCCGGCGCCCTGCTGGCCCTGTGCGGGCTGGCCCAGGCCCAGGAATTTGGTCAGGTGCTCTCGCGCACTGCCGTCTACCAGCAGGTGGCCGTGCCGCGTCAAAGCTGCGCCCAAACCGTCACCCCCAACGCCCCCACCACCGGCGCCGGTGCCGTCTCGGGCGCCGTCACCGGTGCAGTGCTCGGCACCATCATCGGTGAAGGCCGAGGTGCCGGCGCTCTGCTCGGCGCCGTGGGCGGTGCCCTCGTGGGTGACAAGGTTGAAAGCAACACCAACAGCCAGCCCGTGACCACCTGCACCACCCAGACAACGCTCGAAAACCGTCTGGTGGGCTACAACGTGGTCTACGAATACGCCGGCAAGACCTACAACGTGCAACTGCCGCAGGACCCCGGCCCGACCATCGCGCTGCAGATTGCCCCCGCGGGCCTGCCTGCGGCCACTCAGCCTGCCGTGGTCACCCAGCAGCCGGTGGTCTATGCACAGCCTCCCGTGGTCTACGCCCAACCCCCTGTGGTGTACGCCCCCGCCCCCTATTACCGCCCCTGGCCAGTCAACACCAGCATCAACCTGGGCATTGGCTGGTACGGCGGTGGTGGGCACCGCCATTGGCGCTGAGCCACCGGGTGGGCCTGCGGCTGGCCTAAAATCCCGGTTTGACCCACAACAGGGGCCTTTGCGGCCCCTGACTGTTTTTGCGGCTTGGCCGCGCATCACTGCCCCACACCATGACCATCGAAAAGATCGACGGCGTCTCCGTCACCACCAAGGCCAATGTTTACTTTGACGGCAAGTGCGTCAGCCACAGCCTCACCAAGGCCGACGGCACCAAGCTGTCTGTGGGCGTGGTGCTGCCCGCCACCTTGACCTTCAACACCGGCGCCCCCGAAATCATGGAATGCGTGGCTGGTTCCTGCGAATACAAGCTCGCCGGTACCGACGCCTGGGTCCAATCCAGCGCTGGCGAAAAGTTCAACGTGCCTGGCAATTCCAGCTTCGAGATCCGCGTGACCGAGGCCTACCACTACATCTGCCACTTCGGTTAATCCCATGTCCACCATCCTGCAAAACCTGCCCAAGGGGCAAAAAGTCGGCATCGCTTTCTCGGGCGGCCTGGACACCTCTGCCGCCCTGCTGTGGATGAAGAAAAAGGGCGCCATGCCCTACGCCTACACCGCCAACCTGGGCCAGCCCGACGAATCGGACTACGAAGAGATTCCGCGCAAGGCCATGGCCTATGGCGCCGAAAAGGCCCGTTTGGTCGACTGCCGCACGCAGCTGGCCCACGAAGGCATTGCCGCCATCCAGTGTGGCGCCTTCCACATCTCCACCGGCGGCATCACCTACTTCAACACCACCCCGCTTGGCCGCGCCGTGACCGGCACCATGCTGGTGGCGGCCATGAAGGAAGACGATGTCCACATCTGGGGCGACGGCTCGACCTTCAAGGGCAACGACATCGAGCGTTTCTACCGCTACGGCCTGCTGACCAACCCGAGCCTGAAGATCTACAAGCCCTGGCTGGACCAGACCTTCATCGACGAGCTCGGCGGCCGCAAGGAAATGAGCGAGTTTCTCATTGCCAACGGCTTCGACTACAAGATGAGCGTGGAGAAGGCCTACAGCACCGACTCCAACATGCTCGGCGCCACCCACGAAGCCAAAGACCTGGAGCACCTGAATTCGGGTATCCGCATCGTCAATCCCATCATGGGCGTGCAGTTCTGGAAGCCCGAAGTCGAAGTCAAGGCCGAAGAAGTGTCGGTGCGCTTTGAAGAAGGCATCCCGGTTGCATTGAACGGTGTGGAATACGCCGATCCTGTCGAGCTGTTCCTCAAGGCCAACGAAATCGGCGGCCGCCACGGTCTGGGCATGAGCGACCAGATCGAGAACCGCATCATCGAAGCCAAGAGCCGCGGCATCTACGAAGCCCCCGGCATGGCGCTGCTGCACATCGCCTACGAGCGCCTGGTCACCGGCATCCACAACGAGGACACCATCGAGCAGTACCGCATCAACGGCCTCAAGCTCGGTCGCCTGCTGTACCAGGGCCGCTGGTTCGATCCGCAGTCCATCATGCTGCGCGAAAC
>JAYRQF010000226.1:0-7984 GCA_041910735.1 Limnohabitans sp.
CGCGAAGCCAGCGACACCGCCGTGCGCGCCTGCAACGTGCCCGGCCCCAGCACCCGCAAGGGCACCGCGCCCTGGCGCGCCGTGGCCACCGACACATCGACCGAGCGGCCAAAGCGCCAATAGCCGAAAGCAGCGGCAAGGCCCACGAAGACCACCAGGGCGATCAGCAGGGTTTTGGTTCTGGGTGTGAGGGTCATGGCGCAAGGTCTCGATTCACGACTGTTTTTTGCCGGGTCGCATGCGCAGCAGCAGGCCGTCTTTGACAATCCATTGATGGTACAGAGCGGCCAGCACGTGCACCGCCACCAGCGCCATCAGCAGGCGCGTGAGCAGGCCGTGCACCTTGCGCAGCGTCCAGCCGTCCAGCGATTCGGGCAGGGGCGCCGAGCCCAGCACCGCGGCCAGCACACCACTCTGCAGAGACAACGCCATGCCGCTCATGGCCAGCAGCAGCACCAGCAGGTTCAGGCCCATGTGGCCCAGGTGCGCCCATTTTTCGGCGACAACGGCCGGCGGCCGGGGCTTGACGCGGCGCAGCAGCACGCGAGCAACAACCAGAAGGGCCGCGAAAGCACCCAGGATCATGTGGATGCGGAAGTTGCCGATCTTCTCCGCGGGGTTGGGCAGCTCGGCCAGCACGAAAGTGCCGGTGATCAGCAGAAAGACGATCAGGGCGGCGGCCAGCCAGTGGACGGCGATTTGTGAGGGGGCGTAGCGGAAGGTGCTCATGGTGGGGGTTCCCGGGTTGCGATGGCCGAATCTTCGCGCCGCCATCGCCGGCCAAGGCGGGATCTTGGTAACACAGCATGTCAAGCGCGCCCCTGTCATGCAGGCTCACCATACAGGAGGTGCGCAGACACACAGGCGCAGCGCTGGCTGCCTAGGATTGGGGCATCCCATCCACAAACCCCGGAGCCTCCCATGAAAAAGATCGCCACCGCCTTGCTCGTCGCCGCCCTGTTGCCCCTGCCTCTGCAAGCGCAGGACACCGCGGAAAACCTCGTCGCCGGCATGCGCAAAGCCGAAATGACCTACAAGGAACTCATGACCCTGATGGGCAAGTCCATCGGCATGATGCAGGAAGGCGTGCTGACCCACAACCGCGAGATGGTCGAACAGGGCGCCAACATCATCTTCACGCACCCCGCGCCCAACCACTCACCCTGGGCGATCATGAAGCCCGAAGACCAGGCCGGCTTCAAGCAGGCCCTGGTGACCTACGACAAAGTGCTCGACGAGAACACCAACGACATCCTCAAGGCCACCCGCAGCCGCGACTGGATGGCCGCCACCGGCGCACTGTCTCAGTTGCAGGTGTCCTGTGTGTCGTGCCACGCGCAGTGGAAGGACAAGGCCCAGAAGTGGCCAGCGCAGCTGCGCTGAACGATGCCAGTTTGTGAACCGCCATCACTCGTGGCTGTGGCCGTGACCGCTTTGGTCACTTTTTCCAAATGAGCCCAGCTTGTCACATCCGGCGAGTGAGGCCAAGAAAGCGACCATAAGGAAAGTACCGACAACAGTTTTAAGAGTTTTCATGGGGAGATTGCAGTGAGAAGGTATTTGGAGGGCTCTGAATGAAACGGGTGCTGCGGCAATAGCCGCAGCACCCTTCAATCACTTCACGTGTTTGATGTCGGTGTAGTCTCCGCGCGTGCGCAGGACGACCTTCACGTTGGCTTCTCCCCGGTTGCGCCAGTACCAGCCGTGGTTGCCCGTGAACGCAGCCTCCAGAACACCCTCATCCGAGGCAACTCCGCGACCTTTTTCGTAGCTGATCGACTTGCCCGGAGCATCACCATGGGTGTCGAAGTTCACTGCGCCGCCCTCGACGACCCACGAATACTGCACCTTGGCGCCTTCGGCCATTTTCAGCTTGATTTCCGTTCCTTCTCCCGGGGTCAGGGTCACGGGCATCTCGTCGCGCCACACCACCTTGGGAGCAGCAGCCACCATAGCGGGCGCTGGTTGTGCGGCGTTGGCCGAAGACACGCCCAGCGTCGTCCCGGCTGCCTGGGCCGGCGCCACAGGGGCGGCAGCGGCCGCATCAGCAGCAGCTTCTGCCGCCAGCTGTTGCTTGATGTTGCCCATTTCGGTCATGCGAAGGACGCGACCGATGCCGGTGGGATCGATGCCGTATTCAGCCGGCAGCACGACGGCAACCAGGAGCACCACCGCAGAGATGGCAGCCAGGATGGTGGAGCGCACCAGTTGCTTGGAGGAAGGCAGTTCGGCGCGCAGGGGGGTATCGCTGTTGTACATGTTGAATATTCCTTGGGTGTTCAAGACACGAAATAGCCGGTGAGCTGCATGCCCACCAGAATGAAGCCCGCGCTCATCATGGCGACGTTGGCGGTGTAGGCGTTGCGGACAAAGCTGGGGGTGCGACGCCAGTAGCTCATGCCGATCAGGATGACTGCAAGGGCCAGCATCTGCCCGATCTCCACGCCCACATTGAAGGCCAGTAGGTTGGGCACCAAGCCGTCGGTCGAGATCTCATACTCCTGAATCTTGGTCGCCAGACCAAAGCCGTGGAACAGACCAAACACCAGGGTCGCGACCTTGGTGTTGGGCTGGAACCCCAGCCAACGCTGAAAAGCGCCGATGTTGTCCAAAGCCTTGTAGACGACTGAAAGACCAATGATCGCGTCGATCAGGTAGCTGTTGATCCCGACGTTGAAGTAAACGCCCAGGATCATGGTGGTGGAGTGACCCAACGCAAACAGGCTCACGTAGATGCCAATGTGCTTGATGCGGTAGAGGAAGAAGATCACACCGAACAGGAACAGGATGTGGTCGTAGCCCGTCATCATGTGTTTGGCGCCCAGGTACATGAAGGGCAGCAGATTGACGCCCGAGATTTCCTGGATATAGCCCTTGTCGCCCGCGGTGACGGCGTGGGCAAAGGCCTCAGTGCTGCCCAGGAAAAGACAGATGAAGAAGGCTGAAAGTAGAAGCAGACGGGATTGCCAGATCGCCCATGGCGAACGTGGCAGCCTGTCGTGAACAAGGCTGTGCATAAAAAGACTCCGATGGTCTGAAAGAAGGGGGAGCACTGCGTGGAGCAGTGCGGGGGGCGAGAAGCGTCTCAGCCCATGGGCGGGCGTTCCAGCCTGGACGCCTGCACCATTTCAATCCACGGCCGCACCCGCCCGACCCAATCGGGGAGCGGCGGTGCCGACGAGATCCAGGCGACGGGCAGGGCGTGCGCTTTGTCGTGCGAGTGATCCGGCCCATGGTGGGAATGGTCGGCAGCGGCGCTCAGATTCACTATCGCCAATCCGTCGTCTCCACCCTGTTCATCTTCGTGCGCATGTCCATGCGCATGTTCGTGCGAACCGTCAGAGGAAAGCGGAGCGACGTGGATCGACGCTGCGATGGCAGCAAGGCCGTGGGAGCTCGTGCCCCCGATCGAAGAGAAGACAGTTCCGAACATGATCACCACCAGCACCAGCCATCGCAAGCCCAGCGCTGCCCGGTCAGGGGGCAAGGAGCGGGGGAAGCGCAGGGTCATGGGTGTTGATGCATTCAGTGTTGGTCGAGGGATTATAGTAACCTCCCCTAGGGGATACGATCAGCCATGACGCAACCGCACACACATGCCACCCACCCAGCCATCATCAAACGCCTTCGCAGAGCCAGCGGACACCTGAGCAGCACCATAGAAATGCTGGAGCAGGGACGTACCTGCCTGGATGTCGCTCAGCAGCTGCAGGCCGTTGAGAAAGCGATCCAGCAAGCCAAGAATGCCCTGATCCGGGACCACCTGGATCACTGCCTCGAAGACCTCGTGGGGCCTCTGGGCACCGGTCAGCGCCATTCCCTGGACGAGTTCAAGGAAATCACCCGTTACCTCTGAGCCCCGGGCTCCCTCCGCACCCGAGCACTTCGACCCCGAGAAACAACATGTTGGACATCCTTGCCCACCGCACTTACCGCCATTTGTTCGCCGCTCAGGTGATCGCCCTGATCGGTACCGGGCTGGCCACAGTGGCGCTCGGGCTGCTGGCCTTCGACCTCGCGGGCGACAACGCCGGCATGGTGCTGGGTACGGCGCTGGCCATCAAGATGTTCGCCTACGTGGGCGTGGCACCGGTGGCGGCGGCCTTCGCTGATCGCCTGCCCCGGCGCACCATGCTGGTCACGCTGGATCTGGTGCGTGCGGGGGTGGCGCTGATGTTGCCGTTTGTCTCCCAGATCTGGGAGGTGTACGTGCTGATCTTTGTGCTGCAGGCGGCGTCGGCCGCCTTCACGCCCACTTTCCAGGCCACCATTCCCGACGTGCTACCTGACGAAAAGGACTACACCAAGGCCTTGTCACTCTCTCGTCTGGCCTACGACATGGAGAGTCTGGTCAGTCCCATGCTGGCGGCGGCCTTGCTCACGGTGATCGGCTTTCACGATCTGTTTGCCGGCACGGTATTGGGTTTCCTGGCGTCGGCGGCACTGGTGACCTTGCCGGTGGTCGTGACCCCTTTTCGAGCGTTCTGTAGATCTCGCCGTGGGTTGTAGCCAACTGCAGGATTGGGCAGGCTAAGCTCGAAGCCGCTGGACCATGGCCAATTGGCACCGTATCTCGCTTCCAAAGCCTCAGAGACGGCATTGCGGACAACAACCTCGCAAACATGCAGGGGCATCAGGAGCGCGCCGGAGACCAGGGCATTCCATGCATACAGCTCCAGGGCCTGGGTGCTGGTCGGATCGGGTGCGCCCGTTGCCGGGTCGATGATGCCGGCCGCTACCTCGTAGGTGCCGATGCGTGCTGCCGAAAGTGCCGCCTTGACGGGCGGGATCTCCGCTGTTGTTGTCGCCATCCTTCGTTTGCCCTATACTCGTAGCACTAGCTGCAGGAAAAGTCGGCTTTGCCTCCACCCGCAGACAGACGATAGTTTGAAAAGCCCACCCTAACCTGGTGGGCTTTTTTCATTGGCTATCCGGATTTTGGTGTGGGTGCCCACAGGGCAGCAAAACAGACCAAACCCTGCTTTCCGATGATCAGTCGACGAAGATCACTGGCGCAAGCCCATTGATTGTCCGCCGAGCGTTCGCGTCGTCGATGATCCGCTGGAGTTCCGTCGGGCGATCTGCGCTGATGGCGATCTCCCCGTTTAGCTTGACCAGTCGGACGGCGCCCCCCTGGGCGAGTAGCGTCTTGGCATCACCCAGCACGCTAACGAGCGGCGCTGTACTTGCTACCCGGCAGAGTCGATCCCATTCCGTCGCAGAAACGTAAAGATTTCGTTCCTCAACGAGGATCGGCGAATCCATCGCATCAGTCGATTCTTCGTTGTTGGTGGATGCTTGGCGGGGCATGGTGCTCTCTTTTCTGGCTATTTCAGGTGCTCTCGGTGCATGAATTTGCGGCCCTGCTTGAGCCAGTTTACCGCCTCGCCGTAGTTGCCCTGGTCGAGGGCCGCAATCATCTGCACAAGTCCGCCAACGGCCTGGTCCTTGGTGATGAGGCCTGCCTTGAAGTCTTCGAACGCATGCCCAAGCAGCGCATCAAGGTTGCCGTGATCGCTCTCCGTGAGCAATGGGGTGCGTGTAGTCATAGTTAGCGTGCTTTCCGTGATCTAGATGGTGCGGAGCTTCGGCCGGATTGGCTGGTCGGCTTGAGCCGGATGACGACCAAGCCATGCTTTGTGATGTTGCTTACAAGAGCGCGACCATTCTGTGCCTACGCCACAGCAGCGCGTGTTCCCCGGCCGCGAATGAGCACGCTCGTGAGCGCCTTGGCGTCAACACCAGATACCGTTACAGAGCTAAAAATGTTACCGTGAACTACCATACAAAAAAGTCTATCATTCGCGGCGCCCCGAACAGGGTTCTGCTTGCCTCTTCCCCTTGACCGCGGCGCCGGCAGGCGCCAAGCTGGCCTCCAGGCCCTCCAGCAGCTTCTGGACATCGCCGGTCTTGGTCAACAGGGCTTGGGGGTCGCGACCTGCTGCTCGCTCTTGGCCAGCGCTGCTCGCGCGTCACGCAGTTCCGACTCCAGGCGTGCCGCCTGGTCGGCGCGCTCCTTCAGCCCGGCCGCCTGCAGTTCCAGCGCCTTGTGCTCGTCCCGCAGTGACGAAAGCTCTCCAGCGCGGGTGGTCCCCAGGGCTTCCAGGCGAGCGATCTCCCCGGTGGCTTCGCTCAGCTCGTACCTCCGAGACGCGGGCTTCTGCATCCTTGCGAACGGCCTCCGATTCCACCCGCGCCTGCTGGACAACCTCCGCGAAGATCCCGCGCACAGGTCTGCACCGCGCGCCAGCAACGCATAGGGCACCTCGACCACTGCTTCAGCACTCTTTCCCCGGCGCTCTTCCCAGTTGGCCAGCATCGGCTTGAGCGTCGTGAACGACCCGCCGACCCGCAGGCGAGCAGTGGGATTACCGGCCCGCTGGCTGCGTGTCTTGGATACCAGCAGCGCTGGCGTGCCGATATCGTCGGCCAAGGCAGATCCAGTTGCCCGCGATTGGGGACTTGTTCAGCCCCCTCGGGGGCCACGATATGGGTGGGGGCGCCACCGAAGGCGGGGGAGGGCTCAGCCCGCTCCGGCGAAGCCGCTGGGTGATTAAATAAGGATTAAAACCGGATTAGCTTGGTTTTGCCGAAACGCGAAAACCCACGCCAGCACTGGCTTTCCGGCCTGTTCGGCCTGTGGATATTGCACCCGCTGGAACGGTATAGCGCACCCGCTGGAACGGTATAGCGCACCCGCTGGAACGGTATAGCGCACCCGCTGGAACGGTATCAGCCGCGAGGCTTCCGGGGCCTGCTGGCCTTCTTGGCCAAGTGCCGCCGCTGTGCCCCTTGGGCCTTCTTCTCGATGTGCACGAGGTCGCCGCGAATCTCGTAGCTGAACCCCTCGCCGTGGGCCGAGCTGGCCTCCGCTACAGCGTCCAGCGCATCGCCCAACGTCTGCCTGTAGCGGCGTAGCTCTGACTCGCTGCCGCACAGCCGCAGCAGCGTTTCCACCTTCATCGGGAAGGGCTTGGCGTGGCTGGCATAGAAGCCGTGCAGCCACTGGGCCAGTGGTTTCCCGTCCAGCTCGTGACGCACCGCCCATTCGATCTGCGTGAACTGGTCAGCAGCAAACAGCGGGCGCAGCTTCTCGTCCAGCTCGATCACCCATTCCTGCGTTTCCTCGTCCTTGGCTGCAAAGCGAATCAGGCCGCCGATGTAGGTGTATCGGCCTTGCTTGACCGTCACGGCGTTGGCTACAAGCCGCTCGATGCGGTTCTGTAGCGTTGCCCGGTTCTTGCCGGTGTCGGTCTTGCCCATGAGTTTCAGGAGGGCGTAGGACGTAAGGCGGCACTGCCCGCCAAGCTCCTGAAGGCGCACGGCGTGTAGCACGCTTTCCCACACATCGAGGTCGCCTTGGTCGAGGCGTTCGCCCTTGTAGCGGATCGTCACGCCATCGACGGCGGCGAGATCCTCGCCGTTGACGTACCGCCGCCGCCCCTTGGCGATCGCGCCGAACAGGGCAGACCGTAAAAAGCCGTTCGGTACCGCTCGCACCCCGACCGGCCAAAGAGGGAGCTGAACCCCTTTCTGGGAAGCCTCTGGCTCTTGAATGGTCTTGATGCGCGAACGTGCGTTCGCCATCAAAACTTCGTAGCGAGCTGTCTCGCTAGAAGTCACTGCAAAGCTCATCTCATCTCGCTTTTTCAAGCGAGGTCCGACGAGGCGCGGGCTATGCAGTGGCCCTCGTCCTGCACGGCCGGCAACTTTCAACCAGGGGTTTTTGTGCCTCTTCCCCGGGCTCTGGTCAGGCTCTGACCAGCCCGACCAGCGATCACTTTACCAGCAGGCGGCAGCGCGCGGACTACTGGATATTGGAAGCTTTCCAATAAGACTTCCAACAGGCAAGAAAAAAGCACCTAGGTCGCCAGACCTAAGTGCTTGATTCTGTTCGAGATTTTTGGCTCCCCGACCTGGACTCGAACCAGGGACCTGCGGATTAACAGTCCGTCGCTCTACCGACTGAGCTATCAGGGAACAG
>JAYRQF010000227.1:0-5041 GCA_041910735.1 Limnohabitans sp.
GTCAGCGGGTGGCTGCGCAGGTAGGGGTACGCGCCGTTGTCGTTGACGCCGGCAGCCTGCTGCAGCTTGCCGAACATGGTGACAAAGCCGCGCGGGTCGTAGCCGGCTTCTGACAGCACACCGAAGCCGACGCGGTCGGCCTCGCGCTCCATGTCGCGCGAGTAGCTCAGTTGAGACTGAACGGCCGCCGCCTGCCCGCCCACCACCAGGGCTTGTGTGGCTTGCGGGCTTTTGCTGGCGGCCAGCGCCCCCAAAATGAGCGAGCCGATGACCCATGGCGTCATGCGGCCCTGCGACTCCATGGACCGCGCGATGTGGCGTTGCGTGACATGGCTGAGTTCGTGCGCCAGCACCGAGGCCAGTTCGTCGCGCGAGGTGACCACCGCGATCAGGCCCAGGTGAACGCCCAGGTAACCACCGGGCAGGGCAAAGGCGTTGACCGAGCGGTCCTTGCCCAGCAGGATGCGCCAGGCAAAACGCTCGCGCAGTTCGGGCGAGAGTTCGCCGCGCGCTGCAGCCGCATTCACCAGCGGGGTCCAGAGTTTCTGGATGTATTCGTCCAGCACCGCATCTTCCAGATAGTCCGGATCACGGTACAGCTCGCGGATGATCCGGTCACCGAGCTGGCGTTCGGCCGCCACCGAGATCGCTTCGCCTTCGCCCAGCGAGGGCAGTGCGTTGCGTTGCGACCAGGCCGGTCCCACGCCCAGGCTCCAGGCCAGCACGGTCAGGCCCAGCCGGGATGGCCAGCGGGCAAAGCGGGAGGGTGTCGTGGGCGAAGCTTTCAAGGTCTGTACGGGTCGGCGTAGGCGTTGATTGACCGTATCATGCGCCATTGTCGTCAACCTCCTGTAAATCCCGTTCCTGGCCGGCCTTATGAGTGCAAGCAATTCTCCCCTGACCCACTTCGACGCCCAAGGCCAGGCCCACATGGTCGATGTGGGCGCCAAGGCCAGCACCCACCGCACCGCTGTGGCCACTGGCCGCATCAGCATGCAGCCGGCCACGCTGGCCCTGATCCGGTCTGGCACTGCCAAAAAAGGCGATGTGCTGGGCATTGCGCGCCTGGCCGGCATCATGGGCGCCAAGAAAACCAGCGACTTGATCCCCTTGTGCCACCCGATTGCGCTCACGCGCGTGGCGGTCGAGTTTGAGGTGCTGCCCGAGGCATCAGAGGTGGTTTGTACGGCCACCGCCGAAACCGTGGGTCAGACCGGGGTGGAGATGGAAGCGCTGACGGCGGTGCAGGTGGCTTTGCTCACGATTTACGACATGGCCAAAGCGATGGATCGCGGCATGGTCATCGGTGATGTGAAGCTTTTGGAGAAGCACGGCGGCAAGAGTGGCTCGTGGGTGTCGGGCGCCTGACCGCTGCTTTTTGAACCCGGCGGCCGTTCAGCCGGGCGCGGTCTGAGGCGGAAAGACGCCCGGGGCCTGATCACCAGCGGCCAGCAGGTGCTGGTAGTTGTCCCGCAGGATCAGACCGGCGTAATAAACGTGTTCGCGCATCAGCTGTTCGGCCCGTGCGCAGTCCCGGTTGAGCACGGCCTCGATGATGCGATGGTGGTCTGTGTGTGAATGCTGGATCACCGGGTGGTCGTCCCACAGGATGATGCGGTCCGAGGCGAACGGGATGTTGTGCGCCTGTTCGGCAAAGCGCATGACCCACGGATTGCCTGAAGCTTCCAGCAGTGTGGTGTGGATCTGTACATTGATGCGCTGGTAGGGCTCATGGTCCTCGGGGCGCAGCACAGATCCCTGCAGGATGCGGTCACCTTCGGCCAGACACTGTTTCAGAAGTTGTGCCTGTTCGGGACTCAGGCCTCTCTGGGCAGCCCGTCGGCAGGCCAGCCCTTCGAGCACCGACCGGACTTCGTAAGCCGCCCCGATCGCTTCCAGATCGAAGGTGCGCACCATGTATCCACGCTTGGGCTGGTGGTCGATCAGACCTTCACTGGCCAGAGTGGCCAGCGCGGCGCGCACCGGAGTGCGCGAAACCCCCAGCCTTTCTGCCAACGGAATTTCTTCCAGTCGGCTGCCCGGCCGCAACTGGCCGTGCAAGATCCAGCTGCGCAGTGACTCCGTGACGTTCTGGGCCAGTGTTTGCATGGTTCATGCCTTAAAAATCTGATGCAAGTATACATAAACCCCATAAAAAGCGATTTATAAGGGTAAACACCGATATTTATCGGGCATCATGTATACATATCATCCGACCCCATGACGATGCAGGACGTTTCGTGCCTGCGCCATGCCTGGACAGCAGGAGTAACTTTGACATCCACGACAGCTTCAGTTTCAGACCAGATTGACTGGTTGGGTTTACGCAATCGTGTCTGCGTGGTTACGGGTGCGGCAGGAGGTATCGGTGCCGAGATCGCCAGACAGTTGCTTTCAGCGGGTGCCCGCGTGGCGCTGCTTGACCTCGATGCCCATGCCGTAGAGGCGGTTTTGACCGGTTCGGGCTGCCCGGCTGAACAGATCATTGGCGTGCAGGTCGATGTGACCGATGTGGCCAGCGTTGCAAAGGCCGCGCAGACGGTGCAGTCCCGCTGGGGCGGCTGTGACGTGCTGGTGAACAACGCGGCTGCACTGTATGCAGATGCCATGATGGACATTGCGGTGGACAAATGGAACCGCCTGCTGTCGGTCAACCTGACCGGTTATCTGGTGATGGCGCAGGCGCTGGGCCGGCAGATGATGGCCCGTGGCGGCGGCAGCATGGTGCACATTGCCTCCATCGCGGGCACGGTGCCGCAGCCCTGGAGCGGTGCCTACAGCGTCAGCAAGGCGGGCGTGAAGATGTTGTCGCAGCAGCTGGCCATGGAGCTGGGCGAACACCGTATCCGCAGCAATGTGGTCAGCCCGGCCATGATCCGCACCCCCATGAGCGAGGGTATTTACCGCGACCCGGCGGTGCTGCGTCAGCGTGAGGCCATGGTGCCCGCCGGGCGCATCAGCACGCCCGCAGACATCGCCGAGGCAGTGTTGTTCCTGGCCAGTGACCGTGCGTCCTACATCAGTGGCCAGGAAATCCTGGTCGACGGTGGCCTGACGCAAACCTGGCTGGGCCTGATTCCCCGCCCCGGATTCGAGAAACAGGACGCTGTCAAAGCCTGAGCGCCTGCATGTTCCGCAACCCTTTCCCCACCCTGTCAAAGGAGACACCCGTGAAATTCAAGAAATCACTGATCCTGACCCTGCTGGCCGGCGCCGCCAGCATCCAGCTGGCCTGGGCGCAGAGCGATCCCGGCCTGACCGACAAGACCATCAAGATCGGGGTGTTCGGTCCCCTGTCCGGCAACGCCATGGCCTACGGCTTTGACGTGATCAATGCCGCAAAAATGTATTACGACCAGGTCAACAAGGAAGGCGGCGTTCACGGCCGCAAGATCGAGCTGGTGATCGAGGATGACCGCTGCAATGCCAACGATCTGCTGGCTGCCGTCAAGAAACTCACCGAGCAGGACAAGGTGTTTGCCCTCAATGGTGGCTCCTGCTCCGGTCCGGTGGTGGGCGCCCGTGAATACGTGGAGCGCGCGCAGATCCCCTACGTGATGCTCAACGCCTCGGGTGATGGCGCACTCTATCCGCCGTCCAAATACATTTACGGCGCCTTCTCCATCTCGCAGCGCGCCGTCGGCGGCTCGATGGTCCAGTTCGCCGTCGAGCACCTGAAGGCCAAGAAGATCGGCTACATCAACCATGACGACGCCTACGGAGGATGGAACCTGGAAGCCGCCGAATTCCAGGCCAAGAAGGTCGGTGCGACGCTGCAGGTGCAGTCGATCAACCCGAACATCACCGACGTCACCGCGCCGATGCTGAAGATTCGTGCCGCCAACCCGGACGTGCTGCTGATCACCACCTACGCCCGTCCGGTGAGCCTGCTGGTCAAGAAGGCGCACGAGCTGGGCTGGAACAAGCCGATCGTCATCGCCGTCAACGGCACGGCCGACCTGAAGCAGCTCGTCGAGAACGTCGGCAACAAGGACGCGTTCAAGAACGTCTACCTGCAGGAGGTCATGCTCGACGTGCCCGGCGGCGAGCAGCTCAAGTGGGTCTACGATATGTACAAGCAGTACTACCCGGACTTGGCCGCCAAGCCGGGCTACCCGCAGACTTACATGCCCTACGGCATTCCCTCGGCGATGGCGGTGGTCAACGCGCTCAAGGCCGCAGGCCCGCAGCCCACGCGCGAGAAATTCCTCGACGCGATGTCGAAGCTCAACTTCGACTCCAAGGTGATGGCTGGCCCGATCGCCTTCACGCCCACCGACCACGCGGCGCAGAAGGCGGCCATCTACCTGAAGTTCGACGGCGAGAACAAGACTCGGGTGCCGGGCAGCTACGCCAGCGCCTGGACCTACCAGCCCAAGTGAGCGCATGAGCCTTGACGAAATCTGGCTGTTCCTGCAGCAGGGCCTGCTGTCGGGGCTGGTGACGGGCAGCGTGTATGCGCTGCTCGCGCTCGCCATCGTGGCGGTGTTCAAGACCACCGACGTGCCCAACTTCGCGCAGGGCGAGATGCTGATGATGGCCGGCTACGTGGCGCTGAGCCTGCTGCTGCTGGCGCATCTGCCCTACGCGGTGGTGATCCCACTCACGCTGGCGGTCATGGCGCTGGGCGGCGCGCTGTTCCAGCGTGTCGTGATGGAGCGCGTGACCGGCTCGCGCGGCGTCGGCGTGCAGCTCGTGATCGCCACGCTGGGCCTGGCCTACGTGCTCAAGGGCCTGGTGCGGCAGACCGGCCTGGGCGACACGCCGCGCTCGCTGCCCTCGCTGTTCTCCAGCGACACGGTGATGATTGGCGACGCGGCCCTGACCCAGCTGGACATCGCGATCTTCGTCGTCGCCGTCGTGGTGATGGTGCTCATCTACCTCATGTTCACCCACACACGCATCGGCAAGGCGATGCGCGCCGTCGGCATGAACCCGCGCGCGGCGCAGATCGTCGGTATCCGCCTGTCGCGCATCCGCATGATGGTGTGGGCGCTGGCCGGACTGATCTCGGCCATCGCGGCGCTGCTCATCACGCCCA